>NZ_JBJJBR010000003.1:74950-307163 GCF_045449635.1 Sabulicella flocculans | reverse complement strand
GGGGCCGCCCCCCCCCCCCCCTGGGGCGGGGGGGGGGGGCCGCCCGGGGGGGCGGCCACCGGGGCGGGCCGCGGCCCCGCCGCGCCGCCCGCGCCGGCCCCGCCCGGGGGCGGGCGGCGCACCGCCACCGCCTCCAGCCCCAGCGCCGCCAGCGCGGGCAGGTCCTGCGGGCGCAGCCGCTGCCCGGCGGCGCGCAGCACCGCGCCCGCCGCCAGGTCCTCCCCGGCGCGGCGCACCCCCTCGCCGGGGGCGAGGTCGGCCAGGGCCAGGGCCAGCGGCCCGGCTTCCTCCAGCGCGAAGGGCGGCAGCACGGCGTCGGCCCCGGGCGGCAGCGCCTCGCCGGGGCTCACGAAGGGCGGCCGGCCGGGCAGCGGCAGCGGCGCGTGGGGCGAGGCGCCCAGCGTGTCGGCCGCCGCCACCGCCCAGCCGGCGCGCAGCGCCAGGGCGGCGGGCGGGTGGGCGCGGGGCGCGTGCAGCGCCTCGGCCAGCACGGCGCCCAGCGCCTGGGCCGGCGGCAGCGCCTCCGCCGCCACCGGCCGGGGCGCCAGGGCGGCCAGCACGGCGGCGGGCGCGGCGAGGCCGGGAGGATCGTCCATGCCGCGCATGTGCGGCCGCCCCGGTGGGGCGTCTAGCCCCGGCTGAGCCGCAGCCCGGTTTCGCGCACGATGGCCTGGAACTTCGCCAGCTCGCCCGCCACGAAGTCGCGCGTGCTGGCGGGGCTGGAGGGCTCGGCCGGGTCCACCCCGGCGGCGGCCAGGCGGCGGCGCAGCTCGGGCTCGGCCAGGGCCTCCATCGCCGCGCGGTTGATGCGCTGGGCCAGGGCGTCGGGCAGGCCGCGCGGCGCCTGCAGCACGTTGGAGGTGACGACGTCGAACCCCGCGAAGCCCTGCTCCGCCAGGGTCGGCACCTCGGGCAGCAGGGGGTGGCGCGCGGCAGAGGTGACGGCCAGCGCGCGGGAGGAGCCGTCGCGCAGGTGCGGGAAGGCCGAGGCCAGCACCTCCGCCGAGAAGTCGATCTCCGCCTTGCGCATCGCCTCCAGCACGGCGGAACCGCCGCGATAGGGCACGAATTCCGCCCGAAAGCCGGCGCGGTGGGCGAAGAACTCGCCCGTCAGGTGGCCGATGCCCCCGGCGCCCGAGGCGCCCCACATCAGCGGCGCCCGCGCCGCCTTCGCCGCCGCCACGAGGTCGGCGATGCTGCGGTGCGGGGAGGTGCCGGGCACCACCAGGCACATCGGCCCGCCGCCGACCACCGCCAGGTGGGTGAAGTCGCCCACCGGGTCGTAGCGCACCGTGTCGGGCAGGGCGGCGGGGTTGGTGGCGAAGGAGGAGGCGGAGGCCAGGGTCAGCACGTGCCCGTCCGGCGCGGCGCGCGCCACGTGCTCCGCCGCCAGCGAGCCGCCGGCGCCGGGCCGGTTCTCGATGATCAGGCGCGCGTTCGGCCCCAGGCGCGGCGCCATGCGGTCGGCCAGCAGGCGCGCGCCGATGTCGGTGGAGCCGCCGGGCAGGAAGCCCACCACCAGCGCGATGGGGCGGTCGGGCCAGGCGGGCTGGGCCGCCGCCCTGCGGCCGGCAGGGGCGGCGGCGAGGGCCGGCGCGGCCAGGAGGAAGGCGCGGCGCGAAGTCATCTGGACGTTTCCCGGGAGGTCTGGTGCCTGCGCGGCAGGATGCCGCCGCCGCGCCGCCCCTGCAAGGACGCCGCGCGCGCCCATACATGGAAGGGATGCCCGACACGTGCCCCGTCCTGGTCATCGGCGCCGGCTTCACCGGCACCGTGCTGGCCGTGCAGCTGCGCCGCCTCGGCGTGCCGGCCCTGCTGCTGGACCCGGCGCCGCCCGGCCCCGGCCTGGCCTACGGCACGGCGGACCCGCTGCACCTGCTGAACGTGCCGGCCAAGGCCATGTCCGCCTTCGCCGAGGAACCCGGGCACTTCCTGGACTGGCTGGCCCGGCAGGACGCGACGGAACTGGGCCCCCTGTGCCCGGAGGCCGGGCCGGACGCCTTCGCGCCGCGCTGCCTGTACGGCCGCTACCTGCGCGAGCTGGCGTCGGGGCTGGAGCACCGGCCCGTCCGCGTCGAATCCCTGCGGCGCGAGGGCGCCGACTGGGTGGCCGAGCCCGGCGGCCTCCGCGGCCGCGCCGCCGCCCTGTGCCTGGGCAACCCGCCCCCCGCCCCGGCCTTCGGCGGCCCCGGCGTGATCGCCGACCCCTGGGCGCCCGGCGCGCTGTCCGCCATCGGCCCGGGCGAGGAGGTGCTGGTGCTGGGCACCGGCCTGACCATGGCGGACGCGGTGCTGACGCTGAAGGCGCGGCTGGGCCATGCGGCGCCGGTGACCGCGCTGTCGCGCCATGGCTGGGCGCCGCTGGCCCACGCCGCCCCGCCCCTGCCTGCCCCGCGCCCGGCGCCGCCCCTGCCGGTGGCGCAGGGGGTGGCCGCCATGGCCCGCGCCCTGCGCGCCGCCTGCCGCGAGGCGCCCTGGCAGGCCGGGCTGGACGGCTTCCGCCCGCAGCTCCAGCACGCCTGGCAGGCCATGGACGGCCCGGCGCGCGCCCGCTTCCTGCGCCACGGCCGCACCGCCTGGAACATCCACCGCCACCGCCTGCCACCCGCCGTGGCCGCCCGCCTGGCGCAATGGGAGGCGCAGGGCGCGCTGCGCCGCCGGGCCGGCCGGCTGCGCGCCTTCGCCCCCGGCGCCGCCGTGCTGGCCGGCGGCGCCTCGCTGCCGGCCCGCCACCTGCTGCTGTGCACCGGGCCGGAGAACGGCGCCGGGCTGCTGGCGCAGCCGCTGGTGGCGGCGCTGGCGGCGCGCGGCTGGCTGGCGCCTGACCCGCACGGGCTGGGGCTGCTGCCGGGCCCCGCCGCGCCGGACGGGCTGCACCTGCTGGGCCCCGCCACCCGGGCCAGCCTGTGGGAGGCGACCGCGGTGCCCGAGCTGCGCGCCCAGGCGGCGGAAGCGGCGCGGCGCATCCTGGCCGCGGCCTCGACTCCGGGCGGAGGCGCGGTCTAGATCGCCCGATGCCCGCGTTCGATCCCCCCGCATGCTGAGCGGCTTCGTTTCCTGGCTGCAGCAGCTGGGCGGACCCGCGGCGCCGGCCAGCCCCGCCCAGGCGCGCGCCGCCGAGGCGGCGGAGGCCAAGCGCCTGTATCGCCGCGCCGCCAAGGGCGAGGCCGAGGCGCGGCGGGAGCTGGGCCGCGCCTACATCGAGGGCCGCGGCGTGCCGCGCAGCCGCGCCGAGGGCGTGCGCTGGCTGAACCGTGCCGCCGAGGCGGGCGACGCCGGGGCGCGCCTGCTGCTGGCGCAGCTGCACCTGCAGGGGCTGGGCCACGCCGACGCCGCCGGCCTGTTCGACGACCCCGGCCCGCCCCGGGTGGACGCGCCGGCCGCCGCCGCGCAGGCGCTGGCCGCGGCGGAGGCGGGCTCGGCCCCCGCCATGGCGCTGCTGGCCTGGCTGCACGCCAACGGGCACGGGGTTGAGCGCGACATGGCCGCCGCCGCCCGCTGGTACGCCCGCGCCGCCGAGCTGGGGAACCCTTCGGCCAAGCTGGGCCTGGGGATGATCCGCCTGCACGGGCTGGACGGCGGGACGGACGCCGCCCTGGCCTGCCGCCTGGTGGCAGAGGCCGCCGAGGCCGGGCTGCCGATGGCGCTCTACGTGCTGGGCACGCTGCACGAGGCCGCCGTCCCGCCCCTGCCCTTCGACGAGGCCCGCGCCTTCGCGCTGTACGAGCAGGCGGCGGCGCAGGACGTGCGCCCGGCCTGCGCGCGGCTGGGCATGGCGCTGCTGAAGGGCTGGGGCTGCCAGCCCAACCCGGTGCAGGCCGAGCGCTGGCTGCGCCGCGCCGCCATGGCCGGCGACCGCGAGGCGGCGGCGGTGGTGGGCGACATGAACGCCCACCCCCCCGACGGCAGCCCGCCCAACGAGGCGGAGGCGATGACCTGGTACCGCCTGGCCGCCGAGCACGGCCACCCCACCGCCATGCGCGTGCTGGGCCTGGCGCTGCGGCAGGGGCGCGGCGTCCCGCCCGACGCCGAGGCGGCCGCGCGCTGGCTGGACAAGGCCGCGGCGGCCGGCGACGCCGAGGCCGCGGCCGACCTGGCCCGGCTGGGCTCGGCCACCGGCAACGACACGGCGGAGGCGCGCGAGGCCGCCGACCGGCTGGAGGCGCTGGCCGCCGGGGGCGACCTGCTCTCGGCCTTCAACTACGCCGTCTGCCTGCACCTGGGCGTGGGCCGCGCCAAGGACCCCGCCGGCGCCCTGCGCTGGATGCGCGCCGCCTCCGAGGGCGGGCAGCTGAACGCGCGCTACTGGTACGGGCGGCTGCTGCTGGAAGGCGGCGGCGACGCGCAGGAAGGCTGGGCCGCCATCGCCTCCGCCGCCGAGGAAGGCGTGCCGGAGGCGCGCGCGGCCATGCAGGCGCGGGCCGCCGCATGAAGCTGCTGTTCCTGCACCAGAATTTCCCGGGCCAGTACCTGCACCTGCTGCGCCACCTCATCGCGCAGAAGCGGCACGACCTGCTGTTCCTCAGCCAGCCCAACGCCAACGCCATGCAGGGCGTGCGCAAGATGGAGTACCCGCTGGTCCGCAAGCCGCTGGCCGACCCCGACCCGCTGGTGCGCGAGTTCGACCTGGCGATGCTGCGCGCGCAGTCGGTGGCGGCGCGGGCGCGGCAGCTGGTGGGGCTGGGCTACCGGCCCGACGCCATCCTGGGCCACAATGGCTGGGGCGAGCTGCTGCACCTGCGCGAGGTGTGGCCCGACGTGCCCATCATCCCCTACTTCGAGTTCCACTTCGACCCCGCCGGGCTGGACGTGAACTTCGACCCCGAATTCCCCATGGACGACGCCCGGCGCTCCGTCGTGCGCATGCGCAACGCCACCAGCTTCCTGGGGCTGGACGTCGCCACGCTGGGGCAGACGCCGACGCGCTTCCAGGCCTCCACCTACCCCGCCTGGGCGCAGGACAAGCTGCGCATCGTGCGCGAGGGCGCCGACCTGGAGCTGTTCCGCCCCGACCCCAGGGCCGAGTTCACGCTGGGCGGCCACACCTGGCGCGCCGGCAAGGGCCGGCGGCTGGTCACCTACGTCTCGCGCAACCTGGAGCCCTACCGCGGCACGCACATCGTGCTGCGCGCCCTGCCGCGCATCCTGCGCGAATGCCCGGACGTGGACGTGGTGCTGGTGGGCGGCGACGGCGTCTCCTATGGCGGGGCCTGCCCGGATGGCGGCACCTGGAAGGACCGCTTCCTGCGCGAGCTGGACGGGCAGCTGGACCCCGCGCGGGTGTTCTTCCCCGGCCCCATCCCCTACGACGCCTTCCGGCGGATGCTGCAGGTCTCCTCCCTGCACCTGTACCTGACCTATCCCTTCGTGGCGTCCTGGAGCCTGCGCGAGGCGATGGCGGCGGGCTGCTGCATCCTGGGCAGCGACGTGCCGACGGTGAGCGAGTTCGTGGAGCACGGCAGGACCGGCACGCTGTTCCCCTTCCTGCGCCCCGACCTGCTGGCCGAGGCCGCGGTGGGCCTGCTGGCCGACACGCGCCGGCGCCGGCGGCTGGGCAAGGCGGCGCGCGCCTGGGCGGAGGAGCACCTGCGCATGGCCGACACCTTCGCGGCCATGGAGGCGCTGATCGCCGAGGCCACCGGCATCGAGCGCGCCCGCCAGGGGTTCCGCCCGGCCGCCTGATGGTCTAAGCAGGCCCGGCCGGACCCGTAGCTCAGCTGGATAGAGCGCTGCCCTCCGAAGGCAGAGGTCGTGAGTTCGAATCTCGCCGGGTCCGCCAATAATTTCATTGGGTTAGCGAGGGGCGGTCGGCGCGGAATCGCGCTACATCCCTGTAAACATCTCTGCAACGTGGGCAAAACCCGCGCATCTCGCCACCCGGGCGGCCCGTGTTACCTCCCTGGCATGGACGGCCCCACCCCGCCTGAAGCCCGCGCCCGACGCCTGATCGACGCCGCCCTCACCGCCGCCGGCTGGGTCGTTCAGGACCGCGCCGCGCTGAACCTCCACGCCGTCCCAGGCATCCGAGGATGTCTCAAGCATCGCAATCCACCGGTGCCGTCGCCAGGATCGCGGGCAAGGACGCGGCGCCGGGCAGTCCATCATTCGGCGGGCCACGGCGGCAGGCTAAGCGGCGTCGTCGTGCCGCGCGGCGGCGGCACGCCCAGCAGCTTGGGCACAGCCTCCACCGCCCGCCCGTCCGCCTGCACCATCACTTTCGGCAGCAGGGAGCGACTTCGTCGGCCCGCACGTGCCGTCCCTGGTCGCCGGGCTGCAGCAGCAGCGCCCGCCCACCCGTGGCCAGCAGCGGCCGGCGCGCGGCGGGGGAGGCGGCGCGCAGCCAGCGACCCGCGCCAGAGCGACCCGGCACATCCGCCGCGGCAAGCTTGGTGCGGAAGGCCGCCAGCCGCCGCACCCCGGGCGCCTCGACAGCCGACCGCGGGCCAGGCTCATTGGCCTTCTCCTGCCTATCGTGTCACCTTTTTCGGACCTCATCTGCCCACGGCTTGGGCAAAGGCCGGATGGTGGCGCGGAAATTGCCGTACAAGCCTCCACACCGCGCAAAATGTTTCCTGTATGTCACGACTTGGCCATCTTGCCGAGAAACGGACGACGCCCTTGCTCCTGCCCCGCCGCTCCGCCCTCACGCTCGCCCTCGCGACGCCCGGTGGCCTCGTCGCACCCGGCATCCGCACGGCCGCCGCCCAGGGTCGGCGCGAAACGCTGCTGATCGTCAGCGAGAACCCGCCCAACAGCACGGACATCCACGGCGTCGGCGCCAACCGCCCGGCCTATGAGGCGAGCTGGAACCTGTATGACCGGCTGATGACCTTCGGCAGCAAGACCGACGCCCAGGGCAATGAGAGCTACGACTACGACGCCCTGCGCCCCGAGCTGGCGGAGGACTGGGACCTGCGGCCCATGTCCGTCACCTTCCGCCTGCGCCGCGACGCCCGATTCCACGACGGCAGCCCCGTCACCGCCCATGACGTGAAGTGGAGCTTCGATCGCGCGGTCACGGTCGGCGGCTTCCCCACCTTCCAGATGAACGCCGGCAGCCTGGAGCGGCGCGAGCAGTTCGTGGTGGTGGACGACCACACCTTCCGCGTGGACTTCCTGCGCCGCGACAAGCTCACCATGCCCGACCTCGCGGTGCCGGTGCCCGTCATCATCAACAGCGGCTTGGCGCGGCGCCACGCCACCGAGGCCGACCCCTGGGCCATGGCCTGGCTGCGTTCCAACCCCGCCGGCTCCGGCGCCTTCCGGCTGGAACGCTGGGTGCCGGGGCAGGAGATGGTCTTCGCGCGCAACGACGCCTGGGCCGCCGGCCCGCGCCCGGCGCTGGCGCGCGTCATCTGGCGCATCGTGCCCCAGGCCGGCAACCGCCGCGCGTTGCTGGAGCGCGGCGACGCCGACCTGTCCTTCGACCTGCCGCCGAAGGACTTCATGGAGCTGCGGGAATCCCGTCGTCTGAAGATCGTGTCCACCCCGGTGGAGAACGCGTTGAGCTACCTCGGCATGAATGCGGTGCGCGGCCCCTTCGCCGACGCGCGCGTGCGGCGTGCCGTGGCCTTCGCCATCCCCTACGAGCGCATCATGGAGCAGGCGATGCACGGCCAGGGCACGCCGATGTTCGGCGGCCCCGCCCAGCCGGCCTCCGCTGAATGGCCCCAGCCTTCGCCCTTCCGCACCGACCTGGAGCGCGCCCGCGCCCTGCTGGCCGAGGCCGGCCACGCCAACGGCTTCGACACCACGCTGTCCTTCGACCTGGGCGGCGCCACGGTGAACGAGCCCGCGGCGCTGGCCATCGCCGAGAACCTGGCGCGCATCGGCATCCGCGCCGGCATCAACAAGGTGCCCGGCGCCAACTGGCGGGCGGAGCTGCTGAAGAAGGAGATGCCGCTGTTCCTCAACGGCTTCGGCGGCTGGCTGAACGTGCCGGACTACTTCTTTTTCTGGGCCTATCACGGGCAGAACGCCGTCTTCAACACCAGCGGCTACCGCAGCCCGGCGATGGACGCCCTCATCGAGCGCGCCCGCTTCGAGGAGGACCGCGCCGCCTACGAGGAGGCGGTGCGCGGCTTCGTCGGGCTGGCCTGGCAGGACGCGCCGCGCGCCCCGCTCTTCCAGCCCTGGCAGAACGTGGCGATGCAGAACTCCATCAGCGGCTACCGCTACTGGTTCCACCGCCAGCTGGACTACCGCACGCTGTCCAAGGGGGCGTGATGCTGGCCGTCATCGGGCGGCGGCTGCTCGCCGCCCTGCCAACCCTGGCCGGGGTGGTGGTGGTCACCTTCGTGCTGACGCGCGCCCTGCCCGGAGACCCGGCCGCCTACTTCGCCGGCCCCGCCGCGACCCAGCAAGCGGTGGAGCAGGTGCGCGCCGCGCTCGGCCTCGACCGGCCGCTGCCGGAGCAGTTCCTGCTCTACCTGCGCGACCTGTCGCGCGGCGACCTCGGCACCTCGCTCACCACCGGGCAGCCGGTGGTGAGCGACATCCTGGCCCGCCTGCCGGCCTCGGCGGAACTCGCCCTGCTGGGGCTGCTGCTGGCGGCCGGCGGCGGCATCACGCTGGGCGTCCTGGCGGCGCTGAAGCCCAATGGCTGGCTGGACAACGCCTGCCGCGTGGTTGCCACGCTGGGCGTCTGCCTGCCCGCCTTCTTCACCGGGCTGCTGCTCATCTACGTCTTCTACTACCTGCTGGGCTGGGCGCCGGCGCCGCTGGGGCGGCTGGACGCCTTCGCCTCGCCGCCGCCCTTCCGCACCGGCTTCTTCCTGCTGGACACGCTGCTGGCCGGCGATGCGGAGGCGTTCCGCTCGGCCGCCGCGCAGGCGGTGCTGCCGGCCCTGGCGCTGGGCGTCTTCGCCATCGCGCCCATCGCGCGCATCACCCGCGGCTCCATGCTGGCGGTGATGGGCAGCGACTTCGTCCGCGCCGCCCGCGCCCACGGCCTGTCGCGCCGCCGCATCGTGCTGGCCTATGCGCTCCGCAACGGGCTGCTGCCGGTGCTGACCACGCTGGGCATGGTGTTCTCCTTCCTGCTGGGCGCCAACGTGCTGGTGGAGAAGGTCTTCGCCTGGCCCGGCATCGGCTCCTACGCGGTGGAGGCGCTGATCGCCGGCGACTACGCCCCCGTGCAGGGCTTCGTGCTGGTGATGGGCCTGATCTACGTGCTGCTCAACCTGGGGATAGACCTCCTCTACCGCGTGGTGGACCCCCGGATGCAGGTGAGAGCGTGAGCGCCGCCGTCCTGCATGCGCGCCAGGTGGTGGGGGGCAATCCCGTCACCGCCATGGCCTTCGGGCTGTTCCTGCTGCTGGCGCTGGCGGCGCTGCTGGGCCCGGCGCTGGTGCCCTTCGACCCCGTGGCGGCCGCCGGCCCGGCCTTGCAGGCGCCCTCGGCCCGCCACTGGTTCGGCACGGACGCGGTTGGGCGCGATGTCTTCTCGCGCGTCGTCGCCGCCACGCGGCTGGACCTGGGCATGGCCTTCGCCGCGGTGGGCATCGTCTTCGTGCTGGGCACGCTCACCGGCGCGGCGGCCGGCTTCTTCGGCGGCTGGGTGGACCGCGTGGTGGGCCGCCTGGCCGACACGGTGATGGCCTTCCCGCTGTTCGTGCTGGCCATGGGCATCGTCGCCGCGCTGGGCAACACCGTGATGAACATCGTCATCGCCACCGCCGTGGTGAACTTCCCGCTCTACGTCCGCATCGCCCGCACCGAGGCCGGCACGCGGCGCGAGGCCGGGTGGGTGGAGGCGGCGCGCCTGTCCGGCTCATCGGGCCCGCGCATCCTGCTGACGGAAATCCTGCCCAACCTGCTGCCCATCATGATGGTGCAGGCCTCGCTGTCGCTGGGCTACGCGATCCTCAACTGCGCCGGGCTGTCCTTCATCGGCCTCGGCGTGCGCCCGCCCACGCCCGAATGGGGCATCATGGTGGCCGAGGGCGCCTCCTACATCGTCTCCGGGGAGTGGTGGATCGCGCTGTTCCCCGGGCTGGCGCTGATGCTGGCGGTCTTCACCTTCAACCTGCTGGGCGACGGCCTGCGCGACATCGTGGATCCGAGGAAGCGCAGGTGAGCATCCCCGTCCTCGACATCGCCGGCCTTTCGGTGGAGTTCCGCACCCGCGCCGGCACGGTGCACGCGCTGGAGGACGTGTCGCTGCGCGTGGCGCGCGGCGAGTGCCTGGGCGTGGTGGGCGAGAGCGGCTCGGGCAAGTCCGTCACCGCCTACGCGGTGATGCGCCTGCTGGACGCGGCGGCGCGCGTCACCGCCGGGCGCATCCTCTTCGAGGGGCTGGACCTGCTGTCCCTGCCGGAGCGCGAGATGGCCGGGCTGCGCGGGCGGGAAGTCTCCATGATCTTCCAGAACCCGCGCGCCAGCCTGAACCCCATCCGCCGGGTGGGCGCGCAGATCGCCGACGTGCTGGTGCGCCACGGCGGCGCCACCCGCGCCCGCGCCCCCGCCCGTGCCGTGGAGCTGCTGGCCGAGGTCGGCATTCCCGACCCCGCCCGCCGCGCCCGCGCCTACCCGTTCGAGCTGTCGGGCGGCATGTGCCAGCGCGTGGGCATCGCGCTGGCGCTGGCCTGCCGCCCGGCGCTGCTGATTGCCGACGAGCCGACCACCGGCCTCGACGTCACCACGCAGGCGGTCATCATGGAGCTGGTGCTGGGGCTGGCGAAGGCGCGCGGCATGGCCACCCTGCTCATCACCCACGACCTCGGCCTAGCCAGCGAGCACTGCGACCGCATCGCCGTCATGCACGCCGGCCACGTGGTGGAGGACGCGCCGACCGCAGCGCTGTTCGCCGCGCCTCGCCACCCCTACGCGGCGCGCCTGCTCGCCGCGACGCCGCGCCCCGGCCGGGCGCTGGCCGAGCTGCAGGCCATTCCCGGCGGCCTCCCCGACCTGCGGCGCGCCGACCTGCCACCCTGCCGCTTCAGCGCCCGCTGCGACCGCGCGGCACCCGACTGCGCCGTGGCGCCGCTGCCACGCCCGGCGCTGGAGGACGGGCGCATGGCCGCCTGCCGGCACCCGCTGTGACGCCGCTGCTGGAGGTCGAGGCGCTGCACAAGCGCTTTCCCATCGGCGGCGGGGGCTGGCTGTCCCGCCGCGCGCCCGCCCAGCTGCACGCGGTGGAGGACGTGTCCTTCACGCTGGAAGCAGGCGCGACCCTGGGGCTGGTGGGCGAATCCGGCTGCGGCAAGTCCACCCTGGCGCGGCTGCTGGCGCGCCTGCTGGACCCTTCCGAGGGCGGCATCCGCCTGCGCGGCGAGTCCATCGGCGCGGTGCCGGCGGCGCGCTTCGGCGCCAGCCCGGCGCGGGCGTCCATCCAGATGGTGTTCCAGGACGCCGAAGGCTCCATCAACCCGCGCCACACCGCCTTCGAGGCCATCGCCCGCCCGCTGCGCCGCCTTTCCCCCCTGCGCGGCGGCGCCCTGCATGAGCGTGTGGTACGCACCGCCGCCCTGTGCGGGTTGCCGGCGGAACTGCTGGGGCGCTTCCCGCACCAGCTGTCCGGCGGGCAGAAGGCGCGCGTCGGCATCGCCCGCGCGGTGGCCACCGAGCCGGCGCTGCTGGTGCTGGACGAGCCGACCAGCGCGCTCGACGTCTCGGTGCAGGTGGTCATCCTGGGGCTGCTGAAGGCGTTGCAGGCGCGCACCGGCGCGGCCTTCATCTTCGTCAGCCACGACCTGAACGTGGTGCGCCTGCTCTGCGACCGCGTGCTGGTGATGTACCTGGGCCGGGTGGTGGAGGAAGGCCCGGCCGAGGCGCTGTTCACCGCGCCCGCCCACCCCTACACCCGCGCCCTGGTCGGCGCCGTCACCGGCGCGCCGGTGCGGCTGGAGGGCGAGCCGCGCTCGCCCATCGACCCCGACCCCGATGCCTGCCGCTTCCACGGCCGCTGCCCGGTTGGACAGGCGGTCTGCGCCCGGCAGGCGCCGCCGGTCCACCAGCTTCCCGGCGGCCGCCGCGTCGCCTGCCACTTCCCGCTCACCACAGGAACGCCATGACGCCCGACTTCGACCCCAAGGCCTTCGCCCAGGCCGCCGCTGCCGCGGTGCGGCTGCCGCTGGACGCCCGCCACCTGCCCGGCGTGGCCTTCAACATCGGCCTGGCCGCGCGCATGGCCGCCATCGTCGAATCCGTGCCGCTGACGCCGGCGGACGAGGCGGCGCCCGTCTTCGTGGCGGGCCGGCCGTGAGCGGCGCCGCCGCCACCGCCGCGGCCATCCGCGCCGGCACCACCACCGCCGCCGCCGCCACCGAGGCGGCGCTGGAGGCCATCGCCGCCCGCGACGGCGCCATCAACGCCTTCACCGAGGTGACGGCCGTGCGTGCCCGCGCCGAGGCCGCGGCGGTGGACGCCGCCCTGGCGGCCGGGCGGGACCCCGGCCCGCTGGCCGGCGTGCCCTATGCCGTGAAGAACCTGTTCGACCTGGAGGGCATCACCACCCTCGCCGGCTCCGCCATCCAGCGCGGCCGCCCGGCGGCCACGCGCGACGCCTTCCTGGTGCGGCGCCTGCGCGCGGCGGGCGCGGTGTGCCTGGGCGCGCTGAACATGGACGAATACGCCTACGGCTTCACCACGGAGAACAGCCATCACGGCCCCACCCGCAACCCGCACGACACCGCGCGCATGGCCGGCGGCTCCTCCGGCGGCTCGGCGGCGGCGGTGGCGGCGGGGATGGTGGCGCTCTCCCTCGGCTCGGACACCAACGGGTCCATCCGGGTGCCGGCCTCGCTGTGCGGCATCTTCGGCCTGAAGCCCACCTATGGGCGGCTGTCGCGCACCGGCTCCTTCCTGTTCGCCGCCTCCTTCGACCACCTCGGCCCCTTCGCGCGGGACGTGGCGGACCTCGCCCTCGCCTACGACGCGCTGCAGGGCGAGGACGCTGAGGACCACGCCCAGCAATGGCGCGCGCCCGAGCCCGTCTCGCAGCTGCTGGACGCCGGCACGCAGGGGCTGCGCTTCGCCGTGGCGGGCGGCCACTTCGCCCGCAACGGCCACCCGGAATGCTTCGGGGCGGTGGAGGCGGTGGCCCGCGCCCTGGGCGCCACGGCCACGGCGGAGCTGCCGCTGGCCGCCGAGGGCCGCGCCGCCGCCTTCCTGGTGACGATGGCCGAAGGCGGCAACCTGCACCTGCCCGACCTGCGCACCCGCCCCGACGATTTCGACCCGATGACGCGCGACCGCTTCCTGGCCGGCGCCCTGCTGCCGGCGCACTGGGTGCAGCAGGCCCAGCGCGTGCGCGCCGCCTGGCGCGCCGCCGCCCTGCGCGCCTTCGACGACGCCGACGTCATCATCGCCCCCGCCACCCCCTATGCCGCGCCGGCCATCGGGCAGGAGATGGTGGAGGTGGACGGGCAGCGCATCCCGGTGCGGCCGAACCTGGGCGTCTTCACCCAGCCCATCTCCTGCGTCGGCCTGCCCGCGCTGGTGGTGCCGCTGGCGGCGCCGCCGGGCGGGCTGCCCATCGGCGTGCAGCTGGTCGCCGCACCGTGGCAGGAAGCCACGCTGTTCCGCGTCGCCGCCGCGCTGGAGCGCTCGGGCGTCGCCGCCTCACCCCCGGTCCGGAGCTGAACCACATGCACATCAACATCCCCGAGGTGGTGGCCGAGGTCACGGCCGCCTTCCAGCGCTACGAGGCCGCGCTGGTGGGCAACGACGTCGCCGTGCTGGACGAGCTGTTCTGGGACAGCCCGCACACGCTGCGCTACGGCGTGACGGAGAACCTGCACGGCTCCGACGAGATCAGGGCCTTCCGCGCCGGCCGCCCGGGCCAGGGGCTGGAGCGCACCCTGCTGCGCACCGTCATCACCACCTACGGGCAGGACTTCGCCACCTGCAACACCACCTTCCAGCGCAAGGGCAGCGACCGCACCGGCCGGCAGAGCCAGACCTGGCTGCGCGTGCCCGGCACGGGATGGCGCGTGGTGGCGGCGCATGTGAGCCTGCTGATGACGCCGGGGTGAGGGCATCCGGGCCGGCCTGGCCCGCTGCCTCACCCCGTCATCCGGCGGAAGGGCAAGGCGGCGGCGAAGGCCATGGCTGGCGCGCCAGCTTCCAGCGCCGCGGCCAGGGCGGCCAGCGCCGCGCCATCCTGCGGCGGGGCGCCGGAAGCCAGGAGGCTGTGGGCCTTGGCCGCCAGCAGGGCGTCGTCCATCTCACGCCCCGGCAGCCCGGTGCCGACCGGCACCATGGCCTCGTGCGCCACGCCATCCGCCCGGCGCGCCGCCAGCCGCACGCCGCCCTGCGGCACCGCCTGGTCCACCGCGACCGACACCCGCGCCGCCAAGCCGCGGATGGCGGGGTCGGCCAGCGCCGCCGGGGAGAGTTCCGCGGGCGTCAGCCGGCCGCGCAGGAAGGCGGCGGCGAAGACGTGCTGGGCGGACACCGTCGCCTCGCGCGCGTCGCGCGGTGCCGGGCGGTCGGCGCGCTGGCGCAGCAGCGCGGGGCCGTGCAGCACCGCCCCGGCGATGGCCTCCGCCGCCCAGCCCGCGGCGCGCAGGGCCAGGGCGGCGTCCACCACCGGGTGCAGCACCACGCCCACCGGAAAGGGCTTGGGCAGGTTGCGCACGCAGTCCCAATCCTCGCCCAGCCCCTCCGTCAGCGCCGCCGGATGGGTGGCGGCGGGCTGCACCGCCAGGAAGCCGAAGGCGCCGGTCAGCGGCGCCGCCGGGCCGCGCAGCCCGGCGCGGGCCAGCAGCGCCGCCTCCAGCCCCGCCCGCGCCGCCGCGCCCACCCCGGCCCCCTTGGAGGCCGCCCCCAGCCCCGCCACCAGCCCGGCGGACTGGCAGGCGGCGTGGCCCAGCGCGTCCAGCATCCGCGCGCCATCCAGCCCCAGCAGCCGCCCCGCCGCCACCGCCGCGCCGAACACGCCGCAGGTGGCGGTGATGTGAAATCCGGCGGCGTAGTGCCCGGGCGACACCGCCAGCGCCACGCGCAGCGCCGCCTCCGTCCCGCAGGCCAGGGCGGCCAGCAGGTCCTGGCCCCCCGCCCCCGCCAACTCCGCCGCAACCGCGGCCGCTGGCACCACCACGGAGCCGGGGTGCATCACCGTCGGCAGGTGCTGGTCATCGAAATCCAGGATGTTGGCGGCCAGGGCGTTGAGGTAGGCGCACTCCCCCGGCGAGCGGCCGAGCACGGCGGCGAAGCGCGCCACGTCCGGGTCGGTGGCGCCGCCGATGGCGCAGGCGGCGATGTTCAGCGCCATCCGCCGCGCGGCGCGCCGCGGCGCCTCCGGCAGGTCGTCCCACCGCGCCGCCGCCAGGGTTCCGGCCAGCCGCGCCTCCGCGCTCATTCGGCGCGGATGCCGGCGGTGCGGATGATGCCGCCCAGCACCTCCACCTGCGCGCGCAGGAAGGCGCCGAAGGCCGCGCCGTCCTGCGCCAGGGTCTCGATGCCGGATTCCACCAAGCGGCGCTGCACGTCCGGCTCGGCAATCGCCGCGGCCAGGGCGCGGCCCAGCGCCTCGGCATGGGCGGCGGGCATGTCGCGCGGGCCGGCGATGCCGATCCATTCGCCCACGTCGAAGCCGGGGAAGCCCTGCTCGGCCACCGTTGGCACCTCGGGCAGCGCGGCGGAGCGCACGGGGCCGGTGACCGCCAGCGCCCGCAGCCGCCCCGCGCGCACCGGCGGCGCAGCGGAGGCGATGGCGCTGACCACCAGCGGCACGTGCCCGGCCATGGCGTCGCTCAGCGCCGGGCCGGCGCCGCGATAGGGCACGTGCGGCAGCTCGATGCCTGCGCGGATGCGGAACAGCTCGCCCGCCAGGTGCTGCGACAGCCCGATGCCCGCCGAGGCCCAGGAGATGCTGCCCGGCCGCGCCCGCGCCGCCGCCGCCAGCTCCGCCAGGTTCCGCCACGGTTGCGAAGGATGGCAGGCGATGACGTTGGGCCAGCGCGCCAGCAGCGCGACGGGGCGGATGCCCTCGACGGGGTCGAAGGGCAGGTTCGGCACCAGCGCGGCGTTGGCGGCGTGCGAGGAGCCGACGAGCCCCACCGTGTGCCCGTCGCCGGATTGCAGCACCGCCTGCATGGCCGGCACCCCGGCACCGCCGGCCCGGTTCTCCACCACCACCGGCTGGCCGAGCAGCCGCGCCAGCGGTTCCTGCAGCAGGCGCGCCGTGGTGTCGAAGGCGCCGCCCGGCGGGGTGGGCAGGATGATGCGCAGGCCGCGCGCGGGCCAGGCCGCCTGGGCGCGGGCCGCGGCGGGCAGCAGGGCGGCGGAGAGGAGCAGGGCGCGGCGCGCGGGCATGGGCGGGACCTCCGGTTCGTTGCCCGTGCGGCAGCAAGCGCCGTGCCAGGGCTCAGCCCTCCATCGCCTCCAGCCGGCGGTAGAGGTGCGAGCGCGAGATGCCCAGCAGCGCCGCCGCCGCCTTCTTGTTGCCGCCGGCGCGGGCGATGGCGTCGCGAATCATCGCCTCCTCCAGCCGCGCCGTCGCCTCGCCCAGCCGGGGGGCGGCGGCCACGGGCGGCGGCGGCGCGGCGGGCGGGGCGTCGGCGGGGGCGGCGTCCAGCAGGTCGGCGCGGCGCAGCACCGGGCCTTCGGCGAAGATCACCGCGCGCTCCAGCGCCTGGCGCAGCTGGCGGACGTTGCCGGGCCAGGGCTGCGCGGCCAGCCAATCGGCGGCCTCGGGTTCCAGCGCCAGGGCGGGGCGGCCGTGCAGCTCGCCCAGCTCGTGCAGGAAGTGGCGGCACAGGGGGGCGATGTCGTCGCGCCGGTCGGCCAGGCGCGGCACCTCCAGCGTCACGGTGGACAGGCGGTAGAACAGGTCCAGGCGGAAGGTGCCGGCATCCACCATCGCCTTCAGGTCGCGGTTGGTGGCGGCGATGAGGCGGAAATCCACCGGCACCGGCCGGTCGCCGCCCACCGGCTCCACCACGCGCTCCTGCAGCACGCGCAGCAGCTTGGCCTGGGTGTCGGGCGGCATCTCGCCGATCTCGTCCAGGAACAGGGTGCCGCCATCGGCCTGCTCGAAGCGGCCCTTGCGGCCCTTGCGCTCGGCGCCGGTGAAGGAGCCGGGCGCGTAGCCGAACAGCTCGCTCTCCACCAGGGTGGCCGGCAGGGCGGCGGCGTTCACCGTCACCAGCGGCCCGGCGCGGCGCGGGCCCTCGCCGTGCAGGGCGCGGGCCACCAGCTCCTTGCCGGTGCCGCTCTCGCCCTGGATCAGCACGGGGACGTCCAGCGGCGCCACGCGGGCGATGCGCGCGCGCAGGCGGGACACCGCCGCGCCCTCGCCGATGATGGCGGGCGCGGCCAGGGCGCGGCCGCGCAGCGCCGCCGCCTCCTGCCGGTAGAAGGCGACCTCGCGCTCCAGCGCGTTCACCCGGCGCGACAGCGCCTCCACCTGCGCGGGGCCGGCGAACATCACCCGGCCGATGGCGCCCACCACCGCGCCGCCGCGGCGGATCGGCACGCGCGAGACCACGCGCTCCTTGCCCCTCATGCGCTGGATCTCGCCGGCCTCGGCCTTGCCGGTCCCCAGCACGCGGGGCAGCCTGGTGTTCTCGATCACCTCCGTCACCGGGCGGCCGGCGGCCGCGCCCGGCGCCAGGCCGAAGAAGGCCTCGTGCACCGGCGACAGCCAGGCGACGCGCGCCTGGGCGTCCACCACGGTCATCGCGTCGTGCTTGTCGCTCACCAAGTGGTGGAACACGTCCCAGGCGAAGTCCACGGAGGCGACGAAGCCCAGCAGCACGTCGCCCGGCGGGTCCTGCAGCAGCACGGCCTCGCCGGTGGCCAGCGGCACCAGCAGGGCCAGCAGGCGGCGGTCGCGCTGCGGCTCCAGCGGCTGCAGCCGGCGGGCGCGCAGGCCGGCGCGCCATTCGGGATCGGCCAGGATGGCGCGCAGCCGCACCTCATCCGCCGTGCCGGCGGCGAAGGCCAGCCGCCCCTGGGCGTCGAAGACGGCGATGCCGTGCGGCCGCGGTGTCCCTGGCATGTGTCTCTCCCTGGGGACAGCATGCGGGCCAAGTGTCTCCCGGTGCAACACCGGGCGGGGCAGGATGGCGTGGCACGGCGCTTGGAACGGCGCTTGGAACGGCGCTTGGATCAGGCGAAGCGACCTTGGGGAGTGATTGAGGATGGATGACGGGTTGACGGGCCGCCGCGCCCTGGTGACCGGGGCGAGCAAGGGCATCGGCCGCGCCATCGCGCGCCACCTGGCCCGGGCCGGTGCCCGCGTGGCCGGCGCGGCGCGCGACGTGGCGGGGCTGGAGGGAGAGGGCATCACCCCCATCGCCGCCGACCTGTCGGTGCCCGAGGGGCCGGAGGCGGCGGTGCGGGCCGCCGCCGCCGCGCTGGGCGGCCTGGACATCCTGGTGAACAACGCCGGCGCCACCAGGCGCGGCGATTTCCTGGCGCTGGACGAGGCCGCCTGGGCCGACGGCTTCGGCCTCAAGTTCCTCGGCGCTGTGCGCTGCACCCGCGCCGCCTGGCCGCTGCTGGTGCAGTCCGGCCACGGCGCGGTGGTGAACATCGGCGGCGTCGGCGGCCGGGTGGCCAGCGCGGAATTCACCATCGGCGGCAGCGTCAACGCCGCGCTGATGAACCTGACCAAGGCCCTGGCCGACCGCGGCGTGCGCGAGGGCGTGCGGGTGAACCTGGTCAACCCCGGCAGCGTGGCGACCGACCGCCTGGCCGGGCGCATCCGGAGCAAGATGCGCGAGGCCGGCTGCGACGAGGCCGAGGCCCGCCGCCTGCTGGCCGCCGAGACCGGCGTGGCCCGCTTCGCCGAGGCCGGGGAGATCGCCGAGGTGGTGGCCTTCCTGTGCGGCCGCCGCGCCTCCTACGTGCAGGGCGCGCTGTGGGACGTGGATGGCGGCTGGGTGCGGGCGGTGTAGCGCTGGCACGCTTCCTGCACAGCACCGGGCCGGAGGACACCCATGGACCTTGGCCCGCAGACCCTGCCGATGGACGCGCTGCCCACGCTGCTGGCCGGGGCGGGCTTCGACCTGCTGGATGGCGTGCGCGTGCTGGACCTGACGGGCAGCGTCTCCGGCCCCTACGCCGCCATGCTGCTGGGCGACCTGGGCGCGGACGTGGCGAAGCTGGAGCGCCCGGACGCGCCGGATGACTGCCGCGCCTGGGGCCCGCCCTTCCTGCATGGCGAATCCCTGTGGTTCGCCGCGGTGAACCGCAACAAGCGCGCCATCGCGCTGGACACCGCGACCCCCGCGGGCGGGGAGACGCTGCGCCGCCTGATCGCCGCGGCCGACGTCATGCTGGTTTCCCAGCCGCCGCGGGTGCTGCGCAAGCTGGGGCTGGACGCCGCCGCCTGCCACGCGCTGAACCCCGCGCTGGTCCACGTCGCCATCACCGGCTTCGGCCAGCACGGCGAGCGCGCGGACCAGACCTGCTACGACCTGATCGCCGAGGGGCATTCGGGCGTGATGGACCTCACCGGCCTGCCGGACGGCCCGCCGCAGAAGGTGGGCGCCCCGGCGGCCGACCTGCTGGCCGGGCAGGACGCCGCCATGGCCGCCATCGCCGCGCTGTTCCGCCGGCAGCGCACCGGGCGGGGTGCCGCGCTCGACATCTCGCTGGTCGAGAGCATGACGCGCTTCCTGGCCTGCCGCATCGTGCCACACCTGGGCTCGGGGCAGGTGTTCCGCCGCTCGGGCGGCACGGACAGCGTCATCGCCGTCTACCAGGCCTTCGAGACGGCGGATGCGCCGATGACGCTGGGCCTGGGCAACGACGCCATCTGGGCGCGCTTCTGGGCCGCGCTGGGCCTGCCCGGCAACGCCCGCGAGCCGCGCCACGCCACCAACGCCCAGCGCCACGCCGACCGCCCCGCCATCGTGGCGGAGATCGCGGCCATCCTGCGCACCCGCCCGCGCGCGCATTGGCTGGAGGTGCTGGCCGCCGCCCGCGTGCCCGCCGGCCCGATCAACCGGGTGGACGAGGTGGCGATGGATCCGGCGCTGCACGCCCGCGGCCTGTTCTTCACGCTGGAGGCCGAGGGGCGGCGCGTGCCGCAGGTGGGGCTGGGCATCGGCCTGGACGGCGCGCCCTGCGTGCCGCGCCGCCCGCCGCCGCGCCTGGGCGAGCACACCGACGAGATCCTGCACGACTGGCTTGGAGAACGCGCGTGACCTTCACCACCATCACCTACGCCGAGGAAGGCCCGGTCGGCGTCATCACGCTGAACCGCCCCGAGGACGGCAACATGTTCACCGCCGCCACCTGCCACGAGCTGCGCGACTGCATCGAGGCGGCGCGGCGCGAGACCCGCACCCGCGTGCTGGTGCTGACCGGCGCGGGCGACCGCTTCTTCTGCATCGGCGGACGCAAGGAGGGGATGGAGAAGACCACCCTCTACGCCGGCACCCTGCCGACGCTGGAGATGTATGAGGCGATCGAGAAGTGCCAGAAGCCGGTGATCGCCAGCGTCAACGGCTTCGCGGTGGGCGGCGGCAACGTGCTGCAGATGGTGTGCGACGTCACCATCGCCAAGGAATCCGCCACCTTCCGCCAGGTGGGGCCGATGATGGGCTCCTTCGACGCCGGCTACGGCACCTGGTACCTGGAGGACCTGGTCGGCAAGAAGCGCGCCAAGGAGATCTGGTTCCACAACCCCAAGATCCCCGCGCGCGACGCCATGGCGATGGGCCTCATCAACAAGGTGGTGCCGGACGACCAGCTGCGCGCGGCGACGATGCAATGGGCGAACGAGATCGCCCAGCGCGGCGCCTTCGCGCTCGCCTCGGTGAAGGCGGCGTTCCACGCGCGCTCCGGCGGCGTGGCGGGGCTGTCGCGCATGGCGCATGACCTGCTGCTGCGCTCCTACCTGGAGAGCGAGGAAAGCCAGGAACTGCGCGAGGCCTTCGGCGCCAAGCGCGTGCCCGACGCGACGAAGTTCGGCCATTGATGCGCCACGCGCCCTTCCTCACCCTGCACCACCCGGCCTCGGCCCGCGCCTACGGCGCCGCCGGGCTGTGGCGCAGCGAGACGCTGTTCGACCGGCTGCGCGCCATGGCCATGGCGCATCCCGGCACGCTGGCCCTGCGCGACGGCACCCGCGCCCTGTCCTGGCGCGCCCTGCTGGACTGGGTGGAGGGCACGGCGGCGGCGATGGCGAAGCTGGGGCTGGCGCGCGGCGACCGCGTCTCGCTCTGGATGCCCAACATGGCGGAGGCGGTGGTGGCCTTCCTCGCGTGCTCGCGCCAGGGGCTGGCCTGCAACCCCTCGCTGCACCGCACCTACACGGGGGCGGAGGTCGCCGGCCTGCTGGGCGTGCTGGAGGCGAAGCTGCTGGTCACGGCGCCCGGCTGGGGGGCGGATGCGGTGGGCGACCCGGTGGCGCGCTTCGGCGGCGTGCCGGGGCTGCGCGCGGTCTGGACGCCGGCCACCTTTCCCCGCCCCGCCGAAGGCCCGCCGCTGGAGGAGGGCGACGCCGACGGGGTGGGCTACCTCGCCTTCACCTCCGGCACCACCGGCGCGCCGAAATGCGTGATGCACAGCGACAACACGCTGCTGGCCAATGCGCGCGACCTGGTGCGCGACTGGAACCACGGCCCGCACACGGTGCTGCTGACGCTCTCGCCGGTGTCGCACCACATCGCCTGGGTGGCGGTGGCGCAGTGGCTGGTGGCCGGCTGCACCCTGGTGCTGGACGACGCGCCGCAGGGCCGCACCCGGCTGGACTGGCTGCGCGAGACGGGGGCCACCTACGTGCTGGGCGTGCCGACCCACGCCATGGACATCCAGGCCGAGGCCCGCGCGCGCGGCCTGGACCTCGGCGCCACGCGCACCTTCTACATGGCCGGCAGCCCCATCCCGCCCGCGGTGGCGGAGGAGTTCGTGCGCCGCGGCGTGAAGCCGCAGAACGTCTACGGCATGACGGAGAACTCCTCCCACCAGTACACCCACCCGCACGACGCCACGGACGTCATCCTCGCCACCTGCGGCCGCGGCGGACGCGCCTACGAGGTCGCCATCTTCGACCCCGCCGACCGCGACCGCCCGCTGCCGCCCGGCGAGGTGGGCGAGATCGGCGGGCGCGGCGCGGCGCTGATGCTGGGCTACCTGGGCAACCAGGAGGCGACGGCGGCGAGCTTCAACCGCGGCGGCTGGTTCATGTCCGGCGACCTGGGCGTGCTGGACGCGCAAGGCAACCTCTCCATCGCCGGCCGCTCGAAGGACCTGGTGATCCGCGGCGGGCACAACATCCACCCGGCGAAGGTCGAGGCGCTGGCGCTGCGCCACCCCCAGGTGGCCCGCGCCGCCGCCTTCGCCGTGCCCGACGAGCGCCTGGGCGAGCGCGTCTGCCTCGCCATCATCGGCGAGGCCGAGCCCGCCGCGCTGCTGGCCCACCTGGCCGCCGAGGGGCTGAGCCGCTTCGACATGCCCGAGCGCTTCCTGCGGCTGGACGGCTTCCCGCTCACCGCCTCGGGCAAGGTGCTGAAGCGCGAGCTGGCGGCGATGGTGGCGCGCGGCGAGCTGGCGCCCGAACCCATCCGCGCCGAGCAGAAGGAGGGCGCGGCATGATGCCCCGCCTGGAACGCCGCGGCGCCGTGGCCCTGGTGACGCTGGACCGGCCGGAGGCGCTGAACGCCCTGTCCTTCGCCATCCTGCGCCGGCTGGGCGAGGTCTTCGACGAGGTGGCGGCCAGCGACGCCCGCGCCCTGGTCATCACCGGCGCCGGCGAGCGCGCCTTCTGCGCCGGCGCCGACCTCCCCGAGCTGCGCGGGCGCGCGCTCCTGGAGCAGAAGCGCGGCGCGGAACTGGGCCAGGCGGTGTTCGCCAGGCTGGACGCGCTGCCCATGCCCTCCGTCGCCGTCATCCACGGCTTCGCCTTCGGCGGCGGGCTGGAGCTCGCGCTGGCCTGCACCTTCCGCCTGGCCACGCCGGCGGCGCGCATGGGCCTGCCGGAGATCAAGCTCGGCCTCATCCCCGGCTATGGCGGCACGCAGCGCCTGCCGCGGGTGGTTGGGCAGGCGCGGGCGATGGAGATGATCCTCTCAGGCCGCACCCTGCGCGCCGAGGAGGCCGAGCGCTGGGGCCTGGTGAACCGCATCGTCGAGGGCGACCCGGCGGAGGCCGGCTGCGCCTTCGCCGCCGAGTTCACCGGCTACGGCCTGCCCGCGCTGGGCTTCGCCCGCGCCGCGGTGGCCCGCGCGCAGGACCTGCCGTTGCACGAGGGGCTGAAGGCGGAGGCCGAGCTGTCCACGCTCGCCTACCGCACGGAGGATGCGGAGGAGGGCATGGCCGCCTTCGCGGAGAAGCGGAAGCCGGAATTCCGCGACCGGTGAGGAGGAACAGAGCGATGTGGAAATGGGTGATGGCCGGGATGCTGGCCGGCGGCATGGCGGCGCAGGCGCAGCCATCGGACCGCGCGGTGCGCATCGGCGTGCTGGCGGACATGAGCGGCGTCTTCGCCGACATCCAGGGGCCGGGCGACGTGGTGGCGGCGCGCATGGCCATCGAGGACCATGGCGGCCGCGCCGCCGGCGCGCCGGTGGAGCTGGTGAGCGGCGACGGGCAGAACCGCACCGACATCGGCGTGGCGATGGCGCGGCGCTGGTTCGACAACGAGCGCGTGGACGCCATCTTCGGCCTCAACAACTCGGCCATCGCGCTGGGCATCCAGGCGCTGGGCGCCGAGCGCAACCGCATCACCATCGCCACCAGCGTCGGCACCACCGACCTCACGGGGCGCGCCTGCGCCGCCACCGGCGTGCACTGGGTCTACGACAACTTCGCCCTGGCGGCCGGCACGGCGAATGCCGTGGTGGATGCCGGCGGACGCGACTGGTTCTTCATCACCAGCGACTACGCCTTCGGCCATTCGCTGGAAGCCAACGCGGCCGCGGTGGTGCGGGAGCGCGGCGGGCGGGTGCTGGGCAGCGTGCGGGTGCCGCTGGGCTCCACCGACTTCGCCTCGGCGCTGGCGCAGGCCGCGGGCTCGCGCGCGCAGGTGCTGGGCATCGCCGCGGCGGGGGCTGATTTCCAGAACATCGTGAAGCAGGCCAGCGAGTTCGGGCTGCAGCGGCGCGGCCTTCGCCCGGCGGCGCTGCTGGCGCTCATCACCGACATCCGCTCCCTGGGCAGCGAGGCCGCGCAGGGCCTGGTCTTCACCGAGGCCTTCTACTGGGACCAGACCGATGACACCCGCGCCTTCGCCGCGCGCTTCCAGGCCCGGCACGGCCGCCCGCCCACCATGTTCCAGGCCGGCACCTACTCCGCCGTGCGCCACTACCTGAAAGCGGTGGACGCCGCCGGCACCGACGAGGCCGGCGCGGTGATGGAGCGCATGCGCGCCATCCCGGTGGAGGACTTCATGACCCGCGGCGGCACCATCCGCGAGGATGGCCGGATGATGCGCGACATGTACCTGATGCGCGCCCTGCCGCCCGCCCAGGTGCGCGGCGAATGGGGCCTGCTGGAGGTCGTCTCCACCATCCCCGCCGAGCGCGCCTTCCGCCCGCTGGCGCAGAGCGAGTGCCCGCGGGTGCGGCGCTGATGGCGGGCACCGTCCTCGTCACCGGCGCCTCGCGCGGGATCGGCGCCGCCATCGCGCGGGAGCTGGAGGCGCGGGGCTTCGCCGTGGTCGGGCTGTCGCGCTCCGGCGCCAGCGCGGCCGGGCGCGGCGTCAGCTGCGACGTGACGGATGAGGCGGCGCTGGCCGCCGCCATCCGCGCGGCGGGGCCGCTGGCGGGACTGGTGAACAATGCGGGCGCGCACACCGCGCGCCCCTCGGCGGAGCTGCCGACGGCGGAGTGGGAGGCGGTGCTGCGGCTGGACGCCACGGCGGCCTTCATCGCCTGCCGCGAGGCGCATGCGGGGCTGGTGGCGAATGGCGGCGGCACCATCGTCAACATCGGCTCCTTCTTCGGCGCGCTCGGCGTGCCGGGCAGCCTGGCCTACTGCGCGGCCAAGGCGGCGGTGGGCGCGATGACGCGCGTGCTGGCCAGCGAATGGGCGGCCGATGGCATCCGCGTGCTGAATGTCGCGCCCGGCTACATCGAGACCGACCTGAACCGGGAGTTCCTGGCCGACGCCAAGGTGCAGTCCTGGCTGAAGCGCCGCGTGCCCGCCGGGCGCGCCGGCACGCCGGAGGAGGTGGCGCGGCTGGTGGGGCTGCTGTTCGACCCCGGAATCGGCTTCCTCACCGGCGAGACGATCACCATGGATGGCGGGCAGGGGATGAACCACTGATGGGCGTGTTCGAGCGGCTGGCGGCGCGCCGGCCCTTTTCCGACGACGAGCGCATGGTGCTGGACCAGGTGCGCCGCCTCTGCGCCGGGGAGATCGCGCCCCGCGCCGCGGCGCTGGACGCCAGCGGCGACTTCCCCTGGGAGAACATGCGCGCCATCAACGCCCTGGGGCTGAACGGGCTCTTCGTGCCGGAGGAATTCGGCGGCGCGCCGATGTCCTATCGCCTCTACCTCGCGGTGGTGGAGGAGATCAGCGCCGCCTGCGCCTCCACCGGCATCGTCTACGCCACGACCTTCCACGGCATGAAGCCGCTGATCGACCTCGGCACGGCGGAGCAGAAGGCGCGGCTGCTGCCGCGCATCGCCGAGGGCGGCCTGGGCGCGCTGGCCATCACCGAGCCGACCGCGGGCTCCGACGCCACCGGCATGCGCACGAAGTTCACGCCCGATGGCGACGACATCGTGGTGGATGGCGGCAAGGTCTTCATCTCCAACGGCGACGTCGCCGACCTCACGCTGCTCTTCGGCAAGTGGGACGGCATCGAGGACCCGAAGGCCGCCATCTCCGTGCTGGTGATGGAGAAGGGCGCGCCGGGCTTCAGCGTGGTGCGGCTGGAGGACAAGATGGGCCACCGCGCCGCCTCCACCGCCGCCATCGCCTTCGATGGCATGCGGGTGCCGCGCGCGAACCTGCTGGGCCAGCCTGGCGAGGGCCTGAGGATCCTGCTCGCCTCGCTCAACAAGTCGCGCCCCTCGGTGGCGGCGCATGCGCTGGGCATCGCGCGCGCCGCCTTCACCGACATGGTGGCCTACATGAACGAGCGGAAGCAGTCCGGCCGGCGGGTGATCGACTTCCAGGGCAACCAGTTCACCCTGGCCGACCTGGCGACGGAGCTGGCGATGGCGGAGGCCTGGCTGGACCACGTGGCCGCCATGGTGGATGCGGGCGAGCGGGATTTCGGCGTGGAGGCCTCCATGCTGAAGCTGCGCGCCACCGACCTGGCGATGCGGATGACGACGGAGGCGGTGCAGATGTTCGGCGGCTACGGCTATTGCCGCGATCACCGCGTGGAGCGGCTGATGCGCGACGCCAAGATCACCCAGATCTGGGAGGGCACCAACCAGGTGCATCGCGGCCTGATCGGCCGCGCCTTCGCGGAGCGCGCGCGATGATCCGCCCCGGCGCGGGACGCGCCATCAAGACGGTGGGCGTGTGCGGTGCCGGCGGCACCATGGGCGCGGGCATCGCCATCGTCGCCGCCCGCGCGGGCTTCGACGTGGCGCGCCAGGACCTCAGCGCCGCGGCGCTGGAGCGCTCCCTGCGCGACACCGCGGGCTTCTTCGGCAAGTCCGTCGAGCGCGGCAAGATGAGCGCCGAGGCGCGCGACGCCACCATGGCCCGCATCACCGACACGGTGGCGCTGGACGGGCTCGCGGGCTGCGACCTGGTGATCGAGGCGGTGTTCGAGGAATTGTCGGTGAAGCAGGCGCTGCTGCGCGCGCTGCACCCGGTGCTGGCGGAACACGCCATCATCGCCTCCAACACCTCCACGCTGTCCATCACCGAGATCGCCTCGGGCTGCGGGCGGGAGGACCGGGTGGTGGGGATGCATTTCTGCCTGCCCGCGCAGCTGATGAAGCTGATCGAGATGTCGCCCGGCGTGAACACCTCGGACGCCGCCTTCCAGGCCGCCTGGGACTGGACGGTGGCGGCGGGCCAGCAGCCGGTGCGCACGCAGGACAAGCCGGGCTTCATCCTCAACGCACTGCTGGTGCCCTTCAACAACGACGCCATCCGGCTGGTGGAGGCCGGCGTGGCGGCGCCGGCGGATGTGGACCGCGCGGTGAAGGCCGGGCTGGGCTATAAGATGGGCCCGCTGGAGCTGATCGACCTGATCGGGCTGGACACGCAGGTGCGGCTGTCGGAGGCCTTCTACCCGGTCACGCTCGATCCGCGCGCCGCGGCGCCGCCCCTGCTGCGGCGCATGGTGGCGGCCGGGCGGCTGGGGCGGAAGTCCGGCCGCGGCTTCTTCGACTACGGCAAGCCGGGGATGTACGGCGCATGAGCACCTCCCGTTCCTTCCCGCCGGGCGACCCGGCGCTGGACCTGCTGCGCGCGCAGCCCGGCATCGCCGTGGTGTTGCCCGGCGCGGCGCTGCCCGACCCCGCCGGCTTCGCCGCCGTGCTGGTGGAACTCGGCCATGAATCCCTCGCCGAGCATGCGGGCGAGGAGGGCGGCATCGTTCTGGGCATCGCCCGCTGGCGTAACGGCGACGACGCGCCCTCGCCCCTGGTGGAGCTGGTGACGCAGAAGGGCAGCGCGCCCGCCGCGGTGGCAGCCGCCCGCGCGGCGCTGGAGGCGGCGGGGCTGCAGGTGGCGCTCTGCGACGACCAGCCGGGCCGCATCCTCGACCGGCTGCTGCGGCCCAAGTACAACGCCGCCCTGCGCTTCCTGGACGAAGGCCTGGCGACGCAGGCCGACATGGACCTGACCTGCAGGCTGGGCCTGGGCTACCCGGACGGCCCCGTCGAGCGCCTGCTGCGCGGCGGGCTGCACCACCACCACGCCGCCAGCGCGGCGCTGTTCGAGGCCTTCGGCACGCCGGGCTACGCGCCGGCGCGGCGCAGCGTCGTCGCCGCGAGGCGACGCCGGTGAAGGGCCCGCTCGATGGGCTGCTGGTGCTGGATTTCTCTACCCTGCTGCCCGGCCCGCTGGCCACGCTCATCCTCGCTGAGGCCGGCGCCGAGGTCATCAAGGTCGAGCGCCCGGGGCGCGGCGACGAGATGCGCTCCTACGCGCCGCGCTGGGGCGGGGACGGCGTCAACTTCGCCCTGCTCAACCGCGGCAAGCGCAGCCTGGCGCTGGACCTGAAGGACCCCGCCTCGCGCGCCGTGCTGGACCCGCTGCTGGCGCGCGCCGACGTGGTGATGGAGCAGTTCCGCCCTGGGGTGATGGAGCGCCTTGGCCTGGGCCACGCCGCCATCGCCGCGCGCAACCCGCGCGTCATCACCTGCTCCATCACCGGCTATGGGCAGACCGGCCCGAAGCGCGACGTGGCGGGGCATGACCTGAACTACCTGGGCGATGCCGGCATGCTCTCGCTCTCGCATGGCGAGGCGGCGCGGCCGGTGGTGCCGCCGGCCCTGGTGGCGGACATCGCGGGCGGCGCCTACCCGGCGGTCATCAACATCCTGCTGGCGCTGATCCGCCGCGGCATCACCGGGCAGGGCGCGCACCTGGACGTGGCGATGGCCGACAATGTCTGGCCCTTCCTCTACTGGGCCATGGGCAACGGGCTGGCCGCCGGGCAATGGCCGGGCAACGGCACGGACCTCGTGACCGGCGGCACGCCGCGCTACCGCCTCTACGCCGCGGGGGACGGGCGGCTGGTCGCCGCCGCGCCTATCGAGGACAAGTTCTGGGCGGCCTTCTGCGACGCCATCGGGCTGGAGCCGGAGTGGCGCGACGACGCGCGCGACCCCGCCGGCACCGCGGCGCGCGTCGCCGCCATCCTGGCCACCAGGCCCGCCGACGCCTGGCGCCCCGTCTTCGCGCGGGCCGATTGCTGCACCAGCATCGTCGCCACGGTGCAGGAGGCGCTGGCCGACCCGCATTTCGCCGCGCGCGGCCTGTTCGCGCGGGGCGTGGTGGCGCCCGATGGCGCCCGGCTCCCGGCCCTGCCCACCCCCATCGCCCCCGCCCTGCGCGCCGACGCCGCCGAGGCACCCTGGCCGGCCCTGCCGGCATGAGGGCGGCGCTGGTCCAGGCCTTCGGCGGCCCCGACGCCGCCGCCTTCACCACCGGGGCGCCCGAGCCGCAGCCGCGGGAGGGCGAGGCGCTGGTGGCGCTGGAAGCGGCGGAGGTGAACTTCCCCGACCTGCTGGCCATCTCCGGCCGCTACCAGCTCAAGGCGCCGCTGCCCTTCGTGCCGGGCGTGCTGGCGGTGGGGCGGGTGGTGTCCGGCGGTCCCTACGCGCCGGGCACCCGCGTCGCCGCCTCGGTGGACTGGGGCGCCTTCGCCGAGCGCGCCGCCGTGCCGGCCAACGGCCTCGCCCCGCTGGACGAGGACATCCCGGCCCCCGAGGCCGCCGCGCTGGGCCTGGCGGCGCAGACCGCCTGGTTCGCCCTGGCCGAGCGCGCACGCCTGCAGCCGGGCGAGAGCCTGCTGGTGCTGGGCGCCTCCGGCGCGGTGGGCCTCGCCGCCATCGGCATCGCCCGCGCGCTGGGCGCGGGCCGCGTGGTGGCGGCGGTGCGCGGCGAGGCCCATGCCGCGCTGGCCCAGGCCGCCGGCGCGCATCACGTCCTGCGCCTCGACGGGCTGGAGCTGCGCGACGGGCTGCGCGCCGCCCTGGCCGGGTGCGGCGGCCCGGTGGACGCCGTGCTGGACCCCGTGGGCGGCGAGGCGACGGAAGCCGCGCTGCGCTGCCTGGACTGGTGCGGCCGGCTGGTGGTGGTGGGCTTCGCCGCCGGCGGCATCCCCGCCATCAAGGCCAACTACCTGCTGCTGAAGAACATCGCCGTGCTGGGCCTGCAATGGACCGACTACCGCGCCCGCCAGCCCGACAAGGTGCGCGCGGCGTGGCGCGACATCGCCGGCTGGTGGCGCGCGGGCCTGCTGCGCCCGGTGATCGGCGCCACCCTGCCGCTGGAACGCGCCGCCGAGGCCCTGGCGATGGTCGCGCAGGGCGCCGGCGGGCGGCGGGTGGTGCTGGACCTCACCCGTCGGCCCTGATGCCGGCGGCGCGGATCAGGGCGCCCCAGCGCTCGATTTCCGCGGCGATGTAGCCGCCGAACTCGTCGGGCGAGGCGCTGGCCATCACCTCCAGCCCCGCCGCCTCCAGCCGCTGGCGCAGCGCGGCGTTGCGCGTGGCCTCCACCACCGCGCGGAACAGCCGCTCCGTCGCCGCCGGCGGCGTGCGGGCGGGGGCCACCACGCCGAACCAGTCATACAGCTCGATCTGCGGGAAGCCCTGCTCGGCCATGGTGGGCACCTCGGGCAGGGTGGCGGAGCGGCGGGCGGAGGTGACGGCGATGGCGCGCACCCGCCCCTCGCGCACATGGGGCACGCTGCCGCCGAAGCCGTTGAACATCACCGGCACGTTGCCGGCCATCAGGTCGGTCAGCGCCGGGCCGCCGCCGCGATAGGGCACGTGCACCAGGTTGGCGCCGCTCACCTGCTGCAGCAGCGCGCCGGCCAGGTGCGCGATGACGCCTACCCCGGGCGAGGCATAGGCCAGCCCGTCGCGGTTCGCGCGCGCCGCCGCCAGCAGGTCCGCCACGGTGCGGATGGGGCTGGAGGGCGCCACCAGCACCACCGTGCTCATCCGCGCCACCATGGAGAGCGGCTGGAAGTCGCGCACGGGGTCGAAGGGCAGGCTGGGCAGCAGCGCCGGGGTGGTGGCGTGGGTGGCGAGGACCTGGCCCAGCGTGTGGCCATCCGGCGCGGCGCGGGCCACCTGCTCGGTGCCCAGCACGCCGCCGGCGCCGCCGCGGTTCTCCACCACCACCGGCTGGCCCAGCGTCTCGGGCAGCGCCTGCTCCATGGCGCGGCCCACCAGGTCCGCCGTGCCGCCGGGCGGGAAGTTCACCACGTAGCGGATGGGGCGCGCGGGCGCCCAGCCCTGCGCCAGGGCCGGCGTGGCGAGCGGGAGCGCCAGCAGGGCGCGGCGCGGTGCGGTCATCATGGACGTGTCCCCGTTGCTGTCGTTGGGCCGCGGCGCTGCAACCGCCGTGCCATGGATTCAGCGCCCCGCGAAGGCCGGGGCGCGCTTCTCGGTGAAGGCGCGCACGCCCTCGGCGCGGTCCTCCGTGGTGGCCAGCAGGGCCAGCATGGCCTGTTCCAGCCGCAGCGCGTCGTCCAGCGGCAGGTCGCGGGCGCGCAGCGCCACCTCCTTCGCCGCCTGCACCGCCAGCGGGGCATTGGCGGCGATGCGCCGCGCCGCCGCCAGCGCCTCCTCCAGCAACGACGCCATCGGCACCACGCGGTTCACCAGGCCCCAGCGCTCGGCGCGCGCGGCGTCCCAGGCGTCGCCGGTCAGCAGCAGCTCCATCGCCAGGGCGTGCGGCAGGTCGCGCCCCGCGCGCACCGTGCCGCCATTGCCGGCGATGAGGCCGCGCCTCACCTCGCTCAGCCCGAAGGTGGCATGGGGGGCGGCCAGGCGGATGTCGCAGGCCAGCAGCAGGCACATGCCGCCGGCCAGGCAATGCCCGTTCACCGCGGCCACCAGCGGCTTCCACAGCTGCATGCCGCGGTTGGGCAGCAGGTCGCGCTGCGTCATCGCCATCTCGGCCGGGCCGAGGCGCGGCATGGGCGCCTTGAGGTCGGCGCCGGTGCAGAAGGCGCGCTCGCCCGCGCCGGTCACCACGCAGGCGCGGATGGCGGGGTCGTCGCGCACCCGCTCGAAGGCGCGGGACAGCAGGGCGTAGTGCTCCGGGTCCAGCGCGTTCAACCGCTCGGGACGGTTGAGGGTGAGCAGCGCGACGCCGTCGGCGGCCACCTCCAACTCAATCGGCACCGTCCAGCTCCTTCAGGGCCGCCATCACCGCGCGCAGCCCCTCCAGCGCGCGCGGCACGCCGCAATAGGCGACGGCGTGCAGCACCACGGCGCGCACCTCCTCGCGCGTCGCACCGTTGCGCAGCGCGCCCCGCGTGTGCAGCTTCACCTCGCCCGGCGCGCCGATGGCCAGCAGCATGCCCAGCGTCACCAGCGAGCGCGTGCGGCGGTCGAGGTCGTCGCGCGCCCAGGCGCCGCCCCAGGCGGCCTCGGTGGCGATCTCGGTGAAGGGGGCGGCGAAGGGGTGGGCGCGGCCGGCCTCGGCGCGGCGGGCGTAGTCCTCGCCCAGCACCTCGCGCAGCACGGCCAGGCCGTCGTCGAAGCGCATCCGTTCCTCCGGTCCCATGGCGCATGGCTAAGGCACCGGCGGGGCCTTGGGGAAATACCGTCTCGCGCAGGGGTCATCGCGCCGGGTTATGGCAAGGGTTCGGCCCGCGTCTCCGTCAAGGGCTCCGCCCCCGTTTACGTCAGGGGCTCCGCCCCGGGCCAGTCGCCGGCGCCGATGCGGGCGCGCACGCCCTCGGCCAGCAGGGCGCGCACCGCCTCCGCCGCCGGGTCCGGCGCGGCGCCGGCGGCGGCACAGAGCGAGACGGCGATGGACAGCGCCGGCTCCACCGGCCGGTGGCACAGGCCCGAGGCGGCGGGCAGCGGCGTCCAGATGGTGATGGCCGCGCCCAGCCCCTCGCGCACCGCGGCCACCACGGTGGGCAGGGAGTTCAGCTCCACCCGCGCCTGCGCCGCCAGCCCGGCGCGGGCCAGCGCCGCGTCGAAGGCGGCGCGCACCACGTTGCCGGGGCTGGGCAGGCCGGCGGCGCGCGCGGCGGCGGCCTCCAGCGCGATCGGCGCGCCCTCGGCGTCGCCCGGCCCGGTGCCGTCGGTCAGCAAGGACAGGCGCTGGCGGAACAGCGGCAGGCGGTCCAGCGCCGGCTGCGGGCCGTGCTCGCTCACCAGCGCCAGGTCCACCCGGCCGGTCAGCGCGTGCTCGCGCAGCAGGGCGCTCTGGCCGTCGAACAGGCGCAGCGTCACCCGCGGCAGGCGCTCCGCCACCGCGCGCATCAGCGGCGCGGCGAAGAAGGCGACCAGCGCGGTGGGCAGCCCCACCGACACCTCCCCCGCCGCCTCGCCGGCCGAGGCACGGACGCGGGCGGGAATGCGCTCGGCCTGGCGCAGCAGCTCCCGCGCCTGGCGGTGCAGGGAAAGCCCGGCCTCCGTCGGCTTCACGCCGCGGGGCGAGCGCAGCAACAGGGGCACGCCCAGTTCCTGCTCCAGCCGCGCCACCTGCAGGGTCAGCGCCGGCTGGGCGATGCCGACCAGCGCCGCGGCGCGGGTGATGGAGCCCGCCTCGACGATGCGCACGAAGTTCTGCAGCTGCCGCAAATCCATGCTTGCCATAAGGCAACGCTATGGCCGCCGCGTGCAACGGTATTTCCCGCGCCGCGTCGCCCCCGCCTATGCGCGGCGCATGGAGACCAATGCCCCGCTCGCCGGCATCCGCGTGCTGGACCTGTCCGGCTACATCGCCGGCCCCTTCGCCGCCTCCCTGCTGGCGGACCTGGGCGCGGAGGTGGTGAAGGTGGAGCCGCCGGGCGGCGACCCCATCCGCCACTACCCCTCCACCCTGCCCGGGCGTTCGCGCGTGTTCCTGGGGGTGAACCGCGGCAAGCGCGGCCTGGTGCTGGACCTCAAGGACCCCGCCGGCAAGGCCACGCTGCTGGCGATGGCGGACGAGGCCGACGTGCTGCTGGAAAATTTCCGCCCCGGCGTGATGGAACGCCTGGGCCTGGGCTGGGCCCTGCTGTCGGCGCGCAACCCGCGGCTGGTCTGGTGCAGCCTGACCGGCTTCGGCGAGACGGGGCCGCTGGCCGGTGCCGCTGGCTTCGACCAGGTGCTGCAGGCGATGACGGGCCTGGCCGCCTTGCAGGGCCAGGCGGCGGGCGGGCCGCCGCAGCTGCTCTCGGGCTCGGCGGTGGATTTCTACGCGGCGTCGCTGGCGGCGCTCGGCATCGTGGCCGCGCTGCACCAACGCCACGCCACCGGCCGGGGCGAGCGCGTGGGGATGAGCCTGCTGGCCGCCGCGCTGGCCATGCAGGCCGGCCGCCTGGTCTGGGCCGATGACGAGGGGCGCGAGGCCGACCGCGACCTGCGCCAAGGCCGCGTCGCCGGCATCCACCCGACACGGGCGGGCTTCCTCTACCTCTCCGCCACCACGGACCATTTCTGGCGCGCCCTGTGCCGCCTGACCGGGCTGGCGGCGATGGCGGAGGACCCGCGCTTCGCCACGGTGCGCGACCGTGCCGAGCGCGCCGACGCCATCCTGCCCGCGCTGCACGCCGCGCTGGCCGCGCGCACGGCGGCGGAGTGGGAGGCGCTGATGCGCGGCCAGGTGCCCTGCGCCGTGGTCGGCGGCATCGAGGACATGTTCGACCACCCGCAGGTGCAGGCCGAAGGGCTGGTGGCGGAGCTGGAGGGCTACCGCGGCCTGGCCTCGCCCTTCCGCTTCGGCGACGCGCCGCGGCGGGTGCCGCGGTGCGGCGCGCCGGGCCCGATCGGGACGCGGGTGGCCGGCGGCGAGTGAGGCCGCCGCAAAGCGCGGGCGACGCGGCCGGGCGCGTCATGGATGGCCACGGCCGGCGGGGGCCGTCGGAGGGCGCGCTGCGGCCTCCACCCGGCGGTCCCTGCCTTCAGCTGAGCATCCCGCCATCCACCCGGAACTGCGAGCCGGTAACGAAGCTGGATTTCTCGCTGGCCAGGAACAGCACCATGTTGGCGATGTCCTCGCCCTCGGCGTAGCGTCCCAGCGGGATGGCGTGCGCGATGGCCTCCTGCGAGGAGCCGGCGCCGCTCTCGAGGGAGCGCATCATCCGGGTGTTGGCCGGCGACGGATGGACCGAGTTGACGCGCACCTGATGGGGCGCGGCCTCGTTGGCGGCGATGCGCGTCAGCCCATGGATGGCGAACTTGGAGGCGACGTAGGGCGACACCGGCATCGGCCCCGCCACCAGCCCGCCGATGGAGGAGGTGTTGATCACGCTGCCGGACTTCTTCGCGTACATCACCGGCAGCACGTGCTTCAGCCCCAGCCAGCTGCCGCGCACGTTGATCGCCATCACCCGGTCGAAATCCTCCACCGCCTGCTCGACGATGGGCGCCACCTTCCCCTCGATGCCGGCATTGTTGAAGAACACGTCGATCGTGCCGAAGGCGGCGACCGTGCGCTCCACGTAGCGCCGCACGTCCTCCTCGCGCGAGACGTCGGCGACGATGGTGAGCAGCCGGTCCGGGAAGCCCAGGCTGCGCGCCGCCTCGGCGAGCGCATCCTCCGCGATGTCCACGATGGCGACCTTGCAGCCCTCGGCGAGGAAGGCCTTGGCGGCGGCCGCACCCAGGCCATTGGCGCCGCCCGTGATCAGGACGACCTTCCCCGCGAGATCGGCGTACGTCATGGCTTCCTCCGATGGATGGCGCATACATGAAGCGTCATATGATCCGATGTATGGAAGCGTCCTGCCAGTGACAAGCGCGTGGCCATGCTGCGCGCCAGCCGGGAGGCACGCTGGGGGCCGCGCCTCCCGCCACCGCCCCCATCGTGCCGCGGACCCGCGCGGGCGCGCCGGGCCGAGCCCTCCCTGACCGCTCGCCCAGGCCCCGGACGGATGGCTCCGGCGTGGTCGTGCCCGCCGGCCTCCACCGCCGGCGCCGACCGGGCATTCGCGGCCGCCCGCGGACATGCCGCCAGCATTGACCGCCTTTTTCACCTCTGGGAATGTATCGGGGCCACAAGGTGCGCCGCCTCCAGAGCGCCCCAGGGCGAGGAGGAAACAGCATGTCCATCCGCTCCAGCGCGGTCGCGCTGCTTGTGGCGCTCGGCCTGGCATCCCCTGCCGCCGCCCAGCCGGTGTCCGACAATGTCGTCCGCATCGGCGTGCTGACCGACATGACGGGCCCCTACGCGGATTTCGCCGGGCCTGGCTCGGTCGCCGCCGCGCGGCTGGCCATCGAGGATCACGGTGGCCGCGCCCTTGGACGTCCGGTGGAGGTGGTCTTCGCCGACCACCAGAACCGCCCGGACACCGGTGCCGCGACGGCGCGCCGCTGGATCGACACCGAGCGCGTCGACATGATCATCGACATGCCGAACTCCGCGGTGGCGCTGGCGGTGCAGCAGGTCGGGCGGGAGCGCAACCGCGTGATCATCAACACCTCCGCCGCCTCGACCGAGCTGACGGGCCGGCAGTGCTCGCCGGTCGGCTTCCACTGGGTGTCGGACAGCTACGCCCTGTCCTCGGGCACCACGCGGGCGGTGCTGCAGCAAGGCGCGCGATCCTGGTTCTACCTCACGGTGGATTACGAAGGGGGCTACGCGCTCGAGCGCGCGTCGGACGCCGTGGTGCGGGCGGAGGGCGGCACGGTGGCCGGACGGGTGAGGCACCCCCTCAACGCGCCCGACTTCTCCTCCTTCCTGCTGCAGGCGCAGGCATCCCGCGCCCAGGTGGTGGCGCTGGCCAATGCCGGGACCGACACCATCAACTCCATCAAGCAGGCCGGGGAGTTCGGGCTGACGCGGCGCGGCCAGCGGCTCGTCGGCATGTTCGTGAACATCACGGACATCCGGGCCCTCGGCCTCCAGACGGCGCAGGGGGTGGTGGCGACCGAGGCCTGGTACTGGGATCAGAACGACGAGACCCGCGCCTTCGCCCAACGCTTCGCGGAACGTCACCGGGGCGCCATGCCGACCCAGTACCAGGCCGGCGTCTATTCGGCCGTGCGCCACTACCTGCGCGCCATCGAGTCGGCCGGCACGGATGAGGGCCCGGCCGTGGCGGCCCGGATGCGGGAGCTGCCGGTGAACGACATGTTCACCCGCAACGGACATGTGCGGCCGGACGGGCGCCACGTGCACGACATGTACCTGGTGGAGGCCAAGCGCCCCGAGGAGTCCCGCGGCGAGTGGGACCTGTACCGCATCATCGCCACCATCCCGGCGGAACAGGCCTTCCGCCCCTTGGCGGAGGGTGGCTGCCCGCTGGTGCGTCCGTGACCGCGAATGCCCTGACGGTCGGCTTCATCGGCCTCGGCGCGATGGGCGGGCCGATGGCCGAGCGGCTGCTCGCGGCGGGCCACCGCCTGCTGGTGCACGACGTCGATCCAGCGATGGTGGCGCGGGCCGCGGCGCTGGGGGCGACCGCCCTGCCCTCCCCGGCCGCCGTGGCGGACGCCGCGCCGGTCGTCTTCGTCAGCCTGCCGACGCCGGAGGTGGTGAAGCAGGTGGCCCTCGGCGCCGGTGGGCTGGTCGAGGGATCGGCGATGCGCGTCTATGCCGACCTGTCCACCACCGGCGCGCGCGTCGCGCAGGAGGTGGCGGCGGGCCTTTCCCCCAAGGGCGTGGCGGTGCTCGACGCCCCGGTGTCGGGGGGCGTGGCGGGCGCCCAGGCGGGGACGCTCTCGATCATGGTCTCCGGCGACCGGGTGGCCTTCGAGCGGGTGAGCGACCTGCTGCAGGCGATCGGCAAGGGAACCATCCATGTCGGCGAGCAGGTCGGACAGGGGCAGACGCTGAAGCTCGTCAACAACCTGATCGCCGCGACGGTCTGGGCGGCAACGGCCGAAGCGATGGTGATGGGGGCCAAGGCGGGGCTGGACCCGGCGGTCATGCACGCGGTGGTCGCGCGCAGCAGCGGCCGGTCCTTCTCCACCGAGGTGTTCATGCCGGAGGCGGTGCTGGAGCGGCGCTTCGACTTCGGCTTCCGGCTGGAGTTGATGCGCAAGGATGTGCGGCTGGCCCTGGCCGAGGCCGAGGCTCTCGGCACCACCATGCTGACCTGCACCACCGCCAAGCAACTCTACGACCACGCCCACGCGCATGGCGCAGAGGGGCAGGACGTCACCGCCCTGATCCGGCTGCTCGAAACCTGGGGCGGGGCGGAGGTTTCCGCGCAGCGGCGAGACTGACGACAGCGGGGCCTCGTCGAAGGAAGGATGGGCCTGCCCCCGTGGAAGCGGCCGGCAGGCGACGGAGTCCGGCTGGAACCCGCTTCCACGGGCGAAGGTCGGGCGTCTGCGGCAGACATGGCTGCCGGGCAGTTCCTCTACGTCCTGCTGCGAAGCTTCGCGAACCGCGCCGACGCCTCCTGCAGCACGTCGCGATGCAAACGGGACCAGCCGCTTGGGAGGCCGCCTCGCGCGATGGGCGCTTGCTGGAAGCAGAGGAGGTGAGCGCGAATCCCGCCGGGTCCGGCCGTGGTTGCAAGGGGTGGCTGCACCCCGTGGCCGCCCGGCACGCCCCACCCGCGCTGCCTTCGTCGTGCCCGTCTCCGGGCGGCGGGTCATCGCCTGCGCGCGTCGCGCACCGTCCCTGCCGGTTTCATCCCCGAAGCCTTGGGAAAGGCGTCGCATGAGCGGCACCCGGAGCATCACGATGACCGCGGGAGGCGGAACCCCTCGCTCCGCCACGCCGCGCGCCTGACGGAAGCCGGCAGCGCCGCACCGGGCGGCGCCGCCGCTGCGCTGCCCGGCAGCGCCATCGGCCTTGGCGTGGCCCCGCGGGCGTGGCGTTCGCCACCCTCGTTGCGGGTGCCCCCCAGCAAGCTCCTCCTCCAGCCGGCCGCGCCACCCCGCCGATCAGGGCGCGATGACCAAGGGCGGGACGCAGCGCCGCCCCGCCCGCGGGTTCACGCCACGCTGATGCCGCGCTCGCGGATCAGCCGGCCGTAGAGCGCCTGCTCCTCGCGCACCAGCGCGGCGAAGTCGTCCAGCAGCACCGGCTCCAGCAGCAGGTCGGGCGTGGCGCGGCGGCGCATCTCCTCGCTGCCCACCGCCTCGGCGATGGCCTCAGCGAGACGCCGCAGGATGGCCGCCGGCACCCCGGCAGGGGCCACCACGCCATGCCAGTAGCGCTGCACCAGCACAGGGCTCACCGTTTCCGCGAAGGTCGGCACGTCCGGCAGCGCGGCGAGGCGCGTGGGCGAGGAGGTGGCGAGGATGCGGAACTTCCCCCCGGCCAGGTGCGGCAGCAGCGTGTTGGTGGAGCCGGCGTAGAAGGGGATGCGCCCGGTGATGAGGTCGGTGACGATGGGCTGCTCGCCGCGATAGGCCACGTTCTCCAGCCGCACCCCGGTGAGGGACATCAGCCATTCCATCGTCAGGTGCGGCGAGGAGCCGTTGCCCACGCTGCCCACCCCGGCGCCGGGATTGCGGCGGATGTACTCCAGCGCCTCCGCCACCGTGTGGATCGGCAGCTCGGCGGTGACGGCGAAGGAGACGGGGGCGCGGTACACCACGCAGAGCGGCGCGAAATCCTCCAGCCGGTAGGTGATGTTCGGGTAGAAATTGGGGTTGAGCGACAGGGTGGAGGTCGCCACCCAGCCCAGGGTGTAGCCATCCTTCGGCGCGCGGGCCGCAGCCTCGGCGGCCAGCATGGTGTTGGCGCCGGGGCGGTTGTCGATCACCAGCGGCTGTCCCAGCGTCTCGCGCAGCCGCTCGCCGATGGCGCGGGCGAAGACATCCCCCGCGCCGGGCGCGAAGGGATAGATCAGCCGGATCGGCTTGTCGGGAAAGCCGCCCTGCGCGAGGGCCGGCGTGGCGAGGGGCGCAAGGAGCAGCGAGCGGCGGGCGATCATGCGGGTTCCCTTTCCCCTTGCCGCGCGGGCTGGCTGCGCGGCTTGCGTGCCTCGGCCGGGATGGCCGCGGCGCCGATGATGCCTTCCGCCTCCAGCCGCCGGATCTCCTCCGGGCCGAGGCCAAGGATGGCGCCGAGCACGGCCTCGTTCTCCTGCCCCAGGGTCGGCGCGGGGCGGCGCACCGGCAGCGGGCCGCCGCCCAGCGGGCGGATGGGGGCGGAGGGCAGCTCATGCGCGCCCAGGAAGGGGCGCTCCGCCGCCTGCCAGAAGCCGCGGGCGCGCAGGTGCGGGTCCTCGCGCAGGTCGGTGGGCCAGCGCACGGTGCCCGCGGCGACGCCGATGGCCTGCAAGGCCGCCATCGCCGCATCGGCCTCGCGGCCGCGCGTCCAGGCGGCGATCAGCGCTTCCAGCTCATCCTCGCGCCCGCGCCGTGCCGCCGCGTCCAGCGCCGCGAGGTCCGGGCGGCCCAGCAGCGCGGCCAGCCGCGCCCAGGCGGCGTCATCCGTCACCGCCACCGCCAGCCAGCCATCGGCGGCGCAGGGGAAGGCGCCGTGCGGCACGTGCTGCGGGTGGCGGTTGCCCAGCCGCGGCCCCGGCGAGCCGAGCGCCGATTGCGCGATGATCCAGGGCGCCACCAGCGGGAACATGCACTCCACCTGCGCCAGGTCCACATGCTGCCCCTCGCGCGTGGCCTTGCGGTGCAGCAGCGCCACCAGCAGCGCGGCGGCGGCGTTCAGCCCGCCCACCGGGTCGCCATAGGCGAGCTGGTTGGTCATCGGCGGCGCATCGGCGGGGCCGGAGACGGTGGGCAGGCCGGAGGCGTGCTCCAGCGTCGAGCCATAGGCGCGCGCATCCCGCCACGGCCCCTCGCCGCCGAAAGCGGGCATGGAGAGCATCACCAGGTCCGGCCGCGCCGCGCGCAGCACCGGGTAGTCCAGCCCCAGCTTGGGCAGCACCTCGCGCGCGTAGTTCTCCACCACCGCATCCGCCGTGGCGACGAGGCGCTTGAGCAGCGCCGCGCCCTCGGGCCGCGACAGGTCCAGCGTGATGCCGCGCTTGTTGCGGTTCTGGAAGGCGAAGCGGACATCCTTCTCGTAGCGCTTCTCGCTGAAGAAGGCCGGGCGTGGGTCCACGCCGCGCCACCAGTCGGGATACTGGATGGCCTCGACCTTGATGACCTCCGCGCCCAGGTCGCCCAGGGTGCGGGTGCAGAGCGGCCCGGCCCAGCCCATGGACAGGTCCACCACCCGCATCCCCGCCAGCGGCAGCGAGCCCGGCGCGGCAGCGGCACCGGACAGCGTCGGGGCGGCGGGGATGGGCTGGGCCGGGCCGGGCGCGATGCCGGTGGCGCGCGGCGGCGTGCGCGTCAGGCGCTGCGGCGGCGTCGGCCCCTCGAAATTGCCGCCGGGATGCGTGATGCGCTGGAAGGCGGCGCGGGCGCGGTGGGTGGGGGTGCGCAGCAGCGTTGCCATCTCCGGCACCACGGCGAAGGGCAGGCGGCGGGCCAGCGCCTCGGCGAACCATTCCTCGGCGGTGCGGGCCTTCAGCCGCTCGCCGAACAGCGCGTCCAGCCGGTCGGCCTGCGGCAGGCGCTCCAGCCCGATCACCAGCCGCGGGTCGCGGCCCAGCTCCTCCAGCCCCACCATGTCGCAGAAGGCGCGCCACTGGGCAGGGGTGACGACCGTCACGCCCAGCCAGCCTTGCTTGCAGGGATAGACGCCCAGCGGGCAGGTGGGGGCGAAGCGGTTGATGCCCAGCCGCTGCTCCACCTCCGGGTTCGTCACCGCCTGCGCCGCCTGGTACTCGGCGATGGCGACATTGGCCTCGTGCACCGAGGCCTCCATGGCGCGCCCGCCGCCGCCCCAGAGCGATGCCGCGGCGGCGATGAAGGCGCAGATGCCGCCCAGCGCCTCGCCCGCCACGCCGCCCAGCATCTGCGGCGGCCCTTCCTTCGGGCCGGTGCAGGCGAAGACGCCGGCCAGGGCGCGCGCCGTCACGTCGGTCGCCGCGAAGCCGGCATGGGGGCCGGTGGCGCCGAACCAGCCGATGCGCAGGTGGATGAGGTGCGGCGGCAGCGCCTCCTCCACGCCGCCCGGCCGCCCGTCCAGCAGCACGTGGAAGGCGGGCGCGTGCCCGGCGACGCTGCCGGTGCCCAGCCGCTTGTTGGCGTTCAGCCAGGCTTCGGTCAGCGAGGTGCCGTCGCGCAGCGGCCAGGCCTGGTGCAGCGGGTCCGCCGCATCGGGCAGCTTCCAGACCTCCGCGCCGAAATCCGCGAAGAGCTTGCCGGCATAGGCCAGGGCGGCACCCTGGCCGGCCTCCAGCACACGGATCCCCTGGAGGGCCTTCGCCATGAACCTTCCTCCGTTTTTTTGATCATGAATGCGGCCGTCAGGCCGCGTCAACCGTCCGGCGGGCGGCATTCATCGCCGGCAGGCGCCGCAGCAGGGCATCGGCATAGACCGCGATGTCCCGCTGCACAGCCAGCCGCGCCAGCGCGCCGTCGCCCTGGCGCAAGGCGCGAATCACGTCATGGTGCGGGTGCTCCTCCGGCTGGTGCAGGAAGCGGATGGATTTCAGCCCGGCATTCAGCGGCCCGCATTGCAGCCACAGTCCCTCCACCATCCGCTGGAGCACCGGCATGGCGGCCAGGCTGCACAGCGCCATGTGGAAGCGCTCATTCTCCAGCATCATCGCCTCGGCGCGGCCATCCAGGCGGGCGGCGGTCATCGCGGCGTGGATGGCCTCCAGCCTTGCGATGTCGGCGGGCTGGGCGCGCTCGGCGGCGCGGGCGGCGGCCTTGCCCTCCAGGTCCATGCGCAGCTCCACCACCTCGCGGAAGCGCGCGTCGGACAGGGTGGGCACGCGCACGGAGCGGCGGTCATGCTGCTCCAGCGCCCCCTCGCTCACCAGCCGCGCCAGGGCGGCGCGGATGGGGGTGGCGCTGACGCCCAGCTCCTCGCCCAGCGCGCGCAGGGTCAGCTTCTCGCCGGGCAGGAAGCGCGAGCGCATCAAGGCCAGCCGCAGCCGGCCATGCACCTGCGCGGCCATGGACTCCACGGATGGGGTGTTGACAGGCGGCGGCATGGATGAAAACGTGATCACAAATGCGGCGGCTGGCAAGGCCATCGCGGGGAAACAGGTTCAGGAAAGCACGATGGCCGAGGGCATCGCCACCATCCGCGCCGAGATCGGCGCCGCCGTCTGGAAGATCACCGCCCCGCCCGGGACGGTGGTGGCGGAGGACGAGCCGGTGGTGATCCTCGAAAGCATGAAGATGGAGATCCCCGTGCTGGCCCCCCATGCCGGCACGGTGGAATCCGTGCTGGTCGAGGAAGGCCAGCAGGTGGAGGAAGGCCAGCCCGTCGCCACCATCCGGCGCTAGGGCCATGCTCGGCCCCGTCCTCATCGCCAACCGGGGCGAGATCGCCGCGCGCATCGCCCGCACCTGCCGCCGGCTGGGCGTGCCCAGCATCGCCGTCTTCTCCGACGCCGATGCCGAGGCGCTGCACGTCGAGGCCTGCGACCGCGCCGAGCGCATCGGCCCCGCCCCGCCGCGCGACAGCTACCTCAGCATCCCCGCCATCCTCGACGCCGCGAAGCGCTCCGGCGCGCGCATGGTGCATCCGGGCTACGGCTTCCTGAGCGAGCGCGCCGAATTCGCCGAGGCCTGCGCCGCGGCCGGCCTCGCCTTCATCGGCCCGCCGGCCCCGGCCATCCGCGCCATGGGCGGCAAGGCCGCGGCCCGCACGGTGGCGGAGGAAGCGGGCGTCCCCTGCCTGCCGGGCGCGCCGGAGGCGACGGCCGAGGCCGCCGCGCGCATCGGCTTCCCGGTGATGGTGAAGGCGGTGGCCGGCGGCGGTGGCCGCGGCATGCGCCTCGCCGCCGATGCCGCCGCCCTGCCGGGCGCCATCGAGGCGGCGCGGCGCGAGGCCGCCATCTTCGGCGATGACCGCCTGCTGCTGGAACGCGCCGTGGTGCATGCGCGCCACATCGAGGTGCAGGTGCTGGCCGACGCGCATGGCACCGTGCTGCACCTGGGCGAGCGCGACTGCACCCTGCAGCGCCGCCACCAGAAGCTGGTGGAGGAGAGCCCCGCCCCGGGCATGGACGAAGCGACGCGCGCCGAGCTGGGCCGCCGCGTCTGCGCCCTGGCCCGCGCCGTCGGCTACGCCGGCGCCGGCACGGTGGAGTTCATCGCCGAGGCGCCGCTGCACCCCGACCGCATCTGGTTCATGGAGATGAACACCCGCCTCCAAGTCGAGCATCCGGTCACGGAGGCGGTCACCGGGCTGGACCTGGTGGAATGGCAGCTCCGCATCGCCGCCGGCGAGCGCCTGCCCTTCACCCAGGACGACATCCGCCTGGAGGGCCATGCCGTCGAGGCGCGGCTCTGCGCCGAGGACCCGGCGCGCAACTTCCTGCCCTCCCCCGGCCACCTGGCGCGCCTCGACCTGCCCGGCGGCGTGCGGGTGGATGCCGGGGTGCGCGCGGGCGACACCGTCACGCCCTTCTACGATTCCATGCTGGCCAAGCTGATCGCCCATGCGCCGACGCGCGCGGAGGCGCTGGAGCGCCTGGCGGAAGCCCTGGACGCGGTGCGCGCCGAGGGGCTGCGGGTGAACGCCCCCTTCCTCGCTGCCGCGCTGCGCGCGCCGGAGATGCGCGCGGCCACGATGCACACACGTTTCCTGGAGGAGGCGCGCAAGCGCCTGGTGGAGCAATGCCTGACGGAACCCGCCCAGTGACCGCCCCCGCCACCGGCTGGCAGCCCGAGCTGGACGAGCTGCGCCTGCGCGAAGCCCATGCCAAGGCGATGGGCGGCCCCGACAAGGTGGCCCGTCAGCATGCCGGCGGCCGCCTGACGGTGCGCGAGCGCGTGGCGAAGCTGGCCGACCCCGGCAGCTTCCACGAGATCGGCGCCATCGCCGGCCGCGCCGAGTATGACGACAAGGGCGAGCTGCTGCGCCTCACCCCGTCCAACTGCGTGATGGGCCGCGCGACGGTGGACGGCCGCAAGGTGGTGATCGTCGGCGACGACTTCACCGTGCGCGGCGGCAGCGCCGACGCCACCATCCGCGAGAAGCCGGTGATGGCCGAGCGCATGGCGAACGAACTGCGCCTGCCCATCATCCGCGTGATCGAGGGCTCGGGCGGCGGCGGCTCGGTGAAGACCATCGAGACGACGGGGCGCGCCAACCTGCCCGGCGGGGTGGGGGGCACGCAGCTCTTCCACCTCACCACCGCCAACATGGCGGTGGTGCCGGTGGTCGGGCTCGGGCTGGGCTCGGTGGCCGGGCTGGGTGCGGCGCGGCTCGCCGCCTCGCACTATTCCGTGATGACGAAGCAATCCGCCATGTTCGTCGCCGGCCCGCCGGTGGTGGCGCGGCTGGGGCAGGACCTGTCCAAGACCGAACTGGGCGGCTGGGAGATCCAGACCAAGTCCGGCGCGGTGGACCATGCGGTGGAGACGGAGGAGGAAGCCTTCGCCGCCGCCCGCCGCTTCCTGTCCTACCTGCCCTCCTCCGTCCACGCCCTGCCGCCGGTGACGGCGTGCGAGGACGACCCGCAGCGGCGCGACGAGAAGCTGTTCACCGCCATCCCGCGCGACCGGCGGCGCGTCTACCAGATGCGCCCCATCGTGGAATCCGTGGTGGACCGCGGCTCCTTCTTCGAGATGGGCAAGATGTTCGGCCGCCCCATCATCACCGGCCTCGCGCGGCTGAACGGGCTGCCGGTGGCGGTGATGGCCTCCGACCCCTTCTTCTATGGCGGCTCCTGGACCGCCGATGCCTGCTCCAAGATCATCCGCTTCCTCGACCTCGCGGAAACCTTCCACCTGCCCGTGGTCTACCTGTGCGACTGCCCGGGCTTCATGGTGGGGCTGGAGGCGGAGAAGGCGGCGACCATCCGCCTGGGCGTGCGCGCCATGGCGGCGATGGGGCAGACGACGGTGCCCTGGTGCACGGTCATCATCCGCAACGCCTTCGGCGTGGCCGGCGCGGTGCATGGCCCGGCCAGCCGCCTCTCCCTGCGCTACGCCTGGCTGTCCGCCCGCTGGGGCTCCTTGCCTTTGGAAGGCGGGATCGAGGCCGCCTACGCCGCCGACCTCGCGGTGGCCGACGACAAGGCGGCGAAGCTGGCGGAGATCGAGGACCGGCTGAACCAGCTCCGCTCCCCCTTCCGCACGGCGGAAACCTTCTGGGTGGAGGAGATCGTGGACCCGCGCGACACGCGGCGCCTGCTGACCGACTTCGCCGACCTCGCCCGGCCGCTGCTGAGCCCCACCCCCTCCGCACTGCGGATGCGGCCGTGAGGCGCCTGCTCCTCGCCCTGCTGCTGCTCGGCGGCGCGGCGCAGGCGCAGCAGCCGGCGCGCATCCTGGGCGGCTTCGCGGCCGGCGGCACCAGCGACATGGTGAACCGCATCATGGCCGAGGGCGCCGCCGCCAGCCTGGGCGCCCGCCCGGTGGTGGAGGTGCGGACCGGCGCCAACGGCTTCGTCGCCGCCGCCGAGGCCGCGCGCTCGCCCGCCGATGGCTCCACGGTCGTGCAATGCTCCACCGGCATGCTCACCATCTCGCCCGAATTGCCGGGCGCGCAGATGCCGGTGGACCCTCAGCGCGACCTCGTTCCCATCGCCAACTTCGCCCATTCCACCCAAGCGATGTTCGTCGCGGCCACCTCCCCCTTCCGCACGGTGGAGGAGTTCCTCGCCGCCGCCCGCGCGCGGCCGGGCACGCTCACCTACGCCTCCGCCGGCATCGGCGCCGTGTCCCATCTTTCGGGCGCGCGGCTGGAGCAGATGGCGGGCATCCAGCTCGTCCATGTCCCGTTCCGCGGCGCTGCGCCGGGGGTGGTGGAGGTGATGGCCGGCCGGGTGGACGCCATCATCACCAACCTGGGCGATGCGGTGCAGCAGGTGCGCGGCGGCTCCATGCGCATGCTCGCCTTCGCCGACGGCATCGGCAGCCCCGCCTTCCCCGATGTGCCGCAGGTCGGCGCGGCGGTGCCGGGCTATGCCGTTTCCGGCTGGTTCGGCTTCTGCGCCCCGCGCGGGACGCCCGAACCGGTCATCGCCCGCTGGGCCGGGGCCATCCGCGCCGCGGTGGAGGACCCCGCCACCCTGCGCCGCCTGGGCGAGAACGGCCTGGTGCCCCGCTACGAGAACCCCGCCGCCTTCGCCCGCACCATCGCCACCGACCGCGCCACCTGGGGCGCGGTGATCCGCAACGCCGGCATCCGCGCGGAGTGACCCACCGATGAAGCGCCTCCTCCTTGCCTTCCTGCTGCTGCCCGCCCTCGCCGCCGCGCAGGACCGGCCGCCGCGCATCCTGGCCGGCTTCGCCCCCGGCGGCACCGGCGACCTCGTCGCGCGCCTCATCGCCGAGGGGGTGGCGCCGCAGCTGGGCGCCCGCCCGGTGGTGGAGAACCGCACCGGCGCCAACGGCTTCATCGCCGCCGAGGCGGTGGCGCGCTCCGCCCCCGATGGCGCCACCGTGCTGCAATGCCCCATGGGCACCATGACCATCAGCCCCGAGCTGCCGGGCGCCGTGCTGCCGGTGGACCCGCGGACGGAGCTGATCCCGGTCGCCAACTTCGCCCTGTCCTCCTACGGCGTCGTCACCGGCGCGCGCAGCCCCCACCGCACGCTGGAGGAGCTGGTGGCCGCCGCGCGGCAGCGGCCCGGCGCGCTGAGCTACGCCTCGGCCGGCATCGGCACCGCGCAGCACCTGACGGGGGCGCGGCTGGCCAGCATGGCGGGGCTGGACATGCTGCACGTGCCCTTCCGCGGCGCGGCGCCTGCGGCGCTGGAGGTGATCGCCGGGCGCGTGGACCTGCTCATCACCAACCTGGGCGACGTGGTGGGGCAGATCCGCTCCGGCGACCTGCGCCTGCTGGCCCTGGCCGACCGCGAGGGCGTGCCGGAATTCGCCAGCGCCCCCCGCCTGCCCGACATCGTGCCGGGGCTGGAGGTGGCGGGCTGGTTCGGCCTGTGCGGCCCGCGCGGCATGGCGCCCGCCGCCATCGCGCGCTGGTCCGATGCCATGGCGGTGGCCCTGCGCGAGCCCGCCATCCGCCAGCGCCTGCTGGAAAGCGGCCTGACCCCGGTGACCGAGGGGCCGGACGCCTTCGCCGCCCGCATGGCGCGCGACCGCCAGGGCTGGGGCGAGACCATCCGCCGCGCCAACATCCGCGCCGACTGAGCGGCGAAGCTGGCCGGGGGAGGGTTGGTGGCCAGGCCCCAACCGCCGGGTAGCGGGCCATGGCCGCCTTCGATGCTGCCTGGGCCCTGGGTGAACAGGCGTGGCGCGTCGGCGAGGCCCTGCCGGGCGCCGGCCACTCGGCACCGGGCCGACGGCGCGGTATCCTCGCGCCCCGCCCAAAGGACCCCTCCCGGCCGTGGACATCCGGCACCTGCGCTACTTCCTCGCCGTCGCCGAGGAGCTCAGCTTCACCCGCGCCGCCGCGCGCCTGCACATCGCGCAGTCGCCGCTGTCGCAGCAGATCAAGGCGCTCGAGGCCGACCTGGGCGTGCCGCTCTTCCACCGCACCAAGCGGCACGTCGAGCTGACGGAGGCCGGGCGCGTGCTGATCGGCGAGGCGCGCGCGATCCTCAAGCGGATGGACGAGGCCCGCCGCGCCGCGCGCCGGGCGCATGAGGGCCTGACCGGGCGGCTGGTGATCGGCTTCACCAGCTCCGCGAGCTACGACGTCCTGCCGGACCTGCTCGCCGCCTACCGCGCCGCGCACCCGGACGTGGACATCGTGCTGCGCGAGGGCGTGCTGAGCCCCGACCAGCTGCGGGCGATCGAGGAGGGGGAGCAGGATGTCGGGCTGCTGCGCCCGCCGGTGCGCAACCCGGGCATCGCCCTGCTCGTGGTGCGGCGGGAAAGGCTGGTCGCCGCCCTGCCGCAGGGGCACAAGCTGGCCCGCGCCGCCCGGCTGCCGGTCGGCCGCCTGGCCGGCGAGGGCTTCATCATGTACCCGCGCGCCGTCGGCGCCGCGCTGAACGACCCCGTCGTGGCGCTGTGCCACGCCGCGGGCTTCACGCCCTCCGTCGCGCAGGAGGTCGGGGAGCTGCAGACCATCATGCGCCTGGTCGCGGCCGGCATGGGCGTGGCGCTGCTGCCGGCCTCCGCCGGGCTGCTGCGCATCGAGGGCGTGGCCCTGCGCCCGCTGCGCGAGGCGAGCCCGGTGCTGGAGCTCGCGCTGGCCTGGCGCAGGGACAGCACCTCCCCGCTGGTGCGCGCCTTCGTCGCGCTGGCCCGGGCGGGCCTCGGCGGCGCGGCGGCGCGGCCCCTGGCGGTGAGACGTGAGGCGTCTTAATCCGGACGATCAAAGTGTTGGACGGCAAGGCCCCTTCCCGGCTCCATGGCCGCGGAGGAACCGCCCGCTTGAACGACACCCCCTGCAAGACCGCGCCGCGGGCCGACGCCCGGGCGCCCGATCCCCGCCATCCGTCGCGGCCCCGGGCATGATCGCGCGCCTGGGGGAAGTGCCGCCGGCCATGCGCGCGGTGGTGATGACGGAGTTCGGCGGGCCGGAGGTGCTGGCCTGCCGCTCCGTCGCCGTGCCGGTGCCCGGGGATGACGAGGTGCTGATCCGCGTCGCCTATTGCGGCGTGTGCCGGCACGACCTGCTGACCCGCAAGGGCGCCTTTCCCCACGCCCGCGTGCCGGTGATCCTCGGCCACCAGGTCAGCGGCACCGTCGCCGCCGCCGGCCGGGCGGTGCAGGACTTCCGCCCGGGCGACCGGGTGATGACGACGATCTTCCTCGGCTGCGGCGCCTGCGAGCGCTGCCTGTCCGGCAACGCCTCGCTGTGCGAGGGCGAGCGGCCGAAATTCCTCGGCGAGGACGTGGATGGCGGCTATGCCGAATACGTCGCCCGCCGCGCGGATGGCGTGGTGCCGCTGCCACCCGAGGTGTCCTTCGCCCAGGCGGCCATCGTCTCCTGCACCCTCGGCACCGCCTGGCACGCGCTGGTGACGCGCGCGAAGCTGGCCGAGAGCGAGACGGTGGTGGTCACCGGCGCCAGCGGCGGCGTCGGCGCGCACGCGGTGCAGGTCGCGGTGGCGCTCGGCGCGCGGGTGATCGCCATCACCTCCGGCGCCGGCAAGGCGGAGGCGCTGCGCCGCCTGGGCGCCGCCGAGGTGGTGGTGTCGCCCGAGCTGGATTTCGCCCGCGCGGTGAAGGCGGCCACCGGCGGCCGCGGCGCCGACGTGGTGCTGGAGATCGTCGGCGCCCGCACCCTGGCGGAATCGCTGCACGCGGTGCGCAGCGGCGGGCGGGTGGTGATCGTCGGCAATGTGGAGGGCAAGGCGGCGACGCTGCGCCCGGCGCACCTGATCCTGAAGGAGGTGGCGCTGCTGGGCACCAAGTCCTGCACCGCGCAGGAACTGTCCGAGGTGCTGGCGCGCGTGGCCGACGGGCGCCTGGTCGCCGCGGTCGAGGGCGTGGTGCCGCTGGAGGACGCCGCCGGGCTGCACCGGCGCATGGAGGCCGGCGAAGGCCAGGGCCGGCTGGTGCTGGAGGTGGCGGGGGGCTGATGCGCGATGGCATGACCTTCGCCGCGCTGCTGGAGCAGCGCCTGGCCACGGCACCCGACGCGGTCGCCTTCATCGCCGATGGCGAGCAGGTCACCGTCGCCGGCTTCGACGCGCTGTGCCGCCGCGCCACCGCCTGCCTCCAGGCCCAGGGGGTCGGGCGCGGCGACCTGGTCGCCGTCTGGCTGGTCAACCGCATCGAATGGCTGGCGCTGCTCTTCGCGCTGGCGCGGCTGGGCGCCGCCCTGGTGACGGTCAACACCCGCTACCGCAGCGAGGAGGTGGCGCACATCCTCCGGCGCAGCGGCGCCCGGCTGCTGGTGACGCAGGCCGGCTTCCGCCGCGTGGACTTCCTGGCGATCCTCGCCGGCATCGCGCCGGGGGAGATCCCGGCGCTGGAGCGCATCGCCCTGCTGGACGGCGACGCCGCCGCCCCCGCACAGGTGCTCGGCCGCCCCGTCACCCGGCTGGACCTGCGCGCCCATGCCCCGGCGCCGGGCGAGGACGCCTCCGACCCCGGGGCACCGGCGATCCTTTTCCCCACCTCCGGCACCACCAAGGGTCCGAAGCTGGTGATCCACCCGCAGCGGACGGTGGTGGGCCACGCGCGCAACTGCGCCGCGGCGCATGGGCTGGACCAGCCGGGGGCGGTGCTGCTGGCCGGGCTGCCGCTCTGCGGCGTGTTCGGGCTGAACAGCGTGCTGGCCGCCTTCGCCGGCGGCGCCCCGGTGGTGCTGATGGAGGCCTTCGAGGGCCCGGCCGCCGCCGCGCTCTTCGCCCGCCACGGCGTCACGCACATGTATGGCAGCGACGAGATGTTCCGCCGGATGATGGACGCCGCCCCGGGCGACCAGCCCTTCCCCACCGCGCGCGTCTTCGGCTTCGGCGCCTTCACCACCAGCTTCGCCGATGACGCGCGCGACGCCTGGTCGCGCGGCATGCCCTTCCTGGGGATGTACGGCTCCAGCGAGGTGCTGGCCCTCTTCGCCCTGCAGCCGCGCGAATTGCCGGTGGAGGAGCGGGTGCGGGGCGGCGGCCGCCCGGTGGCCGGCGCGGCGGTGCAGCTGCGCATCCGTGACGGCGCGACGGGCGCCCTGGCACCGGCCGGTGCCTCCGGCGAGATCGAGATCCGCGCCCCCAGCACCTTCCTGGGCTACCTGAACGACCCGGAGGCGACGGCCGCCGCGCTGCTGCCGGACGGCTTCTTCCGCACCGGCGATGTCGGCCACCTGCGGCCCGACGGCACGCTGGTCTACGAGGCGCGCATGGGCGACGCGATGCGCCTGGGCGGCTTCCTGGTCAGCCCGGCCGAGATCGAGGACGTGCTGAAGCGCCTGCCCGGCGTGGCCGACGCCCAGGTGGTCGCCGCCGAGATCGGAGGGCAGCCGCGCGCCGTCGCCTTTGTCATCCCCGCGCCCGGCGCGGCGCCGGAGGCCGCGGCGCTCATCGCGCGCTCCGCCGAGGGGATGGGCGCCTTCAAGGTGCCGGCGCGCCTCTGGTTCGTCGCGGAGTATCCCATGACCGACGGCACGAACGGCCTGAAGGTGCAGCGCAACCGCTTGCGCGACATGGCCAGGGAGCGCCTGGCGCTGGAGGAACGCGCATGAGCGCATCGCTGCATTTCGAGGAATTCGCGCCGGGCCAGGTCTTCGTCAGCACCGGGCGGACGGTCACCGAAACCGACCTGACCATGTTCTCCATGCTGTCGGGCGACTGGAACCCGATCCACGCCGACGCGGCCTTCGCCAAGGGCACGCGCTTCGGCCAGCGCGTGGTGCATGGCGCGCTGGGCATCGCGATGGCTACCGGCATGATGCACCAGCTGGGCATCTTCGACCGCACGGCGGTCGCCATGATGTCCCTGCGCGAATGGAAATTCGTCGCGCCCATCCTGGTCGGCCAGACGCTGCACCTGGAGCTCACGATCCTGGAGACGGAGCCGGGCAGCAGCCGGCGCGTCGGCCGCGTCAACCGCCGCCTGCGCCTGCTGGACGAGCACGGCGCGGTGATCCAGGACGGCACCAGCGACGTGCTGGTGCTCAAGCGTCCAGCCGCCGACAGCCCCGCCGCCTGACCGTTTTCCGACCCTGAGGGACTTCCGATGAACCTGACCCGCCGCGGCCTCCTGGCCTCCACCGCCGTCCTTTCCGCCGCTCCGCACGCCCCGGCGCGCGCCCAGTCCCAGGCGATCAAGATCGGCGTCCTGAACGACATGTCGGGCGTCTACCGCGACGCCAGCGGGCCCACCTCCGTCGCCTGCGTGCGCCAGGCGGTGGAGGAGTTCCGCGCCGCCCATGGCGGGATCGAGGTGGAGGTGGTCTCGGCCGACCACCAGAACCGCCCCGATGTGGGCTCCAACATCGCCCGCCAGTGGATCGACCGCGAGGGCGTGGACATGATCGTGGACGTGGGCAACAGCGCCGTCGCGCTCGCCGTCAACGGCATCTGCCGCGAGAAGGACCGCGCCTACGTCAACTCCACCGCCGGCTCCACCGACCTGACCGGCGCGCAGTGCAGCCCGACGCTGGTGCACTGGACCTACGACAACTACATGCTGTCGCGCTCCACCGGCGGCGCCATGGTGCGCGCGGGCGGCGACACCTGGTTCTTCATCACCGCCGACTACGCCTTCGGCCATTCGCTGGAGCGCGAGACCTCCGCCTTCGTGCGCGAGGCGCAGGGCCGGGTGCTGGGCAGCGTGCGCCATCCCTTCCCGGCGACCAGCGACTTCGCCTCCTACCTGCTGCAGGCGCAGGCCAGCCGCGCCAAGGTGATCGGCTTGTGCAACGCGGGCAACGACACCGTGGCCTGCATCAAGCAGGCGGCGGAGTTCGGCATCACCCGCCGCGGCACCAAGATCGCCGGCATGCTGATGTTCATCACCGACATCCACGCGCTGGGGCTGCAGACCGCTCAGGGTCTGGTGCTGACCGAAAGCTTCTACTGGGACCTGAATGACCGCACCCGCGCCTTCACCCGGCGCGTCCTGCCCAAGACCGGCGGCATCCACCCGGCGATGAGCCACGCCGGCTGCTACGGCGGCACGCTGCACTACCTGAAGGCGGTGGCCGACCTGGGCGTGGCGCAGGCCAAGCGCAGCGGCGCGGCGACGGTGGCGCGCATGAAGGCGATGCCCACCGACGACGACGCCTTCGGCGCCGGCTCCATCCGCCCCGATGGCCGCAAGCTGCACCCCTCCTTCCTGTTCGAGGTGAAGCGGCCGGAGGAAAGCCGCGGCGGCTGGGACTACTACAAGCTGCTGGCGACCACCCCGGCGGACCAGGCCTTCCGCCCGCTGGCCGATGGCGGCTGCGCGCTGGTCCGGTAGCGGCCGGGCCGCGCGAGGGGGCCGGCCAGCGGCGCGTCAGTAGCCGCGGCCGCGCTCCACCAGCCCCAGCAGCGCCTCGCCCCTGGCATGGCGCTCCAGGTTGGCGAGGACGGCCTCCACCGCCGTCTCCGGCTGGGTCATGCTGGCGATGTGGGGCGTCAGCCAGATGCGCGGATGCGTCCAGAACGGGTGGCCGGGGGGCAGCGGCTCCGGTTCCGCCACGTCCAGCACCGCGGCGGCGAGGTGGCCGCTGTCCAGCGCCGCCAGCAGGTCCGCCTCCACCAGGTGCCCGCCGCGCCCGGTGTTCACCAGGCACGCGCCCGGTGGCAGCCGGGCCAGCAGGCGCGCGTCCAGGATGCCGCGCGTCGCCTCCGTCAGCGGCAACAGGCAGACGAGGATCTCCACCTCGGGCAGCATGTCGTCCAGCCGCCGATGCACCGTCACGCCCTCGATGGCGCGCGGGGAGCGGTTCCAGCCATGCAGCCGGAAGCCCAGGGGCCGCAGCGCCGCCAGCACCGCCTGGCCCAGCACGCCCAGCCCCATCACCCCCACGCTGCGCCCACGCGCCAGGCGCACCGGCTCGGGCTGCCACAGCCCGGCGGCCTGGCGCTGGCGATACAGCGGCAGGTCGCGGTGCAGGGCCAGCACGGCGGCGAGGCAGTATTCCACCATGCCCTGGGTCAGCCCGTCCTCGATCATCCGCACCACCGGCAGGCCGGGCGGCAGGCTGTCGAGCGGCAGCTGGTCCACCCCCGCGCCGACGGAGAACAGGATCTCCAGGTTGGGGAAGGTGCCGGGGATGTCCTCCGGCGGCATCCAGGCGCACAGGAAGCGCACCTTCGCCGGGTCCCCCGTCTCGGGCCACAGGTGGAAGGGGAGGTCGGGGCGGCGCTCGGCGAAGGCGCGCTGCCAGATCAGGCCGCGCGCCGGGTCGGCCTTGTAGACGAAGCTCATCAGAGCGAGCGCGAGGGACGGATGGGCTCGCCCGAGAGGAAGCGCGCGTGGCGGAAGGGCGCGGGGTCCACGATGGGCGCCTCACCGGTGGCGAGGTTGGCGGCCAGCGTGCCGGCGGCGGGGCCGATGCCGAAGCCATGCCCGCTGAAGCCGGTGGCCAGCACCACGCCGGGCAGCCCCTCGCAGGGGGAGATGACGGGCACCGCGTCGGGCGTGGAATCGATGGCGCCGCCCCAGGCCTCCGCCACCTCGATGCGCTGGCCCGGATAGGCGGCGCGCAGGGCGGACAGGGCGCGCTCCACCAGCGCGGGGTCGGGCGCGGGGTCGCGCACGCGCTCGGCCTCGAAGGGGCTGGGGGCGTCCATCGCCCAGGAGGCGCCCTTCATGCCCTGGAGGAAGCGGCCGCCCACGCGGAAGCGCAGGTTCTCGCGCCGCTTGAGGTACATGGGCCAGAAGGCGCGGGCGTTCAGCAGGTTGTCGGGCGTCAGCTCCAGCGTGCCGACGCCGCTCAGCGCCACGGTGTAGCCGCCATCCAGCCGGCGGCGCACGCAATAGGCCTTGGTGGCCAGGTTGCCCTCGGTGATCTCCGGCCCCGGCACGGTGCGGAAGGCCGTGGCGTTCACCACCGCCGCCGGCAGCTTCACCCCGTGGCGCTTGAGGAACAGCGAGGACCAGGCGCCGCCGCTCAGGATCACCGCGTCGGCGCGGATGCGCCCCTTCTCCGTCACCACGGCGCTGACGCGCCCGCCGGTGGTCTCCAGCCCGCGCGCGGCGCAGTCCTGGTGGATGGAGACGTTGCCCATGCGCCGCGCGCCGGCGGCGATGGCGGGGGCGGCCATGGCGGGCTCGGCGCGGCCATCGGTGGGGGTGTGCAGCCCGCCGATGAAGGCTTCCGCGTTGCCGGGCAGCAGCTCCTTCACCTCGGCGGCGGACAGGACGCGCGTGTGCTGCTGCATGCCCTGCGCCTCGTCGGCCCAGCCCTCCCACTCGGCCATCTGCGCCGGGTCCCTGGTGGCGCGGATGATGCCGGTGCGGCGGAAGCCGGCCTCGGCGCCGATCACCTCGTTCATGTCGCCCCACAGGCGCAGGCTGGCCTGGGCGAGCGGGATCTCCTGCGGGTCGCGGCCCTGCACGCGGCACCAGCCCCAGTTGCGCGAGGATTGCTCGGCGCCGACATGCCCCTTCTCCAGCAGCGCGACGGAGCGGCCCTGCCGCGCCAGGTGCAGCGCCGCCGAGACGCCGATGATGCCGCCGCCGATGATGACGACATCCGCCGCCTCGGGCAGGCGCTCGTCGCTGGGGATGCGGTCAACCGGCGGGGACATGGGCGGCTCCTTCGTCGAGCGGGGATTGCAGGGTGAGGTCGTCGCGGATGCAGGCCGAGAGGTGGCCGGGCGCCACCTGCCGCAGCGGCGGCGGCGCGGCGCGGCAGGCATCCAGCGCGAAGCGGCAGCGCCCGGCGAAGGCGCAGCCGGGCGGCGGGTCCAGCGGGCTGGGGATGTCGCCCTGCAGGATGATGCGGCGGCGGCGCGCATCCGGGTCGGGGTCCGGCGCGGCGGAGAGCAGCGCCTCGGTGTAGGGGTGGCGCGGGGTGCGGAACAGGTCGCGCGTCTGGGCCACCTCCACCAGCCGGCCCAGGTACATCACGGCGATGCGGTCGCTGATGTGCCCGACCACCGAAAGGTCATGCGAGATGAACAGGATGGTGAGGCCCAGCCGTTCTTTCAGCTCCAGCAGCAGGTTCACCACCTGGGCCTGGATGGAGACGTCCAGCGCGCTCACCGGCTCGTCGGCCACCAGCAACTGAGGGCGCAGGATCAACGCGCGGGCGATGCCGACGCGCTGGCGCTGCCCGCCGGAAAGCTCATGCGGATAGCGCGCGGCGTGGTGGCGCTGCAGGCCCACCATCTCCAGCGCCTCCATCACCCGCTCGCGCCCGCCAGGTTCGCCCTGGATGGCGAGGGGCGCGGCGACGATGCGCTCCACCGTGTGGCGCGGGTTGAGCGAGGCGAAGGGGTCCTGGAACACCAGCTGCATCCGCCGGCGCAGCGGCCGCAGCGCGGCGCGGTCCCGCCGGGTGATGTCCTGGCCGTCGAAGCGGATGGTGCCGCCGGTGGGCTCCAGCAGGCGCAGGATGGCGCGCCCCACCGTGGTCTTGCCCGAGCCGCTTTCCCCCACCAAGGACAGGATCTCGCCGCGATGGATGTCGAGGCTGACTCCGTCGATCGCCTTCACCTGGCGCGGCGCGCGGAACAGGCCGCCGCCGACCGGGAACCACTTGCGGAGGTCGCGCAGCTCGACCAGCGGCGTCATGCCGCCAGCTCCTTCCAGCGCAGGCAGCGCACGGCGCGTGCCTCGCCGGCCGGTTCCAGCACGGGGGCCTGCGCGTCGCAGCGGCCGGGCTGGTGGTGGGCGCAGCGCGGGTGGAAGACGCAGCCGGGTGGCATGGCGCGCGGGTCCGGCACGTTGCCGGGGATGGCGGGCAGCGGGCCGCGGCGCTGCCCGGCCAGCTCCATCCGCGGCACCGAGCGCAGCAGCCCGGCGGTGTAGGGCATCAGCGGCTGGCGGAACAACGGGCGCAGCGGCGCCTGCTCCACCGCGCGGCCGCCACACATCACCAGCACGCGGTCCGCGACCTCGGCCACCACGCCCAGGTTGTGGGTGATGAAGACCATCGCCATGCCGGTGCTCTGCTGCAGGCGCTTCAGCAGGTCGAGGATCTGCGCCTGGATGGTGACGTCCAGCGCCGTGGTCGGCTCGTCGGCGATGAGCACCTGCGGGTCGCCGGCCAGCGCCATGGCGATCATCACCCGCTGGCGCATGCCGCCGGAAAGGTGGTGCGGGTAGTCGTCCAGCCGCTGCCGCGCGGCGGGGATGCCAACGAGATCGAGCAGCCGCGCCGCCTCCTCCCGCGCCGCAGGGGCGTCCATGCCGCGGTGCAGCCGCACCGCCTCCGCCACCTGCGCCCCGACCGCGGTGGTGGGGTTGAGCGAGGTCATCGGCTCCTGGAACACCATCGCGATGGCGCCGCCGCGCAGGCGCCGCATCTCGGCCTCCGGCAGCGCCAGCAGGTCCTGCCCGTCCAGCAGGGCGCTGCCCGTCACCGCGGTGCCGCGCGGCAGCAGGCGCATCAGCGCGAGGCTGGTGACGGACTTGCCGGAACCGCTCTCGCCCACCACCGCCAGCGTCTCGCCGCGCGCCAGGGTGAAGGACAGGTCGTTCACTGCCGGCACCGCGCCGAAGCGCACCGACAGGCCGCGCACGTCGAGGATCATCGCCCGCGCATCCGCGGGTCCAGCGCGTCGCGCAGCCCATCGCCCAGGAAGTTGAAGGAGGTGACGGCCAGCGTGATGGCCAGCCCCGGCAGGATGGCCAGCCAGGGCGCGGAGGTGAGGTAGATCTGCGCGTTGTTGAGCATGTTCCCCCAGGAGGGCACCGGCGGCTGGATGCCGTAGCCGAGAAAGGAGACGTAGCTTTCCAGCAGGATGGCGCGCGCCACCGTCAGCGTCGCCGCCACCACGATCGGCGCCACGGCGTTCGGCACCAGTTCGTGGATGATGATGCGCGCGTCGGAGGCGCCGAGCACCTGGGCCGCCACCGCGAAGTCGCGCTCGCGCAGGGACTTCACCTGCCCCTCGACGATGCGCGCCACGTCCATCCAGGACGTCGCGGCGATCAGGATGATGATGGAGAGCAGGCCGGGCTGCACCAGCGCGGCCAGCGCCAGCAGCAGGAAGATGGTGGGGAAGCACAGCACCGCGTCCACCAGGCGCATCAGCGCCGCGCCCAGCCAGCCGCCATGGAAGCCGGCGACGGCGCCGACCAGGATGCCCACCGCCATGCCGATGGCCATGGCGGTGAAGCCGACGATGAGCGAGACGCGCCCGCCCATCATCAGCCGCGCCAGCATGTCGCGCCCCAGCTCGTCGGTGCCCAGCAGGTGCGGGCCGGAGAACGGGCCGGCGAAGCGGTTCATCACGTCGATGGTCGTGTCGTCGAAGGGCAGCAGGAAGGGGCCGAGGAAGCAGCCCAGCGTCAGCACGATGACCGTCGCGGCGCCGAAGGCGGCGAGGCGGTGCTGCGCGAAGCGGTGCAGGGCGGGGGCGGCCAGGGTCGCGCTCATCCCAGCCGGATCCGCGGGTCGGCGATGGCGTGCAGCAGGTCCGCCAGCAGGGAGCCCAGCAGCACCAGCACGGCGCTGAACATCAGGATGCCCATCACCACCGGGTAGTCGCGGTAGGAGATGGAATCGAGGAACAGCCGGCCCATGCCGGGCCAAGTGAACACCGTCTCGGTCACCAGCGCGCCGCCCAGCAGGGTGGGAAGCTGCAGACCCAGCACGGTGATCATCGGCAGGGCGGCGTTGCGGAAGGCGTGGCGCAGCAGGATGCGCCCTTCCGGCACGCCCTTGGCGCGGGCGGTGCGGATGTAGTCCTGGTTCACCACGTCGAGCATGGAGGAGCGCATGTAGCGGCTCCAGATCGCCGTCTCGACCAGCGCCAGCACCAGCGCGGGCAGGATGAGGTGGCGCAGCAGGTCCGGCCAGGAGCCGTCGCCGGGGGTGGAGCGGTTGCCGGAGGGCAGCCAGCCCAGCCAGACGGAGAACAGGTAGATGGCCATCAGCCCGAACCAGAAGGTAGGGATGGACAGCGCGACCATGGCGCCCACGGTGGCCAGCGTGTCGAAGGCCGAATGCCGGCGCACCGCGCCCAGCGTGCCGATGCCGACGCCCAGCAGGATGGCCAGCAGCGTCGCCGTCACCATCAGCTGCAAGGTGGCCGGCAGGTGCGCGCCGATGACGTGCAGCACCGGCTCGCCATCGCGGAAGGAGCGGCCCCAGTCGCCCCCCAGCATCCGCCAGAACCATTCGCCGTACTGCACCGGCAGCGGGCGGTTCAGCCCCAGCTGCTCGGCGATGCGGTCCAGGTCCTCCTGCGTCATGTCGGTGCCGGAGGCGAATTGCGACAGCGGCCCGCCGGGCGCCAGGTGCAGGATGGCGAAGCCCACCATGGAGACTAGCACCAGCAGCACCAGCGACTGCCCGAGGCGGCGGGCGAGGAAGCCGCTCACCTCACTGGGCCCAGAACCATTCGCGGATGTTCCAGCAGTTCGAGGAGCAGTTGAGGTTGGGGCGGTAGCCGTGCAGCCCCTCCTTCACGCCTTCCGCGTCGGCGCGCTGGAACATCGGCAGGATCGCCAGCTCCTCGCGCAGGATGGCCTGGATGCGCTGCATGGTGGCGCGGCGCTGCGCCTGGTCGAACTGGGTGGCGCCCAGCAGCAGCAGCCGGTCCACCTCGGCGTTCTGGAACTGGTAGTTGTTCTGGCCGCGCCCGCCCTTGGCCCCGATGGCGGAGGAATGGAAGCGCGGCGTCACGTCCGGGTCGGCGCCCTGGGTGAAGTTGACGCCGACCATGACGGACTGGAAGCGCGACTGTTGCCAGAATTCCCCCCAGATCACGGCGGCGGGCATGTTCTGCACGCGCATGGTGGCGCCGATGGCGCGCCAGTCCTGCATCAGCAGCTGCTGCGCCTGCTCGCGCACCGGGTTTCCTGACGTGGTGCTGTTGGTGAACTCCAGCTTCACGCCGTCCTTCTCGCGCACGCCGCCGGCGCCGCGGCGCCAGCCCGCCTGGTCCAGCAGGGCGTTCGCGGCCGCCGGGTCGTGCCGGTGCGCCGGCAGCTCCGGGTTGTAGGCCCAGGACTGGCGCGGCAGGAAGGATTCCGTGGGCGTCGGCAGGCCGTAGTAGATGGCGTCGATCAGCGCCCGCCGGTTCATCGCCATGTACAGCGCCTGGCGCACCGCCTTGTCCGCCAGCGGGCCGAATTCCAGGTTCGGCGCGATGTGCTCGATGGAGGGCGACGGGTTCACGTGGATGACGCGCCCGCGCAGCGTCCGCGCCTCCCGCACGAAGGGCGGCGAGATGCCCTGGATGCTCGTGTGGTCCACCTGCCCGGTGCGGAACTGGGTGTAGAGCACCGTCAGGTCGGGGATGTACTTGAACACCACCCGTTCCACGAACGGGCCGCCGCCATGGTAGGCGGGGCTGGCCGTCAGCGTGATGTTGTCGCCCGGCTGGCGGCTGCCCCAGCGGAACGGCCCGGTGCCGATGGGTGCGGTGTTGAAGGGTGCCGTGTTCGGGTCCACCCCGGCGAAGGCGTGCCGGGGCACCATGAAGGTCAGCGACAGGATGGACAGGTAGGGCGCGTAGGCCGTCTCCATCCGCCAGGTCAGCTCGTCCGGCGCCGTCACCTGGATGTCGCGCACCAGCTGGTGGCCGACGCGCGAGCGCGCGCGGAAGGACGCGTTGTTGATGAGGTCGAGCGTGAACTTCACGTCCTCGGCCGTGAAGGGCGTGCCGTCGTGCCAGGTGACGCCCGTGCGCAGCCTGACCTTCCAGGTGAGGCCGTCGGCGGAGATGCCGCCATTCTCCAGGCTCGGCACCTCGCGCGCCAGGTCGGGCACCAGCTTGCCTTCCGGGTCGGTGAACCACAGCGGGGAGAACAGGTTCCACCAGACGCCCTGGTCCACCTCGATGCCCGGCATCAGCGGGTTGAAGACCGTGGGTTCCTGCGAGAGGCCGACCACCACCTGCCCGCGCGGGCGCGCCGGCGGGCGGGGCTGGGCCACGGCGGCCTGCGGCAGGAGGGCGGCGGTGCCCAGCCCCAGCACGGCACGGCGATCGGTGCGGAAATGGTTCATGCTTGCCCCCTTCGATGCGCTCGCTTGCCGCGAGTGTTAACTACACCCCGCATCAATGCAAGGAAGTTTAACTGGATTACGCATTGGCGGCGCGCCATACAGGCGTGGCACGGCGAGACAGGGAACAGGGAATGGATGCTGCGCCACAAGGCCCGGCGCTGGATAGCCCGGAATGCGGCGAGGATGACCGCCGGCTGGGCGAGGCGCTGCGCCTGCTGCGCCGCCGCGCCGGGCTGACCATCGGCGCGCTGGCGGAGAAGGCGCAGCTGTCCCAGGCCATGGTGAGCCTGCTGGAGCGCGGCCGCGCAACCCCGTCCCTGCGCACCCTGCGCCTGCTGGGCCTCGCGCTCGACGTGCCCGTCTCCTACTTCTTCGAGGCGCGGGAGGAGGCGGCGCAACGCTACGTGGTCCGCCGCGGCGCGCGGCGCCTGCTGCGGCTGACGCGCAGCGGCGTGCTGAAGGAGGCGCTGCTGCCCCCCGGCAAGGGCCTGCTGGAGATGTACGAGCTGGCGCTGAACCCCGGCGGCGCCTCGGGCAGCGACTTCATGCAGCATGAGGGCGAGAAGGCCGGCTACCTGCTGTCCGGCCGGCTGCGCCTGGTGCTGGACGGCGCCGTCGAGCTGCTGGAGGCCGGCGACAGCTTCCGCTTCCCTTCCTCCGTGCCGCACATGTTCGACAATCCGGGCGAGGAGGTGGCGCGGGTGATCTGGGTGACGACGCGCGGCGCGGCGCCTTAGCCCACCCGCCCCGCCGCCATGCCCCGGGCGCACGCGCCGCCCGCGTTGCCGCCCCCGCGCCTCACCCGCCGCCGATCAGGATGCCGGCCGCGAGCACCAGCGCACCGCCGACCACGACCTGCGTGACCGCGCGCAGGAACGGCGTCTCCATGAAGCGGTTCTGGATCCAGGCGATGGCCCAGAGCTCGACGAACACCACCGCGAAGGCGACCGTCGTCGCGGTCCAGAAATGCGGGATCAGGTAGGGCAGCGCGTGGCCGAGCCCGCCCACCGTGGTCATGACGCCGGACGCCAGCCCCCGCTTCCACGGCGCGCCGCGGCCGGAGATCACGCCGTCATCGTGCGCCGCCTCGGTGAAGCCCATGGAGATGCCCGCGCCGACCGAGGCGGCGAGGCCGACCAGGAAGGTCGTCCAGGGATCCTGCGTGGCGAAGGCGGTGGCGAAGATCGGCGCCAGCGTGGACACCGAGCCATCCATCAGACCTGCCAGCCCCGGCTGGATCCAGGTCAGGATGGTCTGCCGCCTGGACTGCTCGTCCTCCCCCGCCCGCGCACCGGGCGTCAGGTGGGTCGCCTCGGCGGCCGTCACGCGGTTCATGTGGCCCCGCTCCTTCGCCGCGAGGTCGCCGAGCAGCCGCCGCGTGGCGGGATCGGTCGCCCGCGACGCCGCCGCCTCGTAGAAGCGGCGGCTGTCCGACTCCATCCGGGCGGCTTCCTCGCGGATCCGCTCCAGGCCCAGGTTCTCCACCAGCCAGACCGGGCGGCGCGCGTAGTAGCCGGCCACATGCTCACGCCGGATCAGCGGGATGGTGCTGCCGAAGCGCCGCTCGAACGCGGCGATCAGCGCGCGCCGGTGGCCGTCCTCCTCCTCCACCATCTCCTCGAACATCGCGGCGGTCGCCGGGTAGTCCTTGCGCAGGCGGTCGGCATAGGTGGCGTAGATGCGCGCGTCATCCTCCTCGGACGAGATCGCCAGCGCCAGCACCTCCTTCTCCGTCAGGCGGGAAAACGGCCTGCGGCCACCGAGAAACCCGAGCATCGCGCCTCCTGTCCTCCGTCGCATCCGCAGGCCGGCCACGCGCGGCGCGGACGGCGTGCCGGCGCAGGGTAACGCGTTCCGGGCGGGGGCTGAACGCCTGCCCGCCGCCGGTGCGATGGGTTCTCTGCCGTCCGGCCCGCCGCCGCGTCAGGCAGGTGGCGCGGCGCCCGCCACGCGGGCGAGGATGCCGCGCGCGAGCGCCACCTCGTCCCCGGTGACGCCGTGGCCGGCACCGGGATGGATGCGCGTCACCACCTCGGCGCCGAGCGCCCGCATCACCGCCGCCGTCTCCTGCACGCGCGGCAGCGGGATGTGCGGGTCGCGCTCGCTGCAGCCGAGCAGCACGGGCATGCCCGCGAGGACCGGCGGCCCGGCGGCGGGGGCGACCGCCTCGCCGATCAGCCCGCCGCTCAGCCCGAGCACGGCGCCGAGGCGCTGCCCGCGCCGCCGGGCGAATTCCAGCCCCAGGCAGGCACCCTGCGAGAAGCCGAGCAGCGCGATGCGCCCGGCCGGCACGCCCTCCGCCATCATCTGCTCCAGCAGCGCATGGAGCACCGACAGCGCCGATGACAGGTGCGGCTCGTTGCGCGCGACCGGCTCGGTGAAGCGGAGCGGATACCAGGTGTGGCCGGCGGCCTGCGGCGCCAGGCAGGCGAAGGTCGGCGGCGCCACCGCCCGCGCCAGCTCCAGCATCCCGTCCGCGTCGCCGCCGCGGCCATGCAGCAGGACCAGCGCCGCCGCGGCCTCGCGCGGCGGCGGCCCCGCCGTGGCGATGGGCTGGCCGGAATGGGGGCCGGTTGCTTCCGTCACCTGGGGCATCTTCCGCATCTCCCTCCGGCCGCGCGCGGGGCCGTCGCTTTCCCCGCAGGGGCGACGGCACCGGGCGCGGGATCAACGCCGCCAGCGGCGCGCTGGTGGCGCGGCGTGCAAAGCCGTTTCCCCGCGCCGTGGCCGGCAGCGCGCCGCTCCTGCGCGCCTCCGGCCCGGACCGGGGCGAGAGGGGGGGCGCTCACTCCCCGAACTCCAGCCCTTCCTTGCGGTAGATCTCCTTCACGATGCGCAGGATCAGCGCGAACTCCGGCGAGCGGTCGCCCTTGCGCACGCTCATGATGACGCGGGTCACGGCATCGGTTTCCGCCAGCGGGCGGTACACCACGTTGTCGCGCCGCAGCCGCTCGACGGAGGCCGGCACGACGCAGACCCCGGTTTCCGCCGCCACCAGGCCCAGCGCGGTCTGCAGCTCGCGCACCTCCAGCGTGGCGCGCGGCTTGGCGCCGTGGTCGCGCAGCAGGGCCAGCACCTGGTCGGCGTAGCTCGGGCGCGGCGCCTTGGGGAAGACGATCACCACCTCGTCCTCCAGCTCGCGCAGGGACAGCTCGCCGGTGCGTGAGGCCAGGCGGTGGCGCATGGGCATCGCCACGCGCAGGCGCTCCACGCGCAGGGTCGTGCGGTCCACGCCCGCGTCGTTGAACAGCACGCGGCCGAAGCCCACGTCGATGCGCCCTTCCTTCAGCGCCGCCACCTGCTCCAGCGTGGTCATCTCCAGCAGGGTCAGCTCCACCGCCGGGCGCGCCGCGCGGTAGCGGCGCAGCACCTCGGGCAGGTAGCCGTAGAGGGTGGAGGGCACGAAGCCGATGCCCAGCCGCGGCACCTCGGCCTGGCGCAGCCGGCGCGCGACGGCATGCACCTCCTCCAGCCGGTCCAGCAGCTGCACCGCCTGCTCGAAGATCACGCGCCCGGCGTCGGTCAGCGCCAGCGGCCGGCTGGTGCGGTCCAGCAGCACCAGGCCCAGCTGCTCCTCCAGCAGCTGCACGGCGCGGCTCAGCGGCGGCTGCGCGATGCGCAGCACCGCCGCCGCGCGGGTGAAGTTCCGCTCCCTCGCCACGGTGACGAAGTAGCGCAGCTGACGCAGCTCCATGCGATACCCCGAGGGTATGGACCTGACCTATTTAGTCTTGGACGCAGGTGCAAAGAAACGATGATCTCCGGGCAACGGAGGAAACCAATGGTTCACACACCAAGCGGAATGAACCGCGGTGCGGCGCCCGCCCGGCAGCCGCGCCCCATCGCGGGCCAGGCGCCCCTGCCGGCCCATCGCACCCCTTCCCCGACCCGTCACCCGCAGGAGAGCGGACATGCTGGATAACGTCCAAGCCACCGTGGACGCCGCCATCGAGGACGACGCCGCCGCCGGCGTGTTCCGCGTGGCGCGCGACATCTTCACCGATCCGGCCGTCTTCGAGCTCGAGATGAAGCACATCTTCGAGGGCAACTGGATCTACCTGGCGCACGAGAGCCAGATCCCCAACCCGAACGACTACCTGACGGGCTGGATGGGCCGGCAGCCGATCATCATCGCGCAACCGCCAGGGCAAGCTCAACGCCTTCCTGAACGCGTGCAGCCACCGCGGCGCCATGCTGTGCCGGCACAAGCGCGGCAACAAGGCCACCTACACCTGCCCGTTCCACGGCTGGACCTTCAGCAACGGCGGCAAGCTGCTCAAGGTGAAGGACCCCGAGGGCGCGGGCTACCCGGACAGCTTCAACACCGACGGCAGCCACGACCTGACGCCCGTCGCGCGCTTCGAGTCCTACCGCGGCTTCCTGTTCGGCAGCCTGAACCCCGACGTGAAGCCGCTGGTCGAGCACCTGGGCGAGGCCGCCAAGATCATCGACCTGATCGTGGACCAGTCGCCCGAGGGGCTGGAGGTGCTGCGCGGCTCCTCCACCTACGTCTACGACGGCAACTGGAAGCTGCAGACGGAGAACGGCGCCGACGGCTACCACGTCTCGGCCGTGCACTGGAACTACGCGGCCACCACCAGCCGCCGCAAGGAAGCCGAGCGCGAGGACAAGGTCCGCGCCATGAGCGCGGGCGGCTGGGGCAAGCAGGGCGGCGGCTTCTACTCCTTCGAGCACGGGCACCTGCTGCTGTGGACCACCTGGGCCAACCCGGAGGACCGCCCGAACTGGGAGCGGCGCGAGGAGCTGGCGGCGCAGTTCGGCCAGGCCCGCGCTGACTGGATGGTCGGGCGCAGCCGCAACCTGTGCCTGTACCCCAACGTGTACCTGATGGACCAGTTCTCCTCGCAGATCCGCACCTTCCGGCCGATCGCCGTGGATAAGACCGAGGTGACGATCTACTGCATCGCGCCGAAGGGCGAGCCCGCGGAGGCGCGCACCCGGCGCATCCGGCAGTACGAGGACTTCTTCAACGCCTCCGGCATGGCCACGCCCGACGACCTGGAGGAGTTCCGCGCCTGCCAGTTCTCCATGGCCGCCAGCGCGGCGCGCTGGAACGACCTGTGCCGCGGCGCCAAGCACTGGATCGAGGGCCCCGACGAGGCCGCCGCGGCCATCGGCCTCGCCCCGCTGATGAGCGGCGTGAAGACGGAGGACGAGGGCCTGTTCGTGGTGCAGCACAAGTACTGGCAGGAGGCGATGCAGCGCGCCCTGGCCAGCGACACCAAGGCCTGAGGGAGGGACGAGGCATGTCTGACGTGATGGACGCCCCGGCGCGCGCCGGCTTCTCCCGCCAGGACGCGGAGCGCTTCCTGTACCGCGAGGCCCGCGCCCTGGACGACAAGGACTGGGACGCCTGGCTGGCGCACTACGCCCCGGACGCCGAGTTCTGGATGCCCTCCTGGGACGACGACGACCGCCTGGTGGAGGACCCGAGCACGGAGATCTCGCTGATCTGGTACGGCGACCGCGGCGGGCTGGAGGACCGGGTGTTCCGCATCCGCACCGAGCGCTCCAGCGCCACCAGCCTGCCGGAGCCGCGGACCTCGCACAACATCAGCAACGTCGAGATCCTGGAGCAGGCGGGCGGGCTGGTGAAGCTGCGCTTCAACTGGGTGACCTTCAGCTTCCGCTACAAGACCACGGACACCTACTTCGGCACGTCCTTCTACACGCTGGACGTGTCGGGCGCCGAGCCGTTGATCCGCCGCAAGAAGGTGGTGCTGAAGAACGACTACATCCACCACGTCGTCGACGTCTACCACATCTGACGGCGCAGCGGACATGTCGCACAGCATCGCCCTGAACTTCGAGGACGGCGTCACCCGCTTCGTGGAGACGCGGCCCGGCGAGACGGTCGCCGACGCCTCCTACCGGCTGGGCATCAACATCCCGCTGGACTGCCGCGACGGCGCCTGCGGCACCTGCCGCTGCCGCGTCGAGTCCGGCGACTACGACGGCGGCTCCTACATCGAGGACGCGCTGACCGAGGAGGAGGCCGCGCAGGGCTTCGCGCTGGCCTGCCAGATGCGGCCGCGCTCCGACCTCGTGGTCGCCATCCCGGCCTCCTCGGCGGCGTGCAAGACCCGCGCGCAGGCCTTCGAGGCGACGCTGGAGGAGGTGACGCGGCTGTCGGACAGCAGCATCGCCTTCTCCGTCTCCGCGCCCCCCGGCCTGTCCTTCCTGCCGGGGCAGTACGTCAACCTGCGCGTGCCGGGCACGGAGCAGCACCGCTCCTACTCCTTCAGCTCCGCCCCCGGCGCGGCGCGGCTGTCCTTCCTGGTGCGCGACATCCCGAACGGGCTGATGAGCGGCTGGCTGCGCGCGGCGCAGCCCGGGGCGGCGATGCAGTTCACCGGCCCCTCGGGCAGCTTCTACCTGCGCCCGCTGCAGCGGCCGGTCCTGATGCTGGCGGGCGGCACCGGCCTGGCGCCGTTCCTGTCCATGCTGGGCCTGCTGCAGGCCGGCGGCGGGCCGGCGCACCCGGTGCACCTGGTCTACGGCGTCACCAACGACGCCGACCTGGTGGGGCTGGAGGAGCTGGAGCGCCTGGCCGCCGCCATGCCAGGCTTCACCTTCTCCACCTGCGTGGCGGCGGAGGGCAGCGCCCACCCGCGCAAGGGCTACGTCACCGCCCATGTCGCGCCGGCGCAGCTGAACGGCGGCGAGGTGGACGTCTACCTCTGCGGCCCGCCGCCGATGGTGGACGCCGTGCGCGCCTGGCTGTCGCGCGAGGGCGTCACCCCGGCCAACTTCTTCCACGAGAAGTTCTCCCCCAGCGGCGCCGGCCAGGCGGAGGCCGCCTGACATGGCGAAGCCAGGCTTCCGCGGGCGCTTCAAGGGCAAGGTGGCGCTGGTCACCGGCGCCGCGCAGGGCATCGGCCGCGAGGTCGCGCTGCGCCTGTGCCGCGAGGGCGCGCAGGTGGCGATGGTGGACCGCTCGGAGCTGGTGGCCGAGGTGGCCGCCGAGGCCGGCGCCGCGGCCCTGGCCGTCACCGCCGACCTGGAGGGCTTCGCCGGCGCGACCGCGGCGGTGGAGGCCGCCACCGCGCGCTTCGGGCGGCTGGACGTCCTGGTGAACAACGTCGGCGGCACCATCTGGGCCAAGCCCTTCGCCGAGTACGGCGAGGCCGAGATCGAGGCGGAGATCCGCCGCTCGCTGTTCCCCACCCTGTGGTGCTGCCGCGCGGCGCTGCCGGCGCTGCTGGCGCACGGCAAGGGCGGGGTCATCGTCAACGTGTCCTCCGTGGCCACGCGCGGCATCAACCGCGTGCCCTACGCGGCGGCCAAGGGCGGCGTGAATGCGCTGACCGCCTCGCTGGCCTGGGAATACGCGCAGGCGGGCATCCGCGTCTGCGCGGTGGCGCCGGGCGGCACGGAGGCGCCGCCGCGGCGCATCCCGCGCAACGCCAAGGCGCCGCAGCAGACGGAACAGGAAGGCGCCTGGTGGGCGGAGGTGGTGGCGCAGACCAAGGCCTCCAGCCTCATGGGCCGCTACGGCACCATCGCCGAGCAGGTGGCCGCCATCCTGTTCCTGGCCTCGGACGAGGCCTCATACATCACCGGCGTCACCCTGCCCGTCGCGGGCGGTGACCTCGGCTGAGCAACCCCATCCCGAGAGGAGGAGCGTGAAGTGAGCGACAGCCTGATGGAGACCAAGGAGGTCAAGGACCTCCTGATGAAGGTGAGCGGCCTGAACAACGCCGAGGGCGACGTGCGGCTGAAGCGGATCATCCACCGCGCCGTGTCCGGCGCGTTCCGCCTCATCGAGGAGTTCGACGTGCAGCCCGACGAGTTCTGGGCCGCGATGGGCTACCTGACCCGCCTGGGCCAGGCCAACGAGGTGGGGCTGCTCGTGCCCGGCCTGGGGCTGGAGACCTTCCTCGACCTGCGGCTGGACGAGGCCGAGCGCAAGGCCGGCATCGAGGGCGGCACGCCGCGCACCATCGAGGGCCCGCTGTGGATCGAGGGCGCGCCCCTGTCGGACGGCGAGGCGCGGCTGGACGACGGCAGCGAGCAGGGCGAGGTCCTGTTCATGGACGGCCAGGTCCGCGACATGGACGGCGCCCCGGTGGCCAACGCCATCGTGGACGTGTGGCACGCCAACACCATGGGCGGCTATTCCTTCTTCGACCCCACGCAGCCCAAGTACAACCTGCGCCGCCGCATCCGGACGGACGCCGAGGGGCGCTACCGCTTCCGCTCCATCCTGCCCGCCGGCTACGCCTGCCCGCCGGACGGCGCCACCCAGGCGCTGCTGGACAAGATCGGCCGCCACGGCCGGCGCCCGGCCCACATCCACTTCTTCGTCACCGCGCCCGGCTTCCGCAAGCTGACGACGCAGATCAACATCGACGGCGACGCCTACCTGCATGACGACTTCGCCTTCGCCACCCGCGACGGCCTCATCCCCGAGGTCCGCCGCGTGAGCGACGCGGCGAAGGTGCACGAGAAGGGCCTGAACGCGCCCTACGCGGAGATCACCTTCGACTTCGTGATGCACGCCGAGCAGGGCGCCGCCCCGAAGACCGAGGTCGTCCGGGCCCACGCCCCGGCCGGCTGACGGCACCCGGCGGCGCGCGGCACCGCGCGCCGCCCCCTTCACCCTACCCGAACGGACCCTCCCGATGCCCGACAGCACGTTCCCCGTGCAGGCCGACCTGCGCCCCGACCTCGCCATCCGCGAGGTGCGGACGACCATCGTGGACGTGCCGACGGTGCGGCGCCACAAGCTGTCCAACACCGCCGTCACCGCGCAGGGCTACGTCATCGTGGAGCTGCGGCTGGAGAACGGCGTCACCGGCATCGGCGAGGCGGCGACGCTGGGCGGCCCGCGCTGGGCCGAGGAAAGCGTGGAGGCCATCAAGGCCAACATCGACGCCTACCTGGCCCCGGCCATCCTGGGCCAGCCCGCCGACCGCATCGAGGCGGCCGGCGCGCGCCTGGACGCCGCGGCCAAGCGCAACAACGCCGCCAAGGGCGCCATCGAGTCCGCCCTGTTCGACGCGCTGGGCAAGACGCTGGGCGTGCCGGCCGCCGCGCTGCTGGGCGGCGTGGTGCGCGACCGCGTGCCCGTGCTGTGGACGCTGGCTTCCGGCGACCCCGCGCAGGAGATCGAGGAAGCCCAGGGCAAGCTGGAGCGCCGCCTCCACGACACCTTCAAGGTCAAGGTCGGCGCGCAGGAGCCCGCGGCCGACATGGCCCGGCTGCGCCGCCTGGCCGCGGCGCTGGAAGGCCGCGCGCGCCTGGTGGTGGACGCCAACCAGGCCTGGGGCCGCCCGGTGGCGCTGCGCTGCCTGGCCGAGATGGCGGAGATGGGCGTGGCCCTGGTCGAGCAGCCCGTGCCGGCCGAGGACCTCACCGGCCTCGCCGCGCTGCGCGCGCGTTCCGCCGTGCCGCTGATGGCCGATGAATGCGTGTTCTCGGCGGCCGACATGCTGGAGGTGGCGCGACGCGACGCCGCCGACGTCGTCTCGCTGAAGCTGGTGAAGCATGGCGGGCTGCGGGCGCTGCAACGCGTGGCCGGCATCGCCGAGGCCGCGGGCATCGGCCTGTATGGCGGCTGCCTGCTGGAAAGCTCGGTCGGCGCCGCCGCGCACCTGCACGCCTTCGCCGGGCTGCGCGCCCTGGAATGGGGCTGCGAGCACTTCGGACCGCAGATCCTGGTCGAGGACCTGGTGACCGAGCCGCTGCGCTTCGAGGACTTCCACATCCACCTGCCCGCCGGCCCCGGCCTGGGCGTGACGCTGGACCAGGACAAGCTGCACCGCTTCGCGCGGCGCTGAGGAGAAGACCGATGCTCTACCACGTGAGGATGGACGTGCGCGTGCCGCGCGACATGGAGCCCGCCGCCTTCGAGGCGCTGAAGGCCACGGAGAAGGCCCGCGCCGAGAAGCTGCAGCGCAGCGGCGAATGGGTGCACCTGTGGCGCATCGCCGGGGCCTACGCGAACGTCAGCATCTTCGACGTGCCGGACCACGATGCGCTGCACGCCATCCTGTCCACCCTGCCGCTGTTCCCCTTCATGGAGATCACGGTCACCCCCCTCGCGCGGCACCCGTCCGCCATCGCCTGACGCAACCAAGAAAACGGAGGACACGTCCATGAACAACATCGCTTCCCGCCGCGGCCTGCTGGCCGCCTCCACCCTGGCGCCCGCGGCGCTGCTGGCCGCGCCCGCCCTCGCGCAGGGCGCGCCGGTGCGCATCGGGCTGATGCTGCCCTTCTCGGGCACCTTCGCCTCGCTGGGCGAGAACATCGCCGCCGCCTTCGAGATGTTCCTGGCCGAGAAGGGCGGCCGCCTCGGCGGGCGGCCCATCCAGGTGGTGCGGCTGGACGACGAGTCCGACCCCGCGAAGTCGGTGCAGAACGTCAACCGCCTGGTGGCGCGCGAGCGCGTGGGCGCGCTGGTTGGCACCGTGCATTCCGGCGTGGTGATGGCGATGGTGCAGGCCAGCCGCGAGCGCGGCGTGCCGCTGATCATCCCCAACGCCGGCAACGCCGCGGCGACGCGCGAGCTGTGCGCGCCGACCGTGTTCCGCACCTCCTTCACCAACTGGCAGCCGGCCTTCGCCATCGGCAAGTCGCTGGCCGACCGCGGCGTGCGCCGCGCCGCCTGGGTCACCTGGGACTACGCCGCCGGCAAGGAGGCGACGGAGGGCTTCCGCGAGGGCCTGCGCTCCGGCGGCGCCGAGCTGGTGCGCGAGCTGATGCTGCCCTTCCCGGAGAACAACTTCCAGCCGATCCTGGCGCAGCTGCCGGGCCTGAACGTCGAGGCGGTGGGCGCCTTCTTCGCCGGCGGCGGCGCCGTGCAGTTCGTGCGCGACTACGCCTCCGCCGGGCTGAAGGACCGCCTGCCGCTGGTCGGCTCGGGCTTCCTGACCGAGGGCACGCTGGCCGCCCAGGGCCCGGCCGCCGAGGGCGTGCGCACCGCGCTGCACTACGGCGACGGCATCCAGACCGAGCGCAACATCGGCTTCCGCCGCGCCTTCCGCGAGCGCACGGGCCGCGAGGCGGACGTCTACGCCGTGCAGGGCTATGACGCCGGCCAGCTCCTGGCCGCCGGGCTGGAGGCCACCCGCGGCGACATCGCCGCCGAGCGCGCGCTGGTGGCGGCGATGCGCGCCGCGCGCATCGACAGCCCGCGCGGCACCTTCACCCTCTCGCCCCAGCACAACCCGGTGCAGGACATCTACCTGCGCGAGGCGCGCGGCGGCCAGAACATGGTGATCGGCGTCGCCGCCGAGCGCCTGTCCGACCCCGGCACCGGCTGCCGCATGCCGGCCGCCTGACGCGCGACGAAGGGAGAGAACGACGATGTCCGGCCTGGCCGCGCAGCTCCTCAACGGGCTGCAATACGGGCTGCTGCTGTTCCTGATCAGCAGCGGCCTCACCCTCATCTTCGGCGTCATGGGGGTGATCAACCTCGCCCATGGCAGCCTGTTCATGATCGGCGCCTACATCGCCTTCGTGGTGGTGGGCGGCACGGGCTCGCTCTGGCTCGCCCTGCCCGCGGCCATCCTGGGGGGGCTGGCGCTGGGCGCGCTGCTGGAGCGCGGGCTGTTCCGCCGCTTCTACCACCGCGAGCACCTGGACCAGGTGCTGCTGACCTTCGCGCTGATCCTGCTGTTCGAGGAAGCGCGCTCCATGCTGCTGGGCAACGACTTCCACTCCGTGCCGGTGCCCGCCGCGCTGGATGTCGCGGTGCCGATGGTGGGCGAGTTCTCCTACTCCGCCTACCGCCTCGCGGTGCTGCTGGCCTGCCTGGCGGTGGCGGCGGCGATGTTCCTGTCCATCGAGCGCACGCGCATCGGCTCGGCCATCCGCGCCGCCGCCGAGAAGCCGGAGATGGTGGAGCTGCTGGGCCTGGATGCGCGGCGCATCCACATGGTCGTCTTCGCCGTGGGCACCGCGCTGGCGATGCTGGCCGGGGCGCTCGCCGCGCCGCTGCACTCGGTCTACCCGAACATGGGGCATGGCTTCCTCATCATCTGCTTCGTGGTGGTGGTGGTGGGCGGCGTGGGCTCCATCGCCGGGGCCTTCTGGGGCGCGCTGCTGATCGGCGTGGTGGACACCCTGTCCAAGGCCTACCTGCCCTTCGCCTCCGGGCTTGCCGTCTACGTCCTCATGGCCGCGGTGCTGCTCTGGCGCCCCACCGGCCTCTTCGCGCGGAGCTGACGCCATGCTGACCATCGCCGGCCGCAACGGCACCATGGCGCTCGGCGCCGCCGCGCTCGCGGTGGCCGCGCTGCCCCTCTTCGCCGACCCCTACTACCTGGAGCTGGCCTCCACCGCCCTCGTCCTCGCGATGTTCGCGCTCAGCCTGCAATTGCTGGTGGGCGTGACGGGGCTGGTGAGCCTGGGCCACGCCGCCTTCTTCGGCGTCGGCGCCTACACCATCCACCTGCTCGGCGTCTTCGGCGCCGCGCCTTCGGTGCTGCTCAGCATCCCCTCGGCGATGATCCTGGCGGCGCTGGCGGCCTTCGCGGTGGGCGCGCTGTCGCTGCGCACCCGCGGCTTCTTCTTCCTGATGACGACGCTGGCCTTCGGGCAGATGCTGTTCTTCGTGTTCCACGACACGCCGCTGGGCGGCGGCGCCGACGGCGTCTTCGTCACCCGGCCCTCCTTCAGCATCTTCGGGCTGGAATGGACGGTGTCCCGCCAGGACCGGCCGACGGTGATGCTGCTGCTGAACCTCGGCGTGCTGGTGGCGATGTATGCTGGCATGGCCACCCTGCTGCGCACCATGTTCGGCCGCGCGCTGCTGGGCATCCGCGCCAACGAGCACCGCATGCGCTCCATGGGCTTCGACACCTACTGGCTGCAGCTCAGCGCCTTCACCCTGGCCGGCGCGCTGGCCGGGCTGGCGGGGCACATGTGGGGCATGACGCAGGCCTTCGTCAGCCCCGAGCTGCTGGCCTGGCACCGCAGCGCCGAGGCGCTGCTGATGATCCTGCTGGGTGGGCTGGGCGCGCTGCACGGCCCCATCCTGGGCGCCTTCGCCTTCGTCGGCCTGGGCGAGATCGCCGGCCAGCTCACCGAGCGGCAGCGGCTGGTCGAGGGGCTGGTCATCCTGGCGGTGGTGCTCGGGCTGCGGCACGGCATCGTCGGCATCCGCCTGCCCGCCTTCCGCCGCATCCCCGCCCCCACCCCCGCCAAGGAGGCCGCGCCATGACCGTCGCCGCCATGGAGGCCGTCGGCCTCACCCGCCGCTTCGGCGGACTGGTCGCCGTGAACGAGGTGAACCTGGCGCTGCTGGTGGGCGAGCTGCACGCCGTCATCGGCCCGAACGGCGCCGGCAAGAGCACGCTCACCAACCTCCTCTCGGGCGAGCTGCGGCCGAGCTCGGGCAAGCTGCTGCTGCACGGGGCGGAGGTGGGCGACTGGCCCTCCTGGCGCTTCGCCCGCGCCGGGGTCGGCCGCTCCTTCCAGCGCACCAACGTGCTGAAGCCGATGACGGTGCGCGAGAACGTGCGCCTCGCCGCCCAGGCGCGCCTGACGCCGATCCGCCGCTATCTCAGCGTGGCGACGGAGGAGCACGCGCCGGGCGAGGCGGCGGAGGCCGCGCTGGAGCGGGTGGGCCTCGCCGCCTCCATCCACCGCACCGCCGGCACGCTGAGCCACGGCCAGCTGCGCCAGCTGGAGATCGCCATGGCGCTGGCCGCCGGCCCCACCGTGCTGCTGCTCGACGAGCCGCTGGCCGGCATGGGGCCTGAGGAAAGCGAGCGCCTGGCCCTGCTGCTGAAGGAGCTCGCGGCCGACCACGCCGTGATGCTGATCGAGCACGACATGGACGTGGTCTTCGCGGTCGCCGACCGCGTGACCGTGATGGTGGACGGGCGGGTGCTGGAATCCGGCCCGCCCGCGCACATCCGCAACGCGGCGTCGGTGCGCGACGCCTATCTGGGGCATGCCGCATGAGCGCCGCGATCCTTGAAGCCGGGGCCGTCAAGGCCGGCTATGGTGCCGGCATGGTGCTGCACGGCATTGATTTCTCCGTCCGCCCCGGGGAGGCGGTGGGGCTGATGGGGCGCAACGGCATGGGCAAGACCACGCTGCTGCGCACCATGCTGGGCCTGCTGCCGCTGCGCGGCGGCCGCGTGGCGATGGACGGCGCCGACATCTCGCGCGAGGCGCCGTTCCGCCGCATCCGGCGCGGCATCGCCGTGGTGCCGGAAGGGCGCGGCGTCTTCGCCAGCCTCACGGTGCCGGAGAACCTGCGGCTGGCGGCGCGGCCGGGCGTGGACGGCTCCCGCCGCTGGACGGAGGAGCGGGTGCTCGACACCTTCCCCCGGTTGAAGGAGCGCCTGTCCAACCGCGGCGACCAGCTCTCGGGCGGCGAGCAGCAGATGCTGGCCATCGGCCGCGCGCTGATGACGAACCCGCGGCTGCTGATCCTCGACGAGGCGACGGAGGGGCTGGCCCCGCTGATCCGCGACGAGATCTGGCGCGTCATCGCCACCATCCGCGAGACCGGCATCGCCACCATCGTGGTGGACAAGACGGTGGCCTCCATCCTCTCGCTGGTGGACCGCTCGGTGGTGATCGTGAAGGGCGCCGTGGTGTTCGACGGCCCGCCCGCGGCCTTGCAGGCGGACGAGGCGCTGATGCACCGCTGCCTGGGCGTGTGAGGGGATGCGGCCCCGCGGCACGGAACTGGCGAACGGCGCCATCGGATTCCTGTTCGCCGCGTCCGGGCCGCTCGCCATCATCCTGTCGGCCGGGGCGGCGGGCGGGCTGGACGCCGCGCGCCTGTCCTCCTGGGTGTTCGGCGTCTTCGCGGTGAACGGCGCGCTGACCCTGGCGATGAGCGCCTGGTTCCGCATGCCGCTGTGCTTCTTCTGGACCATCCCGGGCACCGTGCTGGTCGCCGGCGCATTGCAGCGCCTGCCCTTCGAGGAGGTGGTGGGCGCCTACCTCGCGACGGCGGCGCTGATCCTCGCGGTGGGGCTGAGCGGACTGGTCGGGCGCGCCATGCGCCTGGTGCCCATGCCCATCGTGATGGCGATGGTGGCCGGCGTGTTCCTGCGCTTCGGGCTGGACCTGGTGCACGCCCTGCACGACGACGCCGCGCTGGCCGCGCCGATGGTGCTGGCCTTCGTGCTGCTCTCCGCCGCGCCGGCGCTGGGCCGCCGCCTGCCGCCGGTGATCGGCGCCCTGCTGGTGGGCGCCGCGCTGGTGCTGCTGCTGGGCCGCGCGGAGCTGCCCCCAGGCTTCAGCCTCGCCTTCGCGCGGCCGGTGCCGGTGATGCCGCGCTTCGGCTGGGAGGCGATGGGCGCCCTGGTGGTGCCGCTCGCCGTCACGGTGCTGGTGGTGCAGAACGGCCAGGGCTTCGCCGTGCTGCGGGCGCAGGGCCACCAGCCGCCGGCCGACGCCGTCACCACCGCCTGCGGAATCGGCTCCCTGCTGGCGGCGCTGGTGGGGGCGGTCAGCACCTGCCTGGCCGGGCCGACCAACGCCCTCGTCGCGCAGGGCACGCAGCGGGAGCGCCACTACCTGGGCGCGATGGTCACCGGCACCCTGGCGGTGGGCTTCGGCCTGCTGGCACCGGCGGTGACCGGGCTGATGCTCGCCGCGCCGCGGGTGTTCGTCGTCGCCCTCGCCGGGCTGGCGATGCTGCGCGTGCTGCAGGCCACCTTCGTCGCCGCCTTCGCGCATCGCTGCGCGCTGGGCGCCCTGGTCTGCTTCCTCGTCACCGTCGCCGACCGGCCGCTGCTGGGCATCGGCGCCGCCTTCTGGGGGCTGCTCGCCGGCCTCCTCGCCGCCCGCGTCCTCGAGCCCGCCGACCTGCGGGCCGAGGCCGCCCCCACCCCTTCCCCACGGAGTGCTCCATGACCCCCGCCGTCATCGCCGTCGCCATCACCGGCTCCGTCCCGCGCAAGCGCGACAACCCCGCCCTGCCCGTCACGCCCGAGGAGCAGGTCCGCAGCACGCGCGAGGCCTTCGAGGCCGGCGCCTCGCTGGTGCACATCCACGTGCGCGCCCCCGACGAGAGCCCCTCCTCCGACCCCGCGCTGTTCGCCGCGGTGCAGGAGGGGGTGCGCCGGCACTGCCCGGGGATGATCGTGCAGTTCTCCACCGGCGGCCGCGGGCGCGACCCCTCGCAGCGCGGCAACGCGCTGGAGCTGCGGCCCGACATGGCCTCGCTGTCCACCGGCTCGGTGAACTTCCCCACCATCGTCTACGAGAACCCGGCCGCCCTGGTGACCGACCTGGCGACGCGGATGCAGGCCAATGCGGTGCGGCCGGAGATCGAGATCTTCGACCTGTCGCACCTGCACGGCGCGCGCCGGCTGGTGGATGCGGGGCTGATGGACGAGCGCCCGCACGTGCAGTTCGTCATGGGCGTGAAGAACGCCATGCCGGCCGAGGAGCACCTGCTGGACCTGATGCTGGGCGAGCTGCGCCGCGTCCTGCCCCACGCGACCTGGACGGCCGCGGGCATCGGCGCCCAGCAGGCGCGGGTGATGGAATGGGCGCTGGCGCGCGGCGCCGACGGCGTGCGCACCGGGATGGAGGACAACATCCGCGTCTCGCGCGAGCGCCTGGCGTCTGGCAACGCCGAGCTGGTGCGGCTGGCGGCCGAGGCGCTGGCGCGGCACGGGCGCCGTCCCGCCACCCCCGCCGAGGCGCGCTCCATGCTGGGCCTGGGGGTGGCGGCATGAGGCGCCGCTCCGCCCTCGCCCTGCTGGGGGCATCGCTGGCCGCGCCGGCCGGCGCGCAGCCCGCCTGGCCCGACCGCCCGGTGCGCCTGCTGGTGCCCTTCCCGCCCGGCGGCGCCATCGACGCCATGGCCCGCCTGCTGGCGCCGCGGATGTCCGAGGCGCTGGGCCGCCCCGTGGTGGTGGAGAACCGCCCGGGCGCCGGCGGCACCACCGGCACCGCGGCGGCGCTGCAGGCGCAGGACGGCCACACGCTGCTGATGGTGTCCATCGGCCACGCGGTGAACCCGGCGCTGTACCCGCGCCTGCCCTACGACAGCGTGGCGGACTTCGTCTCCATCGCCCCCGTGGCCGTGGTGCCCAACATCCTGGTGGTGCCGGCGGACCGGCCCTGGCGGGACGTCGCGGCGCTGGCGGCGGCGGCGCGCCGCCAGCCGGGGGTGCTCACCTACGGCTCGGCCGGCAGCGGCACCTCCATCCACCTGGCGGGCGCGCTGTTCAGCGCGCTGGCCGAGGTGGAGATGACCCACGTGCCCTATCGCGGCTCGGGCCCTGCGGTGGCCGACCTGCTGGCCGGCCGGCTGGACCTGATGTTCGACAGCGTCACCTCCGCCGGGCCGCACGTCGCGGCCGGGCGGCTGCGCGCCCTGGCGGTGACCACGCGCCGCCGCAGCCGCGCCGGGCCCGACCTGCCGACCATGGCCGAGGCCGGGGTGGCGGGCTACGCGGTGGACCCCTGGTTCGCCATGCTGGCGCCGCGCCACCTGCCCGAGGCGGCGCGCGCCCCGCTGGAGGCGCTGGTGAGCGGCCTGCTGCGCGACGAGGAGATGGTGCGCCGCCTCGCCGCCATCGGCGCCGAGCCGATGGAGGGCGGCGCCGCCGCGCTGGACGCGCTGCGGGCGGAGGAGACGGTGAAGTGGACCGGCATCGCCCGGCGGTTCGACATCCGGGCCGAGTGAAGGGGGCCGGCTTCGGCCGGCCTCAGTCCAGCGTCAGCCCCATCTCCGTCACGATGGGGCGCCAGCGCTCGGTTTCCTCGCGGATCATGCGGGCGAACTCGGCGCGGCCGGCGAAGCGGGTCAGGATGGCCTGGTTGCGGAAGGTCTCCTGCACGCCGGGGTCCTCCAGCGCCGCGCGCACGGCGCGCTCCAGCGCCTCCGCCACCGGGGCGGGCGTGCCGGCGCGGACCACGAAGCCCTGCCAGCCGGGGATGACCAGCCGCTCCAGCCCCTGCTCGCGCGCCGTGGGCACCTGGGGCATCAGCGGGTGGCGCTCGGCGTTCAGGAAGGCCAGGGCCTTCACCCGGCCGCTGTCCACCTGCGCCTTCGCCAGGTTGATGCCGTCGATCATCAGCTGCGCGCGGCCGCCCAGCATGTCCTGCAGGGCGGGGGCCGAGCCGCGGTAGTGCACCACCTCCAGCTCCACCCCCGCCTGGCGGCGGAACAGCTCGAAGGCCAGGTGGGTGATGGAGCCGGGCCCGGCGGACGCGAAGTTCAGCCGCCCGGGCTGGGCGCGGGCCAGGGCGACGAACTCGGCCAGGGTGTTGGCGGGCAGCGCGGCGGGCACCATCAGGAACAGCCCGCCGATGGTCACCGCCGCCAGCGCCTCCAGCTCGCGCACCGGGTCGAAGGGCAGGTTGCGGTACAGCAGCGGGTTCACGCCGATGACGGCGTTGTTGACGTGGCCGAAGACGTAGCCGTCGGCCGGCGCCTTGGCCACCGCGTCCAGCCCCAGGTTGCCGTTGGCGCCGCCGCGGTTCTCCACCGCCACCGGCTGGCCCAGCAGCTCGCCCATGCGCTGGGCGATGGGGCGCGCCACCAGGTCGCTGCCGCCACCGGGCGGGAAGCCGACCACCAGCCGGATGGGCCGGGAGGGGAAGCGCTCCTGCGCCAGCGCCAGGCCGGGCGCGGCGAGCAGCGGCAGCGCCAGGGCGGCGCGGCGGGTGGGGTGCATGGACGGGGCCTCCTCGGGGCGTTTCTTGCCGCCATGCTGGCACGCCGCTCAGGGCCGGCGCCACACCCCGCGCAGCACCTCGGCGGGGCCCTGGTGCTTCGGCCCCTCGTCCAGCCGCACCGTGCCCTCGGTGCATTCCTCCAGCTCCAGCGCGCCGAAGGCGGCGTCGGCCGCCGCGCGGGTCCAGAGCAGCGCCGCCTCGCGCGGGCCGCCGGAGCGCCGGCCCTGCTGCGCGGGCGAGAAGCCCTCCAGCACCAGCAGCCCGCCGGGCCTCAGCGCCCGCACCGCCCCGGCCGCCACCACCGCGCGGTCGGCCGGCGGCAGGTGCAGGAAGATCCAGGCCACCACGTCGAATGCGCCGTCCGGGAAGGTCCAGGCCGTGAGGTCCGCCGTCTCGGCGCGCAGGCGGCGGTGGCGGCCGGCGGCGCGGGCGGTGGCGACGGGCGACCAGTCGAGCGAGAGGGTGCGCAGCCCGTGCCGGGCCAGGAACAGCCCGTTGCGCCCCTCGCCATCGCCCAGCGACAGCGCGCGGCCGCGCGGCGGCAGCCGCCACGCCTGGGCGCGCAGGTAGTCGTTGGGGGCGTCGCCGAACAGGCCCTGCCCGGCGCCGTAGCGCTCATCCCAGGCGAGGGAGGTGCTCACGGCTCCCAGCCCTCGGGCGCCATCTCGAAGCCGGCGAAGTCGAAGGCGGGGGACACGGTGCAGGCCACCAGCGCCCAGCCGGCCAGCGGCTCCGCCGCCTGCCATTCCCCCGCCGGCACCACCGCCATCAGCGCCTGCCCGGCGCCGAGGTCGGGGCCCAGCGTCACCTCCCGCCCGTCCAGCCGCAGGCGCAGCGGGCCGCCGGCCTGCCACAGCCAGCATTCCGCCGCGTCCACCCGGTGCCAGCGCGAGCGCTCGCCCGGCGCCAGCAGGAAGTGGATGGCGGTGCCCGCCCCGCGCCCGCCGCCCGGCGGGGCGTCGCGCCACGCCTCGCGGTAGTGCCCGCCCTCCGGGTGGGGGGCGAGGCCCAGCGCGGCGATGACGGCGCCGGCCGGCAGCGCGGGGTCGCGCAGGTTCATCCCTGCGGCATCGTTTCCGCGAAGGGGCGCAGCTGCACCGTCTTCTCGTACCAGCCCGCCAGCTTGGGGCGGCCGGCGCGCCAGTCCTCCGACGCGAAGCGGAAGTCCAGGTAGCCCAGGGCGCAGGCGGCGGCGACGGCGCCGATGGTCAGCGGCGCGTCCGGGTCCTCGCGCTCCAGCGCGTCCAGCGCGCGGCCGATGGCGGCCTTGGCGCGGGCGTCGAAGCGCTGGCGCCCCTCGTCCTGCGGCAGGCCGCCATGCATGCGGCGGAACACCGCGGCCTCCATCACGCCCTCGGCCAGGGCAGCGACGCGCAGGGCGTTCCAGCGCGGCAGCCCGTGGTCGGGGTAGAGCTTCTCGCCGTGGCCGATGCTGTCCAGGTACTCGCAGATCAGCTTGCTGTCGCACAGGGCCAGCCCGTCATCGGTCACCAGCGCCGGCACCTTGCTCAGCGGGTTGTCCTGCACCAGCGCCTCCGGGCTCTCGTGCGGGTTCACCGGCACGAGGTCGAGCTCCAGCCCGTGATGGATGGCCACCGCGCGCACCTTGCGCACGAAGGGGCTGGCGGCGGAGTGGTAGAGCTTCATTCCTTGTCGTCTCCTCAGCGGAAGTCGTCCTTGCCCGAGCGCAACGCGGCCAGTTCGGCCACGTCGCGCGCGCGCAGGAAGGGGTTCAGCGCCTTCTCCAGCCCCAGGGTGGTGGGAAGGCTGGGCTCGCCGCGGGCGCGGCGGGCCTTCACCTCCGCCTCGTGCGCGGCCAGGGCCTGGTTGTCCGGCTCCACATGGCGGGCGTAGCGCAGGTTGGACAGGGTGTATTCGTGCCCGCAGCACACGCGCATCGCGTCCGGCAGCGCGGCCAGCGCCCGGAGGGAGGCGAACATCTCCGCCGCCGTGCCTTCCAGCAGCCGGCCGCAGCCGATGGAGAACAGCGTGTCGCCGCACAGCAGCGCCTGGCCTTCCACGAAGGCCCAGGCGATGTGGCCGCGGGTGTGGCCGGGCGTGTCCAGCACCTGCGCCGCCGCCTCGCCCAGGGTGAACGTCTCGCCGGGCTTCACCGCGAGGTCGAGGCTGGGCAGGCGGTGGGCGTCGGCGGCGTGGCCGGCGACCCGGGCGCCGGTGGCGGCGGCCACCTGGGGCACCTCCGCCACGTGGTCGCCGTGGTGATGCGTCAGCAGGATCCAGTCCAGCCGGCCGCCCAGCGCCTGCACCCGCGCCAGCACCGGCGCGGCCACGGCGGGGTCGGCCACCGCCGTGGCGCCGGTGGCGGGGCAGCGCAGCAGCCAGGCGTAGTTGTCGTCCAGGATGGGGATCGGCTCGACGTGCAGCATGTGGCGCGGGGCTCCTTCGCGCCCCAATATCCCCGCCATGAGCGACAAGGTCCATGGGCTGCGGTCCTTCCATGCCTCGCCGCTGGGGGGCATGGCGGCGCGGCTGGTGCGCGCGCGCCTGGGCGCCCTGTGGCCGGAGGCCGGGCGGCTGGACGTGGCGGGCATCGGCTGGGCGCGCCCCTTCCTGAAGGGCCTGCCCAGCGGGCCGGGCCGGCGCCTGCTGCTGACGCCCGAGACGCTGCACGCCGCCGACGGCGCGCGCGTGCAGGAAGGCCGGCTGCCGCTGCCCGACCGCTGCCTGGACGGCATCGTGCTGGCGCACGCGCTGGAGGCCAGCCACGCCCCGCGCGCCCTGCTGCGCGAATGCTGGCGCGTGCTGCGCGACCACGGCCGGCTGCTGGTGGTGGTGCCCAACCGCCTGGGCAACTGGGCGCTGTTCGAGCACACCCCCTTCGGCCAGGGCCGCCCCTTCTCGCCCGGGCAGGCGCAGCGGCTGCTGGAGGCGCAGATGTTCCGGGTGACGCGGCGCGACGGCGCGCTGTTCCAGCCGCCGCTGCCCTGGCGCTGGGCGGTGAACCTGGCCCCGGCCTGGGAGGCGCCGGGGCGCTGGGCCATGGCCCGCTTCGCCGGCGTGCTGGTGCTGGAGGCGGAGAAGGACGCCTTCGCCGCCCTGCCCGCCGGCGCGGTCGCGGTGCGCCGGCGGGTGGTGGTGCCCGTCAGGTCCGCGGCGGGACGGCGCCTTGGCGCTCCTGCTCCGCGAGCTGGCGGAGCTGGTCGGCGCGCACCTGCTCGATGAACTCGACCGACTGGTCGCAGGCGGTGGGTGCCCCGCGCGGGGAGCGCCCGGCCGGGCAGGCGGCGCGGGCGGCGGCGATGCGGTCTTGGGCGTTGCGGTCGATCTCGCGCCGGCGGTTCGCGTACCAGTCGGCCCGGCTTTCCGGTGTGGCGAACTGCGCGGGCGGCAGGGTCACCATGATGGAGCCGGGATAGGTGCCCATGGCGCCCGAGGCCGCGTCCACCGCCACGCCGATGACGCCGCCGAGCAGCAGGTTGCCGACCGTCATGGCCTGGAACCCGGCCGGGGTGGCCACGATGCCGGGCAGGTGACCCGGGCGCTCGCAGCGCGTCGAGAGGTCCCGCGTCGAGCGGCTGATGGTGACGGTACCGGGGGTGGGGTTCACCACCGCGATCGGCGTGCCTTCGCGCGAGATCGTGCAGGTGGCGCCCGGCGGCTCGCTGGTGACGGCGATGGTGGCCGTGGTGCCCTGCGTGACGGTGGCGCAAGCGGTGGTGAGCATGAGGCCCAGCAGGGCAAGGCCCCGCAGGGCATTGGCACGGAACATCAAGACGAATCTCCCTCGGGGCACATTGCCCGACGAGGAAGCTAAGACCGCGCAGCTTCAGATTCGGTCAACAAGATGGGGCAGGAGGCCAAGAAAAACCTGGGGATACTTCCTTGCTTGATTCATTTGTTTCTTGGGCCTTATTTGTTGTCGTCGCTGATTTCCCCGGAATGCTCCCTCAGGCCCGACCCCGTCGAGCCGAACCCCCCGCCCCCGCGCGCCGTGCCGTCCAGCGCCTCCGCCTCCTCCCACGCGACGCGGGCCACGGGGGCGAAGACCGCCTGGGCCACGCGGTCGCCGCGCGCCACCGCGAAGGGCGCCGCGCCGGCGTTGAACAGGATGACGCCCACCTCGCCGCGGTAGTCCTCGTCCACCGTGCCCGGGGCGTTCAGCACGGTGACGCCGTGCTTCAGCGCCAGGCCGGAACGCGGGCGCACCTGCATCTCCCACCCCGGCGGCAGCGCCACGCACAGGCCGGTGGGCACCAGGGCGCGGCCGCCGGGCGGGATCTCCAGCGCGGCGGCGGCCAGCAGGTCCATCCCCGCGGCGCCCGCGGTGGCGTAGGCCGGCAGCGGCAGGTCCGCCGCGTGCGGAAGGCGCAGGACCTTGACCTTCATGCCAGCGCCGCCGCGACGCGCGCCGCCAGCCGCGCCGCCACCTCCTCCTTCGGCAGGCGCGGCCAGTCCTCCACCCCGGCGGCGGACACGATGTGGACCGCGTTCTCCGCACCCCCCATCACGTCACCCGAGACGTCGTTGGCCACCACCCAGTCGCAGCCCTTGCGCGCCAGCTTGGCCTGGGCGTGGGGCACCACCTGCTCCGTCTCCGCCGCGAAGCCCACCACCAGCCGCGGGCGCCGGGCATGGGCGGAGAGGGTGAGGAGGATGTCCGGGTTCAGCGCCATCTCCAGGGTCGGCGCGGCGGCGCCGGGCTGCTTCTTCATCTTCTGCCCGGCCTCGCGCGCCGGGCGCCAGTCGGCCACGGCGGCGGCGCAGATGGCGGCATCGGCCGGCAGCGCCGCCTCGCAGGCGGCCAGCATGTCGCGCGCCGTTTCCACCCGCACCACCCGCACCCCCGGCGGGTCGGGCACCTGCACGGGGCCGGACACCAGCGTGACGCGCGCCCCCAGCGCGGCGCAGGCGGCGGCGATGCCGTGGCCCTGCCGCCCGCTGCTGCGGTTGGCGATGTAGCGCACCGGGTCGATCGGCTCATGCGTCGGGCCGCTGGTGACCAGCACGTGCCGCCCCGCCAGCGGCCCATCGGCGAGGGCGGCGCGGATCAGCGGCAGCATCGCCTCGGGCTCCAGCAGGCGGCCGGGGCCGGATTCCGGCTCGGCCATCGCGCCTTCCACCGGGCCCAGGAAGCGCACGCCGCGCCCGCGCAGCGCCGCCAGGTTGGCCTGGGTGGCCGGGTGCTCCCACATCGCCGGGTTCATCGCCGGGGCGGCCAGCACCGGGGCGCGGGTGGCCAGCAGCACGCAGCCGGCCAGGTCGTCGGCCAGGCCGGCCGCCATCGCCGCCAGCCGGTGCGCCGAGGCCGGGACCACCAGCACCAGCTCGGCCCAGCGCGCCAGGCGGATGTGGCCGATCTCGCTCTCGGCGGCCCAAAGGTCGTCCATCACCGGCTGCGCGGTCAGCGCCGCCAGGGATTCCTTGGTGACGAAGCGCAGGCCGGCGGCGGTGGGCACGGCGCGCACCGTGGCCCCTTCCGCGCGCAGCAGCCGTGCCAGGGCCAGCGCCTTGAAGGCGGCGACCGAGCCGGAAACGACGAGGAGGATTCGGCGGCCTTGCATGCGTCCTTCTACCCCGCCGGCGCGGCGACCGCGAACTCGCTGAGGAACAGCCATTGCAGCAGGTTCGCGCGCACCACGGCGTCCGCCGCGTCGTCCAGCGCCGCCATGCAGGCGCGGATGTCCGCCTGCCGGTCGCCGGTGCGCGGCAGGTCCATCGGCGGGCCGATGTGCACCCGGAAGCGCGGGCCCGGCAGGCGCTCCACCCAGACCAGCTGCGGCGGCACGCCCGTCATGTGCCACAGCCGCGCCGCGTAGAGCAGGTTGCCGGTGGGCGAGAGCGCCCGGCCCAGGCGCGGCGAGGTCGGGATGCCGGAGGTCTGCGTCTCGTCCAGGTGCAGCAGCAGCGTGTCGCCGCGGCGCAGGGCGGCGGCCAGGCGCGCGCCCATGTGCGGCCCGTCCGGCAGCGGGCCCACCGCGCGGGTGCGGGCGTAGCCCTCCTGCAGCACGCGCTCGCGGAATGAGGAGGGCGGCTTCTGGTGCGGGCCGACGCCGCGGTGGCCGAAGCGCGCGCCGGTGACGGGCAGCAGCTCCCACTGCCCCGTGTGCACGCCGATGAACAGCGAGGGGTTGCGGCCCAGGTTCTCCGCGCCCGCCACCTCCACCCGTCCTTCGTCCCAGAAGCGCCAGAACACCGCCGCTTCGCAGAAGCCGCGGGTGATGTGCTCCATCGCCGCCGCCGCGCTCTCCTCCAGCGGCAGGTCGGGGCGCAGGGCGGCGATGTTGTGGCGGATGCACGCCATCTGCCCCGGGTGCAGCGGCGGCACCAGGCGGCGGCCCAGGAAGCCGGCCCAGCGGTGCGCCAGCGCCGGCGGGCCGTGGCGCATCAGCGCCACCGTGCCGCGCTCGATGGCGACGATGGCCAGGGCGCGCGCGCTCATGCCCGGCGCTCCAGCCGCATCGGCAGCGACTCGCCGGGGCGCAGGGTCAGCCGCGCCACGGGGAAGGCGCGGTGGCCGGGCACCGGGCGCAGGCGGAAGCGCCCGGCCAGGGAGGACAAGGCGATGATCGCCTCGTAGAGGCCGAAATGCTGGCCGGTGCACACCCGCGGCCCCAGCGAGAAGGGCAGGAAGGTCATCCGCGCCGGCGGCGGGGCGCCGGGCAGGAAGCGCTGCGGGCGGAACTCGTCCGGCGCCTCCCACAGCGCGCGGTGGCGGTGCACCAGCCAGGGCGACACCACGGCGATGGTGCCGGCCTCCAGCGCCAGCTCGCCCAGCGCGACGGGCGCCTGCACCTCGCGCGCCAGCAGGGGCACCGGGGGGTACAGGCGCAACGCCTCCTCCACCACCGCCCGCGCCCAGGGCAGGTGGGGGATGTCGGCGAAGCCGGCGGCGCGGCCGGCCAGCACGCGCTGCGATTCCTCCGCCACCGCCGCCTCGGCCTCCGCGTCCTCGCCGAGCAGGAACCAGCACCAGGCGAGGCAGTTGGCCGTGGTCTCGTGCCCGGCCATGAACAGGGTGATGGCCTCGTTGCGGAAGCCGCGGCGGTCCATGCCGCCGCCCTCGGCCATGGCGGCGATGAGGGAGGATTCGCCCTCGCCGGCCAGGATGCGGCCGATCAGGCCGTCCACCACCGCCTGGATGCGCCGCGCCGCGCCGCGGGCACGGAAGCCGTGCCAGCGCGGCAGGAAGTCCGGCAGGTTCAGCAGGGACAGCAGGTCGGTGTTGCCCACCACCGCCTGGTACTCGGCGAAGGCGGCCACCACCTGCCCCGCCGCCTGCCGCCCCAGCGCCGCGCCGAACAAGGTGCGGGAGATCACCTCGGCCGCAAAGCGCCCCATCTCGGCCAGCGCGTCCAGCACGGCGCCGTCGGGCCGGCGGGCCCAGTCCCCGGCCCATTCCTCGGCCACCTGCGTCATCACCGGCACCAGTTCCGCCAGGCGCGAGGGGTGGGTGACGCGCTGCACCTGCGGGCGGCGGCGCTTCCACACCAGTCCGTCGGAGATGAACAGCCCGTCGCCCAGCAGCGGCTCCAGCGCGTGGCGCATCTGCGGCGACTTGCGCTCGAAGGCCGCGTGGCCCTCCACGAAGGCGGCGGAGATCAGCGCCGGGTCGTTCAGCACCACGATGCGCCGGCCCAGGATGCGGGTGTCGATGACCGGGGCGCCGAAGGCGGCGGTGTTCCAGATGGAGATGAACGAGCGCGCGCCGCGGCGCAGCAGCTCCAGCGGCGGCAGCCGCCCCTCGTGCCGCGGCGGGAAGGGCGGGGTCACCCCTTGTGGACGCGCAACGGGCCCCAGGCCTGGCCCACCGGCATCACCTGCAGCGTGTTGACGTTCACCCGCGCCGGGCGGGTGGCCACCCATTCCACCGCGTCGGCGATGTCCTCGGGCGTCAGCGGGTCGGCGTTCTCGTAGATGCCGGCGGCGCGCGCGGCGTCGCCGCCGAAGCGCACCGTGCTGAACTCGGTGCCGCCCACCAGACCGGGCTCGATGTCCGTCACCCGGACCCTGGTCCCCCACAGGTCGGCGCGCAGGTTCAGGGAGAACTGGCGCACGAAGGCCTTGGTGGCGCCGTAGACGTTGCCGCCCGGATAGGGCCATTCCCCGGCGGTGGAGCCGATGTTGACCACGTGCCCCGCATCGCGCGCCACCATGCCCGGCAGCACCGCGCGGGTGACGTGCAGCAGCCCCTTCACGTTGGTGTCCACCATGCGCTCCCATTCCTCCGGGTCGGCCTGGTGGGCGGGGGCCAGGCCCAGGGCCAGGCCGGCATTGTTCACCAGCAGGTCCACCGCGGCCCATCCGGGCGGCAGGGCGGCGATGGCGGCCTCCGTCGCCGCGCGGTCGCGCACGTCCAGGGGGATGGCAAGGCAATGTTCCGCCCCCAATTCGTTCCGCAGGTCGTCGAGCCGCGCGGCGCGGCGGCCGGTGGCGATGACGCGGTCGCCGCGGGCGGCGAAGCGGCGGGCGATGGCCAGGCCGAAGCCCGCGGTGGCACCGGTGACGAGGACGATCATGCGCGCACATCCGTTCAGGCTGGGTCAAGCTGCCCACCAGTATCGCGCCCGGCATGGTCTTGAAACTGTCGGACAGATGAACCACCTGCAATGTGTCGGCCGGCGCTGGAGACCGCGGGCAAGCGGCGCGCCCCCTTCGTCCGAGGGGCCTGTTGAGCCGGCAGCCAGGGGGATCCCTTCCCGCTGGTCCTTGGGCGCTGAGCCGTGCGCCTCCCCGAGCCTGCGAAGCCTTGAGGAGTCCCGCATGATGCCCCGCGTCACGCGCCGTGCCGGCGCGTCCCTGCTGCTGGCCGGCCTATTCGGCCCGGCCCTGGCCCAGCCGGGCACGCCCGACATCGCCCTGCGCCTGGATGAGCGGCAGGTGCGCTCCGCCGGCATCGACCTCGCGCGGGTGGAGCCGGAAAGCGGCCCCTCCGAGATCGCGCTGCCTGGGCAGGTGGTGGTGCCGCCCAACCAGCTGCGCGTGGTCGCCGCCCCGGCCACCGGGCTGATCGAGGCCATCTTCGTCGCCCCCGACGAACGCGTGCGCGCCGGCCAGGCCGTGGTCCGCCTGCGTTCGACCGAGCTGGTGGAGGCGCAGCGCCTGTTCCTGCAGGCCGCCACCGCCGCCGACCTGGCCAAGGAGAAGCTGCGCCGCGACGAGCAGCTGTTCCGCGAGCGCGTGATCGCCGAGCGCCGGCTGATCATCACCCGCGCCGAGACCCGCGCCGCCGAGGCCGCGCTGGACGAGCGCACCCAGATGCTGTCCCTGCTGGGGATGGGCGATGGCGAGGTCGAGGCGCTCAGGCGCCACCGCCGCATCCAGCAGGGGCTGGTGGTCTCCGCGCCAATGGGCGGCGTCGTCATCGGCCGCGCCGCCACCCCGGGCGAGCGCGTGGCCCAGGCCGCGCCCCTGCTGACGGTGGCCGACCTGCGGACGCTGTGGATCAACATCCAGGTCCCCATCGCCCGCGCGCCGGCGCTGGAGAACAACGCCCGCGTGATGGTGCCCGCCCTGGGGGCGGAGGGCTTCGTGCTGCGCGTGGGCCGCACGGCGGACGCCGCCACCCAGTCCGTGCTGGCCACGGCGGAGATGAACGTGGGCGCCGAGGCCCTGCGCCCCGGCCAGGCGGTGACGGTGACGCTGCAGGTGCGCGCCGCCGGGCAGCCGCAATGGCGCGTGCCCGCCGGCTCCGTGGTGCGCCACCGCGAGCGTTCCTGGGTGTTCCTGCGCACGCGCGAGGGCTTCCTGGCCCGGCCGGTGCAGGTGGTGAACGAGACGGCGCAGTTCGTCTCCATCCGCGGCGACCTGTCGCCCGACGCCCAGGTGGCGACGCGCGGCATGCTCGCCCTGCTGGCGGAACTCGCGGAAGCGGACCAGTCCTGATGCTCGGACGCCTGGTGGACACGGCGCTGCGCCAGCGCCTGCTCGTGATCATCGCCGCGCTGGGGCTGGCGGCCTGGGGGTGGAACTCCTACCGCGCCCTGCCGATCGACGCCTTCCCCGACGTCTCGCCCACCCAGGTGCTGGTCTCCATGCGCGCCCCCGGCCTGACGCCGGAGGAGCTGGAGCGCCGGGTGACCCAGCCGGTGGAGCTGGCGATGCGCGGCATCCCCAACCTCACCTTCATGCGCTCGGTCACGCGCTTCTCCGTCACGCTGATGACCTTCGAGTTCGCGCCGGGCACGGACATCTTCTGGGCCCGCGCCCAGGTGAACGAGCGCCTGAACGAGATCGAGGACCAGCTTCCCTCCGGCGTGGACGGGGGCCTCGCGCCCATCATCACGCCGCTGGCCGAGATGCTGATGTTCACCCTGGAGGGGCCGGACCTGGCCCCGCGCGACGCGCGCACCATGCTGGACTGGGTGGTGCGCCCGCAGCTGCGCGCCGTGCCCGGCGTGGCGGACGTGAACGTGCTGGGCGGCTACGTCCGCACCTACGAGGTGGTGCCCGACCCGGCGGCCATGGCCGCGCGCGGCATCACCACCGTGATGCTGGAGGAGGCGATCGAGCGCAACAACCGCAACGACGGCGCCGGGCGCGTGCGCGACGGCGAGGAGGCGCTGCTGGTGCGCGCCGAGGGCCGCATCCAGAACCTGGACGACGTGCGCGCGATCGTGCTGGTGTCGCGGCCCACCGGCGTGGTGCGGGTGGGCGACGTGGCGGACGTGCGCTTCGGCGCCCTGCCGCGCAACGGCGTGGTGACGCGCGACGGCGAGGGCGAGGCGGTGTGGGGCCTGGTGCTGGGCCTGCGCGGCGCCAACGCGCGCGAGGTGGTGGAGGGCGCCAAGGCGCGCATCCCCGCCATCGAGCGCCAGCTGCCCGAGGGCGTGCGGCTGGTGATGTTCTACGACCGCGCCGACCTGATCGGCAAGGCGGTGTGGACGGTGCAGAAGGTGCTGCTGGAGGCGATCGCCCTGGTGGTGGTGCTGCTGCTGCTGTTCCTGGGCAACTGGCGCGCGGCGCTGGTGGTCTCGCTCTCGCTGCCGCTCGCCGTGCTGGCCACCTTCGGCGTGATGAAGTGGTACGGGCTGAGCGCCAACATCATGTCGCTGGGCGGCATGGCCATCGCCATCGGCCTGCTGGTGGACTGCGCGGTGGTGGTGGTGGAGAACGTGGCCCACCGCTTCCACGAGCTGCCCGAGAAGCCCTCGCTGGCGCAGAAGGTGCGCATCACGGCGGAGGCGACGCGGGAGGTGGCGGTGCCGCTGGTCTCGGGCGTGATCATCATCGTGGGCGTCTTCGTGCCGCTGCTGTCGCTGCAGGGGCTGGAGGGGCGGCTGTTCGGCCCCGTGGCGCTGACCATCGCCTTCGCGCTGATCGCGGCGCTGACGCTGTCGCTGACGGTGGTGCCGGTGCTGTGCGCCACCCTGCTGCGCGGCGGCCACGCGGGCGAGCCCTGGCTGGTGCGCAAGCTGCACCGCGTCTACGACCCCTTCCTGGAATGGGCGCTGAAGCGGCCGCTGGTGATCGGCGGCGCGGCGCTGGCCGGTCTGGTGGCGGCCGTGCTGGCCTTCGGGCAGATCGGGTCCATCTTCATCCCCTCCATGGACGAGGGCACGCCGGTGGTGACGGTGCGCAAGCACCCCACCATCAACGTGGAGAACGCCGCCGACACCGACATCCGCATCGCGCACGAGATCCGCCAGCGGGTGCCGGAGGTGCGCGGCATCATGGCCCGCGCCGGCGCCGACGAGCTGGGCATCGACCCGGTCGGCCTGAACGAGACGGACATGTTCTTCCAGATGGCGCCCACGGAGGAGTGGCGGCCGGAGGCGCAGCAGGGAGGCACGGCCTGGGTGATGGACCGCGTGCGCGAGGTGCTGGACGGTTTCCCGGGCATCACCTACGCCTTCTCGCAGCCCATCGACATGCGCGTGCAGGAGATGATCATCGGCGCGCGCGGCGACGTGGTGATCAAGGTGTTCGGCCCGGAGATCCCCGAGCTGAACCGCCTGTCGCGCGAGGTGGAGGCCGCGGTGCGCGGCGTGGCCGGCGCCACCGACGTCTTCGCCCTGCGCAACGAGGGCATGAAGTACCTGACCGTGCGGGTGGACCGCCTGGCCGCCGGCCGGCTGGGGCTCAACGCCTCCGAGGTGCAGGAGGCGCTGCGCGCCTGGGTGGATGGCCGCCGCGTGGGCGAGGTGCTGGAGGGCGACCGCCGCATCCCCGTGCTGCTGCGCGGCGAGGAGAACCTGCGCCGCTCGGCCGGCGACCTGGCGCGGGTGCAGATCGCGCTGCCCCAGGGCGGCACCGTGCTGCTCTCCCAGGTGGCGGAGGTGCGCGAGGAGGAAGGCGCGGTGCAGGTGATCCGCGAGCAGGCGCAGCGCTTCCAGACCGTGCTGAGCAACGTGCGCGGCCGCGACATCGGCAGCTTCGTGGCCGAGGCGCGGGCGGCGGTGGCCGCGAGCGTGCAGCTTCCCGTGGGCTACGAGATCGTGTGGGGCGGGCAGTTCGAGAACCAGCAGCGCGCCCAGGCGCGGCTGATGGTGGTGGTGCCCATGGCCATGGCGGGCATCTTCCTGCTGCTCTACCTCACCTTCGGCTCGGTGCGGCAGGCCACGCTGGTGTTCTGCAACGTGCCCTTCGCGCTGATCGGCGGCGTGCTGGCGCTGTGGGCCTCGGGCGAGTTCATCTCCGTGCCCGCCTCGGTGGGCTTCCTGTGCCTGATGGGCATCGCGGTGCTCAACGGCGTGGTGCTCATCTCCTACATCAACCGCCTGATCGCGGAGGAGGGGCTGGACCTGTCGCGCGCGGTGCGCGAGGGGGCGAAGCGCCGCATGACGCCGGTGACGCTCACCGCCTCCATCGCCGCGCTGGCGCTGGTGCCCTTCCTGTTCGCCACCGGCCCGGGCAGCGAGATCCAGCGCCCGCTGGCGGTGGTGGTGATCGGCGGGCTGGTGACGGCGACGGTGCTGACGCTGGTGCTGCTGCCCATCCTGTACGAGCGCTTCGCCCTGCCGCGCGCGCGGCAGCCGGCGAAGGCGAAGGCCAAGGTGGCGGCGGCCCTGCTGCTGGGCCTCGGTCTGGGGCTGGCGCAGCCGGCGCAGGCCCAGCTCTCGGCCCATGTGGACGCGGCGATGGCGCTGGACGCCGGGGCGCGCGCCATCGCCGCCCAGCGCGAGGCGGCGGCGGCGCGCTCGGCCACCGTGCGCTCGGTCACGCCGCTGCCGCCGGCCGTCTCGGGCTCCGCGCGCTCCGACCTGCGCGGCCCGCGCGAGCTGCGGGAGTTCGATGCCGAGCTGGCGCTGCCGCTCTGGCTGCCCGGCCAGCGCAGCGCCCTGTCCGGCACGGTGGCCGCCAACGTGGAGGAGCGCGAGCGCGCCCTGGCGCTGCGGCGGCTGGAGGTGGCCGGCGCCCTGCGCGACGCCTGGTGGAACGCCGCCGAGGCGCAGCGCCTGGTGCAGCTGGCGCGCGAGCGCCTGTCCTCCGCCCGCGCCTTGTCGAACGACGTCGGCCGACGTGCCCAGCTGGGCGACATCGCCCCCTCCGAAGGGCTGCTGGGCCGCAACGAGGTGCTGGCGGCCGAGCTGGCCCTGGCGCAGGCGCAGGCCGAGGCGGCGCAGGCGCGCGCCATCTACCGCGCCGTCACCGGCGGGCTGGAGCCCAACCTGCCGCCGGAGCGCCCGCAGCCCCGCGCCGCGCTGCACCCCGCGCTGGCCGCCGGGCAGGCGGCGGTGGCGGCGGCCGAGGCGCGCTCGCGCTACGTCGCGGCCACCCCGCGCGACAACCCGGAGGTCGGGCTGTTCACCCGGCACGAGAACGGGCTGGTGGCCAGCGACAGCACCTCCATCGGCGTGCGGCTGCGCCTGCCGCTGGCCACCGAGGGGCGCAACGCCCCCCGCCGCGCCGACGCCCAGGCCGAGCTGACCCGCGCCGCCGCCGAGCTGGCCCAGGCGCGGCGCCTGGTGGAAAGCGGGGTGGAGCGCGCCCTGCTGGCCCTAAACGCCGCCGAGGCCGCGCTGCGCATCGCCCGCCAGCGCCTGTCCGTGGCGCAGGAGCAGGAGCGCATCGCGCTGACCGCCTTCCGCGGCGGCGAGATCCTCACCTTCGACCTGTTCCGGGTGCGGCAGTTGCGGCTGGAGGCGGCGAACGACGCCGGGCGCGCCGAGGTGGAGGTGAACCGCGCGCGCTCGCGCGTGAACCAGGCGGGCGGCGTCATCCCGTGACGCGCCGCATCGCGCTGGTGTTTCCCGCCACCAACACCACCACGCCGGCGGAATGCGACGCGCTGGCGCCGCCGGGCGTGGCCAACATCCACGCCCGCATCGCCAACCCCGACCAGGCGGTGCGATCGGACGCCGACACGCTGGCGGTGCGCCGGGCCATGCTGGACGGGCTGATGGCCGCCGTGGAGGAAGCCGCCGCCCAGCGTCCGGACGCGCTGCTGCTGGGCGTGATGGTGGAGAACTTCGCCGGCCCCGAGGCGCCGGCCCTGCTGGCGCGGGTGCGCGCGGCGGCCGGCTGCCCGGTGACGGACTACACCACGGCCATCCTGGCCGAGCTGCCGCCGCGCAGCCGCATCGGCCTGCTGACGCCCTTCATGCCGGTGGGCGACGCCGCCGCTCGCCGCCTGTTCGAGGAGGCCGGGCACCAGGTGGTGCGGCTGCAAGGGCTGCGCGCCCCCTCGCCCGCCGCCATCGCCGCCATCGGCGAGGACCGGCTGCGCGCGGCGCTGGACGCGCTGGACGCGCCGGACGTCACGCACCTGGTGCAGGTGGGCACCAACCTGCGCTTCGCCGCGCTGGCGGCGGCGGAGCAGGCCCGGCGCGGCAAGCCGGTGCTGGCCTCCAACCCCGTGCTCTACCGCCACGCCCTGAACGCCCTGACCTGAACGCCCTGACCTGCGCGCCTTGACCTGGGGGCCGGGAAAACCAAGACTCCGGGGTGGATGAACACGCCGCCCCGCCCGCCGGGCCTGCTGCCCGCCCCCAGCCTCGCCAGCGCCCTCGACCCCCGCGCGACCGCCGTGCTGCGCGAACTGGTGGAGGTCTATGTCCAGACCGGCGAGCCCGTGGGCTCGCGCACGCTGTCGCGCCGGCTGCCGCTGAACCTTTCCCCCGCCTCCATCCGCAACGTGATGGCCGACCTGGAGGAGGCGGGGCTGCTCTACGCGCCGCACACCTCCGCCGGCCGCCTGCCCACCCAGCAAGGCCTGCGCCTGTTCGTGGACGGGCTGCTGGAATTCGGCGACCTGAGCGCGGAGGAGCGCGAGCGCATCGCCGCCCGCTGCGCCGCCCATGGCCGCTCCCTGCAGGAGACGATGGCCGAGGCGGGGCAGATGCTGTCCGGCCTCGCGGGTGCGGCCGGGCTGGTGGTCGCGCCTAAGGGCGAGGCGGCGCTGCGCCACATCGAGTTCGTCCCCCTCGGCCCCGGCCGCGCCCTGGTGGTGCTGGTGAGCGAGGATGGCCGGGTGGAGAACCGCGTCATCGAGGTGCCACCGGGCCTGCCGCCCGCCGCCCTGGTGCAGGCCGGCAACTACCTCAACGCCCGGCTGGCCGGCCGCACCCTGGAGGAGACGCGCGAGACGGTGGGCGAGGAGATCGCCGCCAACCGAACCGCGCTGGACGCGCTGACGCACCAGGTGATCGAGGCCGGGCTGGCCACCTGGGCCGGCGGCTCCGCCGGCAGCCTGATCCTGCGCGGGCAGGCGCGGCTGCTGGAGAACGTGGAGAACCTGGCCCGCGTGCAGGAGATCTCCGCCCTGTTCGAGCGGCTGGAGGCGCAGGAGACCACCCTGAAGCTGCTGGAGCTGGCCCAGCGCGGTGAGGGGGTGCAGATCTTCATCGGTGCCGAATCCGGCCTGTTCAACTCCGCCGGGCTGTCGGTGGTGGTGGCGCCGTTCCGGAACGCGCAGGAGCGCATCGTCGGAGCGATCGGCGTCATCGGGCCCTCGCGCATCAACTACGGGCGTGTCATCCCCGTGGTGGACTACACGGCCCGCGTGCTGGGGCGGTTGCTGGGTTGATGCGCGCGCCGGCGGCCATTACCTGGGCGGCATGAGCGAACAGCAGCCCGAGAAGCCCGAAGCCCTGAACGACGCCGTGGCCCCCGAGGCCCAGCCCGACCCCGCGCCGGAGGACCGCGCCGCCGCCCTGGAGGCCAAGGTGGCCGAGCTGGAATCCGCCCTGCTCTACGCCCGCGCCGAGACGGCCAACGCCGTGCGCCGCGGCAAGGAGGAGGCGGAGAAGGCGCGCCTTTTCGCCGTGCAGAAATTCGCCGCCGACGTGGTGGAGGCCGCCGAGAACCTGCGCCGCGGCCTGGACGCCCTGCCCCCGCCCGCCGAGGACGAGCCCGAGCTGGTGGCCAAGCTGCGCGGCGGCTTCGAGGGGGTGGAGCGCTTCTTCCTCCAGCGCCTGGAGGCCAACGGCATCCAGCGCAAGCCCGCCCAGGGCGAGGCCTTCGACCCCGCGCTGCACCAGGCGATGAGCGAGGCCCCGGCGCCGGAGGGCGTGGCGCCCGGCACCGTGCTGCAGGCCTGGAGCCACGCCTGGACGCTGAACGGCCGCCTGCTGAAGCCGGCCATGGTGGTGGTGGCCGCCAAGGGGTGATCCGCCCGGTCACCGACGCCGACATCCCCGCCCTGGCGGCGCTGAACGACGCCGAGGCGGAGCACGTCAACGCCCTGGGCGAGTCCGGGCTGCGCGCCCTGCTGGGCGCCGCCTGGCTGGCGCTGCGGGCGGAGGGCGCGCTGCTGGTGGCCCTGCGCGGCGACACCCCGAGCCAGGGGCCCAACCACGCCTGGTTCCAGGCGCGCCTGCCCGCCTTCGCCTACGTGGACCGCGTGGTGGTGGCCCCCGCCGCCCGCGGCCGCGGCCTGGCGCGGGCGCTGTACGCGGAGGTGGAGGCGCGCGCCCGCGCGGCGGGGCTGCCCCTGCTGTGCTGCGAGGTGAACCTGCTGCCGCCCAACCCCGCCTCCCTGGCCTTCCACGCCGCGCTGGGCTTCGCGCCGATGGGCGAGGCGACGGACCCGCGCAACGGCAAGGTGGTGCGCTACCTCTGCAAGCCGCTGGGCTGACCGGCGCGCCACCTTTCCAGCCCCGGCGGTTTCTGGCACCCAGGCCGGGCCCGCCGAGGAACCCCGATGCCCCATGCCCTCATCACCGGCGTCACCGGCCAGGACGGCGCCTACCTGGCGCGGCTGCTGCTGGGCAAGGGCTACCGCGTCTTCGGCCTGCTGCGCCGCTCCGCCTCCGCCGACGTGGTGGGGGAGCGCCTGCGCTGGCTGGGCATCGAGGGCCGGGTGGAGATGCTGGACGCCGACCTGTCCGACCTCGCCTCCATCCTGCGCGCCATCGAGGCGGCGCAGCCGGACGAGATCTACAACCTCGGCGCCCAGAGCTTCGTCAAGACCTCCTGGACGCAGCCCATCCTCACCGGGCAGGTGACCGGGCTGGGCGCGGTGAACATGCTGGAGGCGACGCGGCTGGTGGCGCCGCGGGCGCGCTTCTACCAGGCCTCCTCCAGCGAGATGTACGGGCTGATCCAGCGGCCCGTGCAGGACGAGGCCACCCCCTTCTACCCGCGCTCGCCCTACGCCGCCGCCAAGCTCTACGCCCACTGGATGACGGTGAACTACCGCGAGAGCTTCGGCCTGCACGCCTCCTCCGGCATCCTGTTCAACCACGAGAGCCCGCTGCGCGGCATCGAGTTCGTCACCCGCAAGATCACCGACGGCGTGGCGCGCATCCGGCTGGGGCTGGCCGAGGCGCTGCCGCTGGGCAACCTGGACGCCACGCGCGACTGGGGCCACGCGGCAGACTACGTGGAGGCGATGTGGCTGATGCTGCAGCAGGAGCAGCCGGGCGACTACGTGGTGGCCACCGGCCGCACCACCTCCGTGCGGGAGTTCTGCCGGCTGGCCTTCGCCCATGCCGGGCTGGACTGGGAACGCCACGTGCGGGTGGACCCCGCCTTCCTGCGCCCGGCCGAGGTGGACGTGCTGCGGGGCGACGCCACCCGCGCCCGCCGCGTGCTGGGCTGGGCCCCGCGCACCAGCCTGGAGGAGATGGTGGCCGAGATGGTGGAGGCCGACCTCCGCCGCCACCGCGAGCGCGCGGACCGGCCCTCCCGCGGGCCCGGCCCGCCGCCCTGAGCGCGGCGCGCCTGCCTACGCCACCGGCTCCAGCCCCGCGGCGCGCAGCGCCGCCCGGCCCTCCGGCGCGGCCAGCGCCGCCAGCAGCGCCGCCGCTTCGGCCGATTGCGGGGCCGCGCGGGCGCTGAACAGGGCGCGCTGCTGCAACGCCTCGGGGAAGCGGGCGAAGACCTCGGCGCCGGGCACCATCAGCAGCTCGCTCACCTGCTGCACCGCCAGGTCGGCCTCGCCGGTCAGCAGGCGCTCGGCGGTGAAGCCCTGGGGGATGACCAGGGCCTTGGGGCGCACCGCTTCGGCGATGCCCAGGCGCTCCAGCACGCCTTCCAGGTGGATGCCGCTGGCCCCGGCGCGGCTCCAGCACGGGCGGCGGGCGGCCAGCAAGGCGGCGCGGAAGCCGGCCTCGTCCGCCACCTCCGGCCGCGGCGCCCCGGCGCGCACCGCCAGGCCGAGGGCGGAGCGCACCAGCGGCACGCGCGGGCCCTCCGCCAGCGCCTCGTCCGTGAGGATGAGGAGGTCGGGCGCCGCGCCTTCCGCCAGCCGCCGCAGCGCCAGGGTGGTGGGCAGCCATTCGGCCTGCACGGCGAAGGGCAGGCGCGGCAGGATGTCGCGCTCAAGCGGCAGCCGCACCGCCAGGGTGGACAGCAGCCTCACCGGCGTTGCGCCCCGTCCAGCGCCTGGCGCGCCCAGGCGGGGTCCACCCGCAGCACCGGGGCGGGGGCGGGCGCGCCGGGCGCCGCGGCGGCGGCGGGCACCACGGCGGCGGGCGGCCCGGCGCCGGGGTCGGCCAGGATGACCGGCATCAGCGGCCCGGCGCCCGGCGGGGCGGCGCCGGGGTCCTCCAGCACGCCGGGCAGGGCGGCGTCGCTGCCCGCGCGGCCCAGCTCGGCGTCGCGGCGCTGCTGCACGACGGAGCGCAGGCGGGCGTAGAAGTCCAGGCTGTCGGCGCGCAGGGCGTCCAGCGTCTCGATGTTCTCCGCGCGCAGGTCCAGCCCGCCCAGCGTGCCGCGCCCCACGCCCACCAGCCCGTTGACCGTGCGCCCCACCACGTAGCCGCCGGCCAGCCCCACCGGGTTGGCCAGGGTGTCCACCCCCTGCCCCACCGCGTCGCGCAGGTTGGTGGGGCCCAGGATGGGCAGCATCAGGAACGGCCCGTCCGGCAGGCCGTAGGCCGCGAGCGTCTGGCCGAAATCCGCCGGGCGTTCCACCGCGCCGGCGGGGGTGGCGACGTCGAACACGCCCAGCAGCCCGGCGGTGGTGTTGATGTAGAAGCGCATCAGCGTCTGCCCGGCGTCCAGGAAGCGGGCCTGCAGCAGGTTGTTGGCCAGGATGACCGGCTGGTTGAGGTTGTTCAGCACGTTGCGGATGCCGGTGCGCACCGGCGTGGGCAGCGCCTCGCGGTACGCCTCGGCGGCGGGGCGCAGCACGGCGGCGTCCACCCCCTCGTTGAAGGCCAGCACCTGGCGGTTCTGCGCCTCGAAGGGGTCGCGCGGGTCGGCGCCCGGCGCGGCGGCGCAGGCGGCGAGCAGCGGCAGCAGGAGCAGGGCGCGGGGCATGGCCCAGGCTAGCAAACCGGCGGTGGCGGCGCGATGGTGCGGGCGTGAGCATCCTCGCCATCCTGTGCGCGCTGCTGGCGCTGGCCGGCGCGGCCCAGGCGCTGCTGGCCCGCCGCGCCCTGCGCCGGCTGGCCGCCACGCCGCCGGCCGCAGCCCCCGCCCTGCCGGCCAGCGTGCTGAAGCCGCTGCACGGCGCCGAGCCCGGGCTGGCGGGGAACCTGCGCGCCACCCTGGCGCAGCGCCACGCCGCCCCCTTCGAGGTGCTGGCCGCGGTGGCCGACCCCGCCGACCCGGCGCGGGCGGTGGCCGCGGCGCTGGGCCTGCGCGTGCTGGCCGGCGGCGCCGTGCTGGGGGCGAACCGCAAGGTGTCGCAACTCGTTCACCTGTCCGGCGCGGCCGCGCACCCGGTGCTGGTGGCCGCCGACGCCGACATGCGCTGCCCGCCGGAATGGCTGACGGCGGTGACCGCCCCGCTGGCCGACCCGGCGGTGGGGCTGGTGACCTGCCTGTACCGCGCCGAGGCGGCGGATGCCTCGCCCTGGTCGGCCCTGGCGGCGCGCGGGGTGGACTGGCACTTCCTGCCCAACGCGGCCCTGGGCGAGGCGCTGGGCAAGGCGCAGGGCTGCTACGGCGCCACCGTGGCCCTGCGCGCCGAGACGCTGGAGCGGCTGGGCGGCTTCCGGCGCTTCCTGGAGCTGCTGGCCGACGACCACGCCCTGGGCATGGCGGTGCGCGGCCTGGGGCTGCGGGTGGTGGTGGCCCCGGTGCTGCCGGCGCACCTGATGAGCGAGCCCTCCCTGCCCGCGCTGTGGCGGCACGAGCGGCGCTGGGCGCGCACCCTGCGCCTGCTGGACCCCTGGGGCTTCGCCGGGCTGGCGCTGACCCACCCGCTGCCCTGGGCGCTGGCGGCGCTGGCCCTGGCGCCCGGCGCGGCCACCGCCGCCGTGCTGGCCGCCGCCGGCGCCGCGCGGCTGGCCCTGGCGGCCGGGGTGGACGGGGCGCTGGGGCGGCCGCCCTCCCTGCGGCGCTGGGCCGCCTTGCCGATCCGTGACTTGCTTTCCTTCGCCGTCTGGGCCACGGCTTGGGGGTCCGGGCGGGTGGACTGGCAAGGCCGCCGCTACGCCCTGACCCCCGCCGGCCGGATGACGGAGGCGGGCGACCCCGGTTGATGAGGCCCGAACCGCCGATGATGCGCACCCTGTTCCTCCAGGCCCCGTCCTTCGACGGCTTCGACGGCGGCGCCGGCGCCCGCTACCAGGCGCGGCGCGAGATCAAGTCCTTCTGGTTCCCCACCTGGCTGGCCCAGCCCGCCGCGCTGATCCCCGGCTCCAGGCTGGTGGACGCGCCGCCGCACGGTCTGGGCCTGGAGGACGTGGCGCCGATGGCGCGCGACTACGACCTGTGCGTGATGCACACCTCCACGCCCTCCTTCGCCTCCGACGTGAAGGTGGCGGAGCGGCTGAAGCAGGTGAACCCCGCGCTGCAGATCGGCCTGATCGGCGCCAAGGTGGCGGTGCAGGCCGAGGAATCCCTGCGCGACGCGCCGGTGATCGACTGGGTGGCGCGCAACGAGTTCGACTTCACCTGCAAGGAGGTGGCGGAGGGCGTGCCGCTGGCCGAGGTGAAGGGCCTGTCCTTCCGCGCCCCCGACGGCAGCATCGTCCACAACCCCGACCGCCCGGTGCTGGAGGACATGGACGCCCTGCCCTTCGTGAGCGAGGTGTACAAGCGCGACCTGGACTGGACGAAGTACTTCATCGGCTACCTGAAGCACCCCTACGTGTCCTTCTACACCGGGCGCGGCTGCAAGAGCCGCTGCACCTTCTGCCTGTGGCCGCAGACGGTGGGCGGGCACCGCTACCGCACGCGCTCGGTCGCGCACGTGATCGAGGAGATCAAGTACATCCAGGCCAACTTCCCTGGCGTGCAGGAGATCTTCTTCGACGACGACACCTTCACCGACGACCTGCCGCGCGCCGAGGCCATCGCGAAGGAGCTCGGCAAGCTGGGCGTCACCTGGTCCTGCAACGCCAAGGCCAACGTGCCGCGCAAGAGCCTGGAGGTGATGCGCGCCAACGGCCTGCGCCTGCTGCTGGTGGGCTACGAGAGCGGCAACCAGCAGATCCTGCACAACATCAAGAAGGGCATGCGGGTGGAGGTGGCGCGGCAGTTCACCAAGGACTGCCATGACCTCGGCATCGCCATCCACGGCACCTTCATCCTCGGCCTGCCGGGCGAGACGCAGGAGACCATCGAGGAAACCATCCGCTTCGCCATCGAGACCAACCCGCACACCATCCAGGTGTCGCTGGCCGCGCCCTATCCCGGCACCTTCCTGTACGACCAGGCGGCGCGCGAGGGCTGGCTGGACACCGCCCACACCGACTACGTGGACGCGCATGGCGTGCAGATCGCGCCGTTGCACTATCCCGGCCTGAGCCACCAGGAGATCTTCGACGGCGTGGAGCGCTTCTACCGCCGCTTCTACTTCCGCGTGCCGAAGATCGCGAGCATCTGCGGCGAGATGGTGCGCGACCGCCAGATGCTGGTGCGCCGCCTGCGCGAGGGGGTGGAGTTCTTCCGCTTCCTGAAGGACCGCAAGGTCGCCAAGGCGGCGTGAACGCGCGCCGCCTCATCCTCACCGCCGACGACCTCGGCCTCGCCCCCGCCACCAACGAGGGCATCGAGCGCGCCCACCGCGAGGGCGTGCTGACGGCGGCCTCCCTGATGGTGGGCGAGGCGGGGTTCGAGGAAGGCGTGCGGGTGGCCCGCGCCAATCCCGCCCTCGCCATCGGGCTGCACCTCACGCTCACCGATGGCGTGCCGGTGCTGCCCGCCGCGCGCATCCCCTCGCTGGTGGGCAAGGATGGCCGCTTCCGCGACGACATGGCGGCGCTGGGCCTGTTGCTGGCCCTGTCGCGCGAGGCCCGCGCCGAACTCCATGCCGAGGTCGCGGCGCAGCTCGCCCGCTTCGCCGACACCGGCCTGCGCTGCGACCACGTCAACGCCCATAAGCACTACCACCTGCACCCGCACATCGCCGCCGCGCTGATGCAGGCCGCCGCCGGCGCCGGCATCCCCTGCATCCGACTGCCGCAGGAAGACCCGGCGCTGATCCGCCGCGCCGACCCGGCAAGCCCGCAGCTGCCCTACGCCATCCTCAACCGCTGGTGCGGCGTGCTGCGCCGGCGCGCCACCAACTGGGCGCTGCGCGCGCCGGACCGGGTGGTGGGCTATGCCTGGTCCGGCGCCTTCACCCCCGCGCGGCTGCGCGCCGTCCTCCCCCTGCTGCCCGGGGGCGTGACGGAGCTGTATTTCCACCCGGCGACGCAAGGCGGCTTCCCCGGCTCGGCGCCCGGCTACCGCTATGCCGAGGAGCTGGCGGCCTTGACCGACCCGGCAGTGCGCGACCTGCTGGAAGGCACCCCACGCGGCGGCTACCGGGCGATGCTGGGGGTTGCGCCCTCCGCCGACCGCGGGCTTTGAACCGCCTCGGCCTGCTGCTGGCGCTGGGCGGGCTGGCGCTGGCGCTGGCGGTGCTCGCCACGCAGGATCTTTCGGCCATCGCGGCGCTGCTGCGCACGGCGGGCCCGGGGCTGGTGCTGGTGGCGCTGGCGCATGTGCCTTCCATGGTGCTGAACGCCTGGGCCTGGGCGGTGCTGATGCCTGGCCGCAGCCGCCCCGCCCTGCCGCTGATGACGCTGAACGTCTGGGTGCGCGAATCCGTGAACGGCCTGCTGCCGGTGGGCCGGGTGGGGGGCGAGGTCGCCTCCTTCCGCCTACTGCGCCGGCAGGGCGTGCCCGCCGCGCCCGCCGCCGGGGGCCTGTTAATGGACGTGGCGCTGTCCATCCTGTCCCAGCTGCTGTTCGCCCTGCTGGGGCTGGCGCTGCTGGCGGCCGGGGGTGGGGCCATCGGCTGGGGTGGGCTGCTGCTGGGAATGGCCGGCGGCGCCGCGCTGGGCGGCGCCTTCATCGCCGCCCAGCGCCTGGCGCTGTTCGGCCGCATGGCCGGCGCGCTGAACCGCGTGGCGGCGGGAAGGCTGGAGGGCTTCGCGGCGCAGGCCGGGCGGATGGACCGCTACGTCCGCCGCGCCTGGCGCCGCCCGCGCGCCATCGCCCTGTGCTTCGGCTGGCAGTTCCTGGCCTGGATCGCCGGCGCGCTGGAGATCTGGGTGGCCTTCCAGGTCTTCGGCCTGCCCTTCGGCTTCGCCGAGGCCCTGGTGCTGGAGGCGCTGATCCAGGCCGTCTCCTCCGCCGCCTTCCTGGTGCCCGGCGCGCTGGGCCTACAGGAGGCCGGGTTCATCGGCATCGGCGCGCTGGTCGGCATCCCCGCCGCGCCCGCCGCGGCGCTCGCCATCGCGCGCCGCTTCCGGGACCTGTTCCTGTTCCTGCCCGGCCTGCTGGCCTGGGCCTGGCTGGAGCGCCGCAACCCGCCCTGACCCTGGGCCGTTCCCACCCGCACAAGACTGCCAGAGGGGAACACCCAGCCATGCGCAAGATCCTGCTGACCCACATCTGCCTCGCGCTCGCCGCCATGCCGGCCTATGCCCAGGGCAACCTCGGCACCTCGGCGCAGGCGCCGGGCACCGGCATGTCCCGCTCGGTGGACACCACCTCGCCCAACACGACCGACCCGCTGCGCTCCGGCGGGCAGGTGACGGATGGCCGCTCCTCCGGCGCCACCTCCGGGCCGAACGCCACCGCCGAGACGCGCCCGAACATGGGCGCGCCGATGGGGGTGAACCCGGCCGCCGGCACCGCCGGCAGCGGCAACGCCTCCGGCGCCACCTTCGGCTCCTCCACCTCCGCCGCGCCCTCGGGCGTGCCCGGCTCGGGCAGCGGCACCGGGGTGTCCGGCACCCAGATGGGCTCCTCCACCTCCGCCGCGCCGACGGTGACCAACACCACCGGCACCGCCGGCAACCGCCCGATGGGCCAGGCCGGCACGCCGGCCGCGGGCCAGGCGGGCACCGCCACCGGCTCGACCTCGGCCATCACCAACAACACGGTGGACGGGCGCAACAGCACGGGCGCGGCCACCGGCCAGAACGCCACCATGCCCACCGGCGCGGCCGGCGGCACGGCCACCGGCAGCAACGTGACCAATGCCCCGGTCGGCGCGGCCATGGACAACAGCCGCGGCGGACGCGAGGCCGCGGCCAACGACAGCGACCGCCGCGACCGCGACGGGCGGGTGAACGTGGTGCCCGCCGGCACCGCGGGCGTGGGCGACCAGCCCGGCGCCAACTCCTTCACCGAGGGCCAGGCCCGCGCCCGCATCGAGGAGGCCGGCTTCTCCCAGGTGGGCGAGCTGACCCGCGACAACAACGGCGTCTGGCGCGGCCAGGCGATGCGCGAGGGCCGGCAGGTGCAGGTCGGCCTGGACTTCCAGGGCACCGTGACCTTCCGCTGATCCAGGGAACCCGAACCATGCAGACCATCGTCAAGCTCTTCGACAGCTACACCCACGCCGAGGCCGCCGTGCGCGACCTGGAGGCCGCGGGCTTCGCCGCCGCTGACATCTCCATCCTCCACCGCCGCGCCGATGGCGAGATCGCCGACGCGCGCGACGGGGACGGCGACGCCGACTCCGGCGCGGGCATCGGCGCCACGCTGGGCACCGTGGTCGGCGGCGGCGCCGGCATCCTGGCCGGGCTGGGCCTGCTGGCCATCCCGGGCCTCGGCCCGGTGGTGGCGGCCGGCTGGCTGGTCGCCACCCTCACCGGCGCCGGCGTGGGCGCCGCGGCGGGCGGCATCCTGGGCGCGCTGACCGGCGCCGGCGTGGACGAGGCCGACGCCCATGTCTACGCCGAGGGCGTGAAGCGCGGCGGCACCCTGGTGACCATCCGCGCGGCCGACGCCACCCAGGCGGCCAACGCCGAGACCATCCTGGCCCGCCACCAGCCCGTGAGCCTGCGCGAGCGCGGCGAGAGCTACCGCTCCGCCGGCTGGCAGAACTTCGACCTGGAGTCGGGCGAGATGGGCCGCGGCGCCGGCCACATGGACGCCAACCGCGACCCGGCCGTGGCGCCGGCCCGCGCCCAGACCCACGCCGCCGACAGCACGGCCACCCGGCCGACGCTGGACGGGCGGGTCTGACTCAGCGCCGGGGCCGGAACACCTCGATTCCGGCCCCGGACGCCTCCGGGAAGATCTGCGTCTTGGTGATGGCCACGCGGGCCGCCGCCACCCGGCCGTCGCGGAAGCATTCGGCCAGCAGCTCCTCGGCCAGGGTTTCCAGCACCTCCACGTGCGGCCGGCCGCGCCAGCCGCGCACCAGGTTCCGCACCCCGTCATAGTCCACGATGGCCCCGCCCAGCGCGTCGGCCGGCACGAACATCTCGGCGTCCACCCGCAGTCGGTTGGGGCGCTCCGGATGGCGCTCCCACGGGTGCAGGCCGATGGCCACCTCCACCTCCATGCCCAGCACGCGGGAGGCGACGTAGCCGCGGGGGAACAGGGTCATCGGGTCCATGCGGCTTCTCCGGGGGGGAAGGCGGCGCTATAGGCGAGTCCCCCCTTCCCGACCAAGAGGCCCCCTTGCCCGGCATCCTCGTCACCGGCGGCGCGCGGCGCATCGGCGCCGCCATCAGCCGCCACCTGGCCCAGGCCGGGCTGCCCGTGGTCATCCACCACCACACCGGCGGCGACGACGCCGCCGCCCTGGCCGCCGAGATCGCCGCCGCCGGCGGCCAGGCCTGGACGCTGGGCGCCGACCTGTCGGACGCCGCCGCCGCCGCCGCCCTGCCGGCGCGGGCCGGGGCGCTGTGCGGCGGGCTGCACGGGCTGGTGAACAACGCCTCCCTGTTCCTCTACGACACGCCCTCGGCCTTCCAGGCGGCGCAGTTCGCCCGACAGGCGGCGGTGAACCTGCTGGCGCCCGCCCTGCTGACCCAGGGCTTCGCGGCGCAGCTGCCCGAGGGGGCGGAGGGCGCGGTGGTCAACCTGCTGGACAACCGCCTGTGGGCGCCCAACCCGGACTACTTCACCTACGCGCTCGGCAAGTACGGGCTGGCGGGGATGACGGAGATGGCGGCGCTGCACTTCGCCCCGCGCATCCGCGTCAACGGCGTCGCCCCCGCCATCACCCTGGTGAGCGGCGAGCAGAGCGCCGCCAACTTCGAGCGCGCCCATCGCAACAACCCGCTGGGCGCCGGGGTGGAGCCGCAGGACGTGGCGGAGGCGGTGCTGTTCCTGCTGCGCGCGCGGCGCGTCACCGGGGAGGTCATCGTGGTGGATGCGGGCCAGAAGCTGCGCCGGCGCGGCCGCGACGTGGCCTTCCCGGCATGAGCGCGCATCCCCTGCGGCTGCGGCAGGTCTTCGTCCGCGGCCTGCAGCTCCAGGCGCGGCTGGGCGTGCATGCGCACGAGAAGGCGGCGCCGCAGCGCATCCTGGTGCATGTGGAGCTGGCGGTGGAGGACGAATCGGCCGCCATCGGCATCGGCCCGGACGACCTTGCCCGCGTGGTGGACTACGAGCGCGTGGTGGAGGCCGCCCGCAGCGCCGTCGCCCGCGGCCACGTGATGCTGGTGGAGACCCTGGCGGAGACGGTCGCCGCCGCCGCGCTGGTGGACCCGCGTGTCAAGCTGGCGCGGGTGTCCATCGAGAAGCCCGACGCCTTCCCCGACATCGCCTCCGTCGGCGTGACCATCGAGCGGACGCGGCTCTAGGCCGAGTCAAGCGGATTCCGGGGGGCAAAAAATTTCGTCCACCGCTGCAACCGGAATCCTTTGCGCGCCTCGTCCGTCATGGGATTGACGCATTCCCAGGGTCGCAATCCTGGAAAATCGTTCAAAAACAAGGGCTTGACTTATTGCACAAAACGGCAGCAATCGCGGCCAACCCCAGGATGCGCCTGGGGCGGCGGGCCGAACCCGCTTGATCTCCCACAGGCTTATCCACAGCTTCCGTGGACAAGTCGCGTTTCCCCGAAGGCATGACCGAGGACATCACCGAAACCCCCGCGCCGCCGCCCATGCAGGGGCTGCAGGTGCTGGAGGAAGCCCTGCCCACCCTGCCGCTGACGCCCGGCTGCTACCGCATGCTGGATGCGCGGGGCGACGTGCTCTACGTCGGCAAGGCGCGGGCCATCCGCAAGCGCGTCTATTCCTACACCCAGCTCGCCCGTCTGCCCGAGCGGCTGCGGCGCATGGTGCACGAGACGCGGCGCCTGGAGGTCGTCACCACCGCCAGCGAGGCCGAGGCGCTGCTGCTGGAAGCCAACCTCATCAAGAAGCTGCGGCCGCGCTACAACATCGTGCTGCGCGACGACAAGTCGTATCCCTGGCTGCTGATCACCGACGACCACGCCTTCCCGCAGATCGCCAAGCACCGCGGGGAGCGCCGCAAGGGCGCCTCCTACTACGGCCCCTTCGCCTCCACCTGGGCGGTGAACCAGACGCTGACGGCGCTGCAGCGCGTGTTCCTGCTGCGCTCCTGCAACGACACCGTGTTCGACAGCCGCGACCGGCCCTGCCTGCTGCACCAGATCAAGCGCTGCTCCGCCCCCTGCGTCCGCCGCGTCGAGCAAGGCGCCTACCGGGAGCTGGTGGAGGAGGCCAAGCAGTTCCTCGCCGGCCAGGTGCCCTCCATCCAGAAGCGGCTGGCGCGCGAGATGGAGCAGGCCGCCGAGGCGCTGGAGTTCGAGCGCGCCGCCGCCCTGCGCGACCGCATCCGCGGCCTGACCCACGTGCAGGGCCACAGCCGCATCAACGTGGAATCCGTGGCGGATGCCGACGTGGTGGCGCTGCACATGGCGGCCGGGCAGTCCTGCGTGCAGGTCTTCTTCTTCCGCGGCGGCCGCAACAACGGCAACCGGCCCTATTTCCTGTCCCATGCGCGGGCCGACATCACGCCGGAGGAGGTGATGGGCTCCTTCCTCGCGCAGCTCTACGACGACGACATGCCGCCGCCGCCCCTGGTGCTGCTGAGCCACGCCGCCCCGGAAGGCGAGCTGCTGGGCGAGGCGCTGGCGCTGAAGGCCGGCCGCAAGGTGGAGCTGGCCACCCCCCAGCGCGGCGAGAAGCGCGCCCTGGTGGAGCACGCCGCCACCAACGCGCGGGAGGCGCTGGAGCGGCGGCTGGCGGAATCCACCGCCCAGGCCGCCCTGCTGGACGGCGTGCAGGCCCTGTTCAACCTGGATGGCCGGCCCGAGCGCATCGAGGTCTACGACAACAGCCACATCCAGGGCACCGCCGCCTATGGCGCGATGATCGTCGCCGGGCCGGCCGGCTTCATGAAGGCCAACTACCGCAAGTTCGCCATCAAGGACGCCAAGCCGGGCGACGATTTCGCCATGATGCGCGAGGTGCTGGAGCGCCGCTTCGGCCGCGCCCTGAAGGAGGACCCGAGCCGCGGCGGCGATGGCTGGCCCGACCTGGTGCTGATCGACGGCGGCCAGGGCCAGCTGTCCGTGGCGCGGGAGGCGATGCGCGAGCTGGGCCTGGAGGACATCCCGCTGGTCGCCATCGCCAAGGGCGTGGACCGCGACGCCGGGCGCGAATGGTTCCACATGGACGGGCGCGAGGCCTTCCAGCTGCCACCGCGCGACCCCGTCCTCTACTACCTCCAGCGCCTGCGCGACGAGGCGCACCGCTTCGTCATCGGCGCCCACCGCGCCGGCCGCGCCAAGGCGATGGTGAAGTCGGAGCTGGACGACGTCCCCGGCGTCGGCGCGGCGGTGAAGAAGCGGCTGCTGAACCATTTCGGCTCGGCGCGCGGGGTGCGCAACGCGGGCGAGGCTGACCTGGCCGCCTGCCCCGGCATCGGCCCCGGGCTGGCGCGGAAGATCCACGGGCATTTCCATCCCGGCGCGGCGCAAGCTAAGTAGGGTGGCGTGCCCACCGACCTGCCCAACCTGCTGACCATCTCGCGCATCCTGGCGATCCCGGTGATGGTGCTGCTGGCGGCGTTCCGCGAGCCCTGGGCGGACATGGCGGCCTGCGCCGTGTTCAGCGCCGCCGCCATCACCGACTACTTCGACGGCAAGATCGCGCGCGACCGCCAGATCACCAGCGATTTCGGCCGCATGCTGGACCCCATCGCCGACAAGCTGCTGGTGGGCGCGGCGCTGATGTGCCTGGCCGGCTTCGACCGCCTGCCCAACTGGTCCCTGCTGCCGGCCATCATCATCCTGCTGCGGGAGATCCTCGTCTCGGGCCTGCGGGAATACCTGGCCGCGCTGCGCATCGGCCTGCCGGTGACGCGGCTGGCCAAGTGGAAGACCGGCTTCCAGATGGGCGCGCTGGGCGTGCTGCTGGCCGGCGACAGCGGCGCCGCCGCCATCGGCCTGGGCGCGCTGCCGGTGGGCGCCATCGGCGAGGCGATGCTGTGGGCCGCCGCCGCCCTGACCCTGATGACCGGCTGGGACTACCTGCGCGCCGGGCTGCGCCACGCGACGGGCGGCACAGCCACCCGGCCTTGAGATTCCCCCCTTCGCGGCGCATTGTCGCCCGCGATGAATCCCCCCTTCCGGGAGCCCGTGATGGCCCTTCGCCTCGTGCCGCTGCTGCTCTGCGCCGCCCTGCTGGGGGGCTGCGCGGCGATGGAGCGCTCCTTCTCCTCCATGACCGACGGGCTGACCGACATCTCCCTGCGCAACGGGCCGCAATGGGGCGGCCCGCGGGTGGGCGTGGAGGAAAGCCTGACCGTGCAGCGCGTGCGTGCCGGTGGCGCCGCCGGCCCGACGGCGGACATGGCGGTGCTGCGCCCCGAGGCCGGCGACGTCTGGCCGCGCGAGGAAGCGCCGCGCGCCACCCTGGCCAACCCGGACGAGGCGCTGCGCGGCTTCGGCAACCAGCGCATGGGCCTGAGCGACCCGGCCACGGAGGCCGCGCGCCCGGCCCGGCGCGGCTCCTCCTCGCCGCCGCCCGACGCGCTGAACCCGATCCAGCCGCAGAACGTGGTGCCGCCCACCGTGCCGATGCCCGCGCCCCCGCCGCGCCCGCTGCGCGCGGACGAGGTGGGCGGCGTGCTGCCCACCCTGCGCGGGCCCGCCACCGTCACCACGCGCTCGGGCAATGTGGGCACCACCATGGAGCCCGGCGGCGTGCCCGGCGTGGCGATCCGCGACGGCGGGGTGACCACCATCCTGCGCCCCGGCCTGCCGCCCGAACAGGTGCCGACCCCGCGATGAAGCTCCTCTACTTCGCCTGGCTGCGCGAGAAGGTGGGCCTGGCCGAGGAGGAGATGCCCCTGCCCGAAGGCGTGCGCGACGTGGCGGGGCTGATGGCCCACCTGGCGACGCGCAGCCCCGGCCACGCGGCGGGCTTCGCCAATCCCTCCGCCCTGCGCTGCGCGGTGAACCAGGATTTCGCCACCCCCTCCGACCCGGTGCGGGAGGGCGACGAGGTCGCCTTCTTCCCGCCGGTCACCGGCGGCTAGCCATGCTCAAGGTCGCCGTCACCGAAGCCGCCTTCGACCTCGCAGCCGAGGCCGCCGCCCTGCAGGGCGCGGGCGAGGTGGGGGCGCTGGCCTCCTTCACCGGCATCTGCCGCGCCGACCAGGGGCTGCGCGCCATGGTGCTGGAGCACTACCCGGCCATGACCGAACGCGCCCTGCGCGGCATCGCGCAGGAGGCGATGGCGCGCTGGCCATTGTCGGGCTGCACCGTCATCCACCGCCACGGCCGCATGCTGCCGGGCGACCCCATCGTGCTGGTGCTGACCGCCAGCGCGCATCGCGCCGCCGCGCTGGAATCCTGCGCCTTCCTGATGGACTGGCTGAAGACCAAGGCCCCCTTCTGGAAGCGCGAGGAATGGGAGGACGGCAGCACCCGCTGGGTGGAAGCCCGCGCCGCCGACGAGGACGCCGCCGGCCGGTGGTAGCGGCCGCCATCGCGCTGGGCGCCGTGCTGCTGTGCTGGCCCGCCTTCCTGAACGGCTGGCCCATCGTGTTCAGCGACAGCGGCGCCTTCCTGGCGCAGACCGTCGTGCCGCTGATGATCTGGGACAAGCCCTGGATCTACGGCCCCTTCATCCTGCCCTTCCACTGGCACGTCACGCTGTGGGGCGTGGTGCTGGCGCAGGGGGCCATCACCTCGCACCTGGTGTGGCTGCTGGCGCGGGAGGCCGGGCGGGCGCGGCCGGCCTTCCACGTCGCGCTCTGCGCCGCGCTGGCGGTGCTCAGCACCGCGCCCTGGTTCGTGGCGCTGGTGATGCCCGACATCCTGGTGCCGGCGGCGTTGTTGTGCGCCGCGCTGCTGGGCTGGGGCTGGGCCGGGCTGCGGCGGTGGGAGCGCGCGTGGCTGATGCTGCTGGGCAGCGTGGCGGCGGCGGCGCACTTGTCCAACATCCCCATGCTGCTGGCGGTGCTGGGCGGGGCGGTGCTGCTGCGCCACTGGGGGCCCTTGCTGCGCGCCGCCATCCCGCTGGGGGGCGCGGTGGCGCTGCTGCTGCTCACCAATCTCGTCGGGCATGGGGTGGCGGCGCTGTCGCCCCACGGCTCCACCTTCCTGCTGGCGCGGCTGGTGGCGGATGGGCCGGCGGCGCGCACGGTGGAGGCGCTGTGCCCCGGCAGCGGCTGGTACCTCTGCGCCTTCGCCGGCCGCCTTCCCGCCGATTCGGATGACTTCCTGTGGCTGCCCGGCAGCCCGGTGAACCGCGACCCCGCGGGCAACGCCATCTTCCTGGGCGGGGCGAAGCTGGCGCCGGAGGCGCGCGCCATCATCCGCGAGACGCTGCGGCGAGAGCCGCTGGCGGTGGCCGGCCACGCCCTGCTGAACTGGGGCCGCCAGCTGCGGCTGATGGCGGTGGGCGACGTGCTGCCGGCGGCCGCCGTCGGCGGTTCCGTCCGCCCCGGCCTGGCGGAGGGCTTCCCCGCTGCCGAGATGCGCCGCTACGAGGCGGCGTTGCAGCAGCAGGACCGGCTGGCGGAGCAGGCGCGCGCCATCGCCTGGCTGCACCCGCTGGTGGTGGCGGCCTCCGCGCCCCTGCTGCTGCTGTGGGCGTGGCGGGCCTGGCGGCAGGGCGACCGGGTGGGCGCGGGGCTGCGGGTGGCGATCATCCTCGGTGTGCTGGGCAACGCCGCCGCCACGGGCATGCTGTCCAAGCCGCACCACCGCTACGGCGCGCGCGTCGCCTGGCTGGTGCCGCTGGCGGCGCTGCTGCTGACGCGCCGCCCGGCGCCGGGGGTGGAGGTGCCGGGCTACCGGCGCATCCGCATCGGCGCCGGTTGACGCCGGCGGGCGCCCCACGCACCAGAGGCGCAACGGCGCAGCCGAGCGCCAGCCAGCCAGCGCCGACCCGCCAGGACCAGCGCCCCACGCACCAGAGGCGCAACGGCGCAGCCGAGCGCCAGCCAGCCAGCGCCGACCCGCCAGGACCAGCGCCCCACGCGCCGGAGACGCAACGTCGCAGCCAAGCGCCGGCCAGCCAGCGCCAACCCACCAGGACCAGCGCCCCCGCGCGCCAGAGGCGCCACGGCGCAGCCGAGCGCCGGCCAGCCAGCGCCAACCCACCCCAGGCATCGACACCGCGGACGGAGAATGCGCGCGCACGGCGCGCGCCGGCACCCTTCAGGGTGCCGAAGCCAAGGCGGGCGGATGCCCGCCGCCCGGCGTAGCCGCCGCCCCGGGCGGCGGCGGTGAGGGCACGACAAAGCCGCCGCGCTGAAGGGGGATGCGGGCGCCGCCCGCATCCCCCTTCAGCGCGGCATGAGGCCGCCGACGCCGGTGGCCGCTTCCAGCTGCGCCAATGCCAGCAGCACGCCGGCGCGGGCGTTGTTCGCCGCCACGCGGGTGGCGTTCAGCGTGCGCAGCGCGTCCAGCACCTCCAGCAAGGAGCGCCCGCCGGCCAGGTAGGCCTGCTCCGTCGAGCGATAGGCCAGCTCGGCGCGGTTCAGCGCGCCGCCTTCGCTGAACAGGCGCGACAGGGCGCGGGCCTGTTCCAGCGCGCTCCAGGCGGTGGCGAAGTCGGCGCGGGCCTGCAGCAGCGCGGCGCGGGCCAGTGCCTCGGCCTGGGCCTGCTGGCCCTGCGCCACGCCGATGTTCCCCTGCACGATCCGGTTGGTGAAGATCGGCACCGACAGGTTGAAGGTGAACTGGTTGTTGGCGTCCAGCTCCCGCGCGCCGGAGGGCAGGTTCTGCGACAGGCGGGTGCGGCCCCAGCCGGCATTGGCCGTCACGTCGCGCCATTGCGAGGCCTGGGCCAGCTCGGTGTTGGTGGTTGCCGCGGCGGCCTGGCGCTGGGCGGCGACCACGTCGGGGCGGTTCCGCACCGCGTCCAGCAGCTCGCCCCGGCTCACGCCGGGGTCGGCGCGCTGGGGCAGCGTGCCGCGCGGCTCGAGGGCCACGGCGGGCAGGCCGGGGCGTGGGGCCGGGAGGGCGGCGGCGTCGGCGGCAAGCGCCACGGCCAGCTGCGCGGCGGCGGCGGCGTAGTTCTGCGCCGCGGTGGTGACCTCGGCCTCGAAGGGCAGGCGGGCGGCCTGGAAGCGCAGCAGGTCGCCTTCCGGCAGGGCGCCGTCCTGCAGCTGGCGGCGCAGCAGCGCCTCCGTGCGGTCCAGGCTCTGGCGGTTGCTGGCGGCGACCTCGTAGTTGGCGCGGGCGGCCAGGGCGGCGATGAAGGCCTGGCGCAGCGCGAAGATCTGCTGCCGCAGCGTGTCCAGCACCTGCGCCTCGGCCACGCCGATGTTGCCTTCAGCGAGGCGGGTGCGCAGCGTGCGCTTGCCGCCGAGTTCCACCAGCACCGTCAGCCCGGCATTGATGTTGTTGGACGGCGACAGGCCGCGGATGTCGCGCGTGCCGGTGTTCGGGCCCTCGTTGTATTGCCCGAAGGTGTTGCCGACGCTGACGGAGGGTGGCGGCAAGGAGGAGGCGACGAGGCGCTGCGCGCGCGCCGCATCCACCCCGCGCTGCGCGGCGATGACGGCGAGGTTGCGCTCCACCAGCCGCGCCTCGGCCTCGGCCAGCGTCAGGCCGTTGGCGGGGGCCGGTGGCTGCGGCGCGCGCGTGCGCGGGCGCGGCGCGGGCTGCTCCGCGCGCGGCGCCGGCACGGCGAGCGGTGCCACGGGCGCAACCGGCGCGACCACGGCGGCCGGCGCCTGCGGCCGCGGCACGAAGACCGGCGCCGCCTGCCCCGGCACGGGAACGGCCACCGGCTGCGCGAATGCCGGTGAAGCAAGCATCACCCCCAGCAGCGCGACCCGCCACGGCGGCGCCGCGGCTCCGCCAGGGCAACGCATTGCGCCCCTGGAGGACGGGACCCCATCCTGGGGCCCCCGCGGCGCTTTTCCTTCAGGCGAAGCGCCGAAGGAGAAGTGGCGTGGGGATCTCATCATGCCGGCAGCCCCGCGCGCTCGCGCCGCGCCGCCAGCGCCTGCTCCTGCCGCAGCAGGTCGCGCGGGCGGCCCAGCCGGTCGATCAGCGCCGGGAAGATGACGAGGATGAACACCGGCACCAACCCGATGCCGCCCACCACCACCAGCGCCAGCGGCTTGGTGACGTCGGCGCCGATGCCGGTGGCCAGCGCCATCGGCAGCAGCCCGAAGAAGGAGGCGAAGCAGGTCATGAACACCGGCCGCAGCCGGTCCTGGCCCGACTGGTCCAGCGCCTGTCGCCAGGGCATCCCCTCGTGGCGCAGGTGGTTGAAGTGGGCCAGCAGGATGATGCCCTCCATCACGGTGATGCCGAACAGGGCCAGGAAGCCGATGGCCGCGGGCACGGAGAAGTTCAGCCCCGCCACCGCCAGCGCCAGGATGCCGCCCACCAGCGAGAGCGGGATCATCGCCATCACCAGCAGCATCTCGCGCACGTTGCCGAACTGCACGTAGAGCAGGATCATGATGATCGCGAGCGCGATGGGCACCACCACCAGCAGCCGGCCCACTGCCTCCTGCAGGTTGCGGAACTCGCCCACCCAGTCGAGGCGGTAGCCGGGCAGCAGCTCCAGCTCGCGCTCCACGATGGCCTGCGCCTCGCGCACCGCGCTGGCCGGGTCGCGGCCGCGCACGGAGAAGCGGATGGGCACGTAGCGCGTGCCGTCCTCGCGGTACACGTAGGCGGTGCCGGACACCAGGCGGATCTCCGCCACGTCGGCCAGCACGGCGCCGCGCGGGCCGCCCACGGGGATGCGGCCGATGGCGTCCAGGTCGTTGCGGAAGGGCTCGGCCAGGCGGACGGTGATGGGGAAGTTGCGGTCGCCGCCGCGCTCGTACAGGCGCCCGGCCTCGCGCCCGCCGATGGCGGCCTGCACCACGTCGTTGATGTCGGCCACCGGCAGGCCGAAGCGCGCCGCCCGCGCGCGGTCGATGGTGACGGAGACGGTGGGCTGGCCCAGCGTGGGGAACACCGCCACGTCCTCCAGCCCCCGCACCCGGCCCAGGATGCGGCGCACCTGCTCGGCCTTGTCGGTCAGCACGTCCAGCTCGCTGCCGAACACCTTGATGGCGTTGGCGCCCTTCACGCCCGACGCCGCCTCCTGCACGTTGTCCGAGATCATCTGCGCGTAGGAGAACTGCACGCCCAGGAAGCGCTCGTCCAGGCGGCGGTTGATGGCGGCCACCAGCCCGTCGCGGTTGCGCGCGGTGGTCCATTGCTCGGGCGGCTTGAGGGGGATGAAGAACTCGGCGTTGAAGAAGCCGGCGGGGTCGGTGCCGTCGTCGGGGCGGCCCTGCTGGCTGGTCACGGTCAGCGCCTCGGGGAACTCCATCAGCGTGGCGCGGATGGCCTGCACGGTGGCATGCCCCTCCTCCAGGCTGATGGTGCCGGGCATGGTGGCGCGGACGTAGAGGTTGCCTTCCTCCAGCGTCGGCAGGAACTCCGCCCCCATGTGCGAGAGCAGGTAGACCGAGCCGCCGGTGAGCACGATGGCCACCACCAGCGCCAGCTCCCGCGCGCGCATCGCCGCGGCGTAGAGCAGCGCGTGGGCGCGGCGCAGCACGCGCACCAGCAGCGTGTCGCGCTCCTCGCTGTCCTCGCGCAGCAGCACGGAGGACAGGGCGGGCACGATGGTGAAGGCGGCGACGAGGCTGCCGCCGATGGCGTAGGCGTAGGTCTTGGCCATCGGGCCGAAGATGCGCCCCTCGATGCCGCCCATGGTGAACAGCGGGATGAAGGCGACGATGACGATGGCCAGCGCGAAGGCGATGGGCTTGCCCACCTCGCCCCCCGCGCGGAGGATGGTGAGCGACAGCCCCGACAGGCCGGGCGCGTGCGCGCCGACGCTGTGCAGCGCCGGGTGGCGGCGGGCCAGCGCCAGGTGGCGGTAGATGTTCTCCACCATGATGATGGTGGCGTCCACCAGCAGCCCGAAGTCGAGCGAGCCGAGCGAGAGCAGGTTCGCGCTCTCGCCGCGCGCCAGCATCATCAGCACGGCGAAGAAGAAGGCGAAGGGGATGGTGGCCGCCACCACGATGGCGCCGCGCAGGTCGCCCAGGAACAGCCACTGGATGACCAGGATGAGCGCGACGCCGACGATGATGTTGTGCACCACCATCTTGGTGGTGACCTTCACCAGGTCCTCGCGGTCGTAGATGGGCACCAGCCGCACGCCTGGCGGCAGCACGCCGCCGGCGTTGATGCGCGCCACCTCGGCCTGCACGCCGTGGATGGTGGGCAGGGTCTGCTCGCCGCGGCGCATCAGCACGGTGGCCAGCAGCACGTCCTCGTCGCCCTCGTGCCCGGCGATGCCCAGGCGCGGCAGGGCGCCGACCTCCACGGCGGCGATGTCGCCCAGCAGCACGGGGGCGCCGCCCTGGCTGCCCAGCACCACGCCGCGCAAATCCTCCATGGAGCGGATCAGGCCCACACCCTGCACCACCGCCGCCTGCGGCCCGATGCGGATGGTGCCCGCGCCGACGGTGACATTGCCCGCGCGCACCGCGCCGATCACCTCGGGCAGGGAGAGCCCGTGCGCGTTCATCCGCGCGAGGTCGATGACGACGTTGTAGGACTTGGAGCGGCCGCCGAAGGAGGTGACGTCCACCACGCCGGGCACGCGCTTGAAGCGGCGCTCCAGCACCCATTCCTGCAGGGTCTTGAGGTCGTCCACCGAGAAGCCCGGCGGGCCGACGATGCGGTAGCGCATGATCTCGCCGATCGGGCTGAGCGGCGAGATGGTGGGGTTGGCCCCTTCCGGCAGGTCGCGCAGCACGGCGAGGCGGTTGAGCACCTGCTGCAGCGCCTGCTCGTAGGTGTAGGCGAAGGTGAATTGCACCCGCACGTCGGACAGGCCGAAGAGCGAGGTGGAGCGCACCGAGTTGAGGTTGGGCAGCCCAGCCATGGCGAGTTCGACCGGGATGGTGACGTAGCGCTCGATCTCCTCCGCGCTCTGCCCCGGGTTCTGGGTGATGATGACCACCTGCGGCGGCACGGGGTCCGGGTAGGCCTCGATGTTCAGCTTCGCGAAGCCGAAGGCGCCGGCCGCCACGAACACGACGAACAACAGGATGACCAGCGCCCGCTGCTGGAGCGAGAAGGCGACGACCTGGCGCATGGAATGCTCAGTCGATGCGCGCGGCGCGGTCGATGAACAGGGCGCCGCCGGTCACCACGCGGTCGCCGGGCGCCAGCCCGTCCAGCACCTCCAGCTGATCGCCGTCGCGCATGCCCAGCCTCAGCTGGCGCTGGGCGAAGCGCCCCTCGCCGGTGGCGACCCAGGCGAAGGCGTCGGCGCCGCGGAAGATGACGGCGCCGGCCGGCACCGCCGGGCGCTGCTGCGCCTCGCCCACCGCGATGCGGAAGGTGGCGAACATCTCCGGCCGCAGCGCGCGGTCGGGGTCGGGGATCTCGGCGATGGCGGTCAGGCGGCGGGTCGCGGGGTCCAGCCCGGCGTTCACGCGCACGATGCGCGCCTCAAACACGCGGCCCGGCAGCGCGCCCACCGTCACCTCCACCCGCAGGCCGGGGCGGATCACCGGCGCGTCGAGCTCGCGCACCGCGGCGACCATCCAGGCGGTCGAGAGGTCGGCGATGGTGAAGACCGGGTCGCCCTGGCCGGCGGTCAGCCACTGGCCGGGCCCGACGCGGCGCTGGGTGATGGTGCCGGCCAGCGGCGCGGTGACGGTGATGACGCCCGAAACCTGCCGGGTGCGCTCGATCTCCGCCACCTGCGCCGGGCTGCGGCCCAGCACGCGCAGCTTGTCGCGCGCGGATTCCAGCTGCGCCTCGGCGGAGGAGCGGTCGGCCTGGGCGGCCAGCAGGGCGGCGGTCGCCTGCTCCAGGTCGCGCTGGGAGGCGGCGCGGGCGGCCAGCAGGGATTGCTGGCGCGCCTGCTCGCGCCGCGCCTGGTCCAGCGCCACGCGCATCTTCTGCACGTTGTCCAGGGCGGAGAGCAGGTCGTTGGCGGCGCCCGTCACGTCGGGCGTCTCGATCTCGTAGAGCGGCGCGCCCTGGGCCACGTCCTCGCCCACGCGGGCGAAGGCGCGCGTCACCCGGCCGGTGTAGGGCGGGAGCATGGGGGTCGAGCGGTCGTCGTTGACGGCGATGCGGCCCTCGGCCACGCGCTCCGGCCGGAAGGCGCGGAGGACGACCGGCTCGATGCGCAAGGCGCGCATCTCCGCCTCGTTCAGGCGGAACTCGCCGGGCGGCAGGGCGGGGGCGGCGGCCGTGGTGGGGGCCTGGGCGGGCTCGCGCCCCTCCAGCACGTACCAGCCGGCGCCGCCGAGGATGGCCAGGCCCAGCAGCCAGGGCCACAGCGGGCGCGGGCGCGCCGGCGCCTCCGCCACGGACGGCGCGGCGGGGGGCTCGCTGAAACCCGGGCGGGGGTCCGCCTTGGGCGCGTCTGGGTGGATCACGTTCATCGCCGTTCGAGCAGTCCTTGGACAAGGTTCGCCGTTCGACGAATGGCCCGGAGGGCGGCCGTCTCGACCCAGCCCCCGGAGCCTATTCTCGGCCTTGTTGCCGGGAAGCTGCACGAATCCTGAAAATTGCGATAGTCCGGAAATGCCCTGAACCGTTCAGCGCCGGTTCAGGCAAGCGGGAGGCTAGCGCATGGGGAGGGCGTACATCAGGCCCCCCTGGGTCCAGAGGTTGTTCGGACCGCGCGGCAGGCCGACCGGAGTTTGCTCCCCCATGGTCCGCTCGTAAAGCTCCCCGTAGTTGCCGATGGCGCGCAGGGCGTTGACCACCCAGGCCGGGTCGAGCTTCAGCGCCTGGCCCAGTTCCGGCGTCGCGCCCAGCAGGCGGCGGGTGTTGGGGTTGGTGGCGGTGCGGCGCTGCTCCTCCACGTTGGCGCGGGTGATGCCCTGCTCCTCGGCCTCGATCAGCGCGTAGGTGTACCACCGCACCAGTTCGAACCAGTCCTCGTCGCCGCGGCGGACATAGGCGCCGTAGGGCTCCTTGCTCAGCCGCTCGGGCAGCACCATCCAGTCGCGCGGGTTGGGCAACTGGGAGCGCAGCCCGGCGAGCTGCGAGGCGTCGGAGCCCCAGGCGTCGCAGCGCCCGGCCTGCAGGGCGGCCAGCACCTGGTCGGCGCGCTCGAACACCACGGGGCGGAACTGCACGTTGATCGAGCGGAAGTACTCGGCGGTCACCTGCTCGTTGGTGGTGCCTTGCAGCAGGCAGATGGTGGCGCCGCCCATGTCGCGCACGCGCTGGAGGTTGGCGTCGCGCCGCACCAGAAAGCCGTGGCCGTCGTAGAAGTAGGTGACGGCGTGGCGGATGCCCAGCGTGGTGTCGCGCAGCATGGTCTGGGTGGAGGTGCGGAACAGCACGTCCACCTCGCCCGAGCCCAGGGCGGTGAAGCGCGTGCTGCTGGACAGCGGCACGAAGCGCACCCGCGCGGGGTCGTTGAAGATGGCCGCCGCGAGGCCGCGGCACAGGTCCACGTCCATGCCCTGCCAGGTGCCGCGGCTGTCCGGCAGCGCGAAGCCGGCGATGCCGGTGTGGATGCCGCAGGCCAGTTGGCCGCGGGCGCGGATGGCGTCCAGCGTCGGCCCCGCCTGGGCGGCGCCGGCCCAGCCCAGCAGCGCCATGGCGGCGCCGAGCAGCGTGCGTCGGAGGTTCATCGGTGGTGGTGCCTTCCCTGTGTTGGCAGGGAGGCTGGCGCGCGGCGGACCGGGCGGTCAACGCGGAAACGGCGCGCCGGCGCGGCGCCCGGCCGCGCGTTGCCCAGCGGACAGGCAGGGCGAGAAAAGATGGCGCATGCGAGCGGCAGAGACGCGACGCCGCAGGCGAGCGCCGGCCAGCCAGCACCGCACGCCCAAGACCAGCGCTGCCCCCGACGCCCGAGGCGCAAAGCCGCAGGCGAGCGCCGGCCAGCCAGCGCCACCCGCACAGGACCAGCGCTGCCCCCGACGCCCGAGGCGCAAAGCCGCAGGCGAGCGCCGGCCAGCCAGCACCGCACGCCCAAGACCAGCGCTGCCCCCGACGCCAGAGGCGCAAAGCCGCAGGCGAGCGCCGGCCAGCCAGCGCCACCCACCCAAGACCAGCGCCGCGCACGAAGGATGCGCGCGCACAGCGCGCGCCGGCCCCCTTCAGGGGGCCGAAGCCAAGCCGCCCGGAGGGCGGCGCCCGGCGTAGCCGTCCGGCCCGCAGGGCCGGGCGGCGGTGAGGGCCCCAGCAACACCAGCCTTGCCGCTGCGCTGAGGCCCCTCCGGGGCCTCAGCGCAGCGGCAAGGCGTACATCAGGCCGCCATCGGTCCACAGGCGGTTGCGGCCGCGGGGCACCGCGACCGGGCTCTCGGGGCCGAAGTGGCGGTTGTACAGCTCGCCGTAGTTGCCGATGGCCTTGACCACGTTCACCAGCCACAGCGGGTCCAGCTTGATGGCCTGGCCCAGCTCGGGCGTCACGCCCAGCAGGCGGCGGGTGTTGGGCGTGGTGGTGGTGCGGCGCTGCTCGTCCACGTTGGCCGCCGTGATGCCCTGCTCCTCCGCCTCGATGATGGCGTAGGTGTACCAGCGCACCAGCTCGTACCAGTCCTCGTCGCCGCGGCGGACATAGGCGCCGTAGGGCTCCTTGCTGAAGGTCTCGTCCAGGATGACCCAGTCGCGCGGGTTGGGCAGGGCGGCGCGCATGCCCGCCACCAGCGAGACGTCGCTGCCGAAGGCGTCGCAGCGGCCGGATTGCAGGGCGGCGGCGATCTGCTCGTTGCGCTCGAACACCACCGGCTGGAAGCGCACGTTGACCGAGCGGAAGTAGTCCGCGGTCACCTGCTCGTTGGTGGTGCCCTGCAGCAGGCAGATGGAGGCGCCGGCCATGTCGCGCGCCCGCGTGATGCCGGCGTCGCGCCGCACCATGAAGCCGTGGCCGTCGTAGAAATAGGTGACGGCGTGGCGCACCCCCAGCGTGGTGTCGCGCAGCATGGTCTGGGTGGAGGTGCGGAACAGCACGTCGATCTCGCCCGAGCCCAGCGCGGTGAAGCGCTGCGAGGCCGAGAGCGGCACCAGCCGCAGCTTGGAGGCATCGTTGAAGATGGCCACCGCCAGGCCGCGGCACAGGTCCACGTCCATGCCCTGCCAGGTGCCGCGGCTGTCCGGCAGCGCGAAGCCGGCGGTGCCGACATGGATGCCGCAGACGAGCTGCCCGCGCGCGCGGATGCCATCCAGGATGGGGCCCGCCTGGGCTGCGGAAACCAGGCCGGCCGCGCAGGCCATGGCCAGCGCGGCGCGCTTCAACGTGTGGAACATCGCTTTGACTGCCTCAGCCTTGCTTCTGGGCAGCGATGCTGTCGCGCCCGCCGGGGGCGCGTCAACCGCCATTCACCGGAAGGGCGGCGCGTAGAGCAGGCCCCCGTTGGTCCAGAGGTTGTTCTGCGCCCGCGGCATGGCGATGGGCGTGTTCGGCCCGAAATGGCGGTCGTACAGCTCGCCGTAGTTGCCGATGGCCCGCACGGCGTTCAGCGCCCAGGCGGGGTCCAGGCGCAGCGCCTGCCCGACCTCGGGCACCGCGCCTAGCAGGCGGCGGGTGTTGGCGTCCTGGCGGGTGCGGCGCTGCTCCTCGGCATTGGCCATGGTGATGCCGCTCTCCTCGGCCTGCACCAGGGCGTGGATGTACCAACGCACGATGTCGTGCCAGTTCTCGTCGCCGCGGCGGATCACCGGGGTGTAGGGCTCCTTGGAGAAGCGCTCCTCCAGGATCACCCAGTCATTGGGGTTGGGCAGGGCGGAGCGGGTGGAGGCGAGGCCGGAGGCGTCGAAGCCCGTGGCGTCGCAGCGGCCCGAGGCGAGGCCCTGCACCACCTGCTCCTGCTCGGCGAACAGCACCGGGCGGAAGGTCAGGCCTGGGAGCGGAAGTACTCGGCGGTGATCTGCTCGTTGGTGGTGCCCTGCTGCAGGCAGATGGTGGCGCCGGCCAGGTCGCGCACGCGGGTGGCGTTGGCCGAGCGCCGCGCCATGAAGCCGTGCCCGTCGTAGAAGTAGTAGGCGGTGAAGCGCAGCCCCAGCGTGGTGTCGCGCAGCACGGTGTGGGTGGAGGTGAGCATCAGCACGTCCACCTCGCCCGCCCCCAGCGCGGTGAAGCGGGTGGCGAAGGTCAGCGGCACGAAGCGCACGCGGTCTGGGCTGCCGAAGATGGCGGCGGCCAGGCCGCGGCACAGGTCGGCCACCATGCCCTGGTAGCGGCCCTGGGCGTCCAGCACGGTGAAGCCCGGCGCCGAGGCGTTGACGCCGCAGGCCAGCTGCCCGCGCGCGCGCACCGCGTCCAGCGTCGCCTGCGCCTGGGCGCCGCCCAGGGGCGCGGAGCTGAGGCCGGCGGCCATGGCGGCGGCCAGCAGGAGCTTCTTCATCATCATCGGCATCCCAGTTGCTGCGGCGCGATGAGGCACGCCCGGCGGGCCGCCGGTCAAGCGCCGTCTTGACGCCGCGCCCGCCCTGCCCTTCCTGGCGGGCGCACCGGAGAAAGACGCGATGCCCCGCACCCACCGCCTGGACGCCACGCCCGAGACCATCCGCTTCGGCACCTTCGACGCCGCCTACGCCCCGCTGCTGGAGGTGGAGAGCGGCGACCTGGTGGTGATGCAATGCGTCTCCGGCGGGCCGGAGGCCATGCCGCCCGCCGGCTCGCCGCTGGCGGTGCCGCCGGCGCTGGCCGCCATCCACGCCGCGCAGCCGCCCCGCCTGGGCCCGCACATCCTCACCGGCCCGGTGGCGGTGAAGGGCGCCGAGCCGGGCGACGTGCTGCGGGTGGACATCGAGCGCATCGAGCTGGGCGCCGACTGGGGCTTCTGCGGCTTCCGCCCGCTGGCCGGCACCCTGCCGGAGGACTTCCCCTTCCGCCGCATGCTGCACATCCCGGTGGACCGCGCGGCGCGCAGCTGCACCGTGCCGGTGGGCGGCGGCGTCACCCTGCCGCTCTCGCCCTTCTTCGGCGTCATGGGCGTGGCGCCGCCGGCGGAATGGGGCACCATCTCCACCAAGGAGCCGCGCGCGCATGGCGGCAACCTGGACAACAAGGAGATCGGCGAGGGCGCGACCCTGTTCCTGCCGGTGCACCGGCCCGGCGCCCTGTTCAGCGCCGGCGACGGCCACGGCGTGCAGGGCGACGGCGAGGTGTGCATCAACGCGCTGGAGATGTGCCTGACCGGCCATTTCCGCCTGAGCGTCGAGAAGGGCGCGCCGCTCGCCTATCCGCGCGCCGAGACGCCGACCCACTTCATCTCCATGGGCATGCACGAGGACCTGGACGAGGCGATGAGGAAGGCCCTGCGGGAGATGATCTCCTTCATCGCGTCGCGCAGCAACCTCTCGCCGGCCGATGCCTACCAGCTCTGCTCGCTGGCGGTGGACTTCCACGTGACGCAGACGGTGAACGGCGAGAAGGGCGTGCACGGGATGCTGCGCAAGGGCCTGCTGTTTTGAGCATCCCCACGGAACCGCTCCGCAGTTCCGCGGGGGCCCCGTCATGGCGCCTGGTTTCCCAGGCGTGCGCCGCGTTGCCGCGGCAAAGCCGTGGCGCCGCCCGCCCGTGCGCCACTCCGGCAGCGGGACGCTGACGCCATGCGCATCGTCACCTGGAACATCAACAGCATCCGCCTGCGCCTGCCGCTGCTGCGCGCGCTGGACGAGGCGCTGCGCCCCGACGTGCTGTGCCTGCAGGAAACCAAGTGCCCGGACGAGCTGATTCCCCATGACGGCCTGCGGGAACTGGGCTGGGGCCACGTCGCGGTGCGCGGGATGAAGGGCTACAACGGCGTGGCCATCCTTTCGCGCGTCCCCTTCGCGGTGCGCGACCAGGACCCCGACTGGTGCGAGAAGGGCGATTGCCGCCACCTGGGCGTGACGCTCGACGCGCCGGGCGGCCCGCTGGAGCTGCACGACTTCTACGTGCCCGCCGGCGGCGACGTGCCCGACCCCGCGGCCAACCCGAAATTCGCCCACAAGCTGCGCTTCCTGCGCGAGGTGACGGCATGGGGCGCCAGCCGCGCCGGCGCCCCGCGGCGCGTGCTGGTGGGCGACCTGAACATCGCCCCGGGCGAGCACGACGTCTGGAGCCACCGCCAGCTGCTGGACGTGGTGAGCCACACCCCGGGGGAGGTGGCGGCGATGGCGGGCTGGATGGCGCAGGGCGCCTGGGTGGACGCGGTGCGCCACTTCGTGCCGGAGGAGCAGAAGCTGTACTCCTGGTGGAGCTACCGCGCGAAGGACTGGGCCGCCGCCGACCGCGGCCGCCGCCTGGACCACGTCTGGGTCAGCCCGGACCTGCGCGGCGCGCTGCGGCGCCAGCACACGCTGAAGGAGGCGCGCGGCTGGACCCAGGCCAGCGACCACGTGCCCGTGCTGGTGGAGCTGGACGCGTGAGGCGCTTCCGCTTCCTGACGCTGGACGTGTTCACCGGCCAGCGCTTCGGCGGCAACCCGCTGGCCGTCTTCCCCGAGGCGGAGGGCCTCGCCGACGCCGAGATGCAGGCCCTGGCCGCCGAGCTGAACCTCAGCGAGACCACCTTCGTGCTGCCGCCGGCCGACCCGGCCAACGACGCGCGCGTGCGCATCTTCAACCGCACGGCGGAGATGCCCTTCGCCGGCCACCCGAATGTCGGCACCGCCTGGGCGCTGCGCCACCGCGCCCGCGGCGGCGTGCTGCGCTTCGAGGAGCTGGCCGGGCTGGTGACGGTGCGGCTGGAGGACGCGGCGGCGACGGTGGAGGCGCCGCAGCCGCTGGCCCTGGGGCCGGAGATGCCCGCCGAACTGCTGGCGCCTTGCCTGGGCGTAGCGCCGCTGGGCAAGCCGGTGCTCGCCTCCTGCGGCAATTCCTTCGTGCTGGCGGAGGTGGCGGCGGAGGACCTGCCGCGCGCCGCGCCCGACCTGGCCGCCTTCCGCGCCGCCGCCGCGGCCTGGCCGCACGCGGCCCAGGGCGGGGCGGCGCCGCGGCTGCCGGTCCACCTGTGGGCGCGCAGCGGCGCGGCCGCCATCCGCGCGCGCATGTTCTCCCCGCTCTCGGGCACGCTGGAGGACGCGGCGACCGGCAGCGCCGCCACGCCGCTGGCCGCGCTGCTGCACGCGCGCGGCGAGGGCAGCGCCTTCGCCATCACCCAGGGGGTGGAGATGCGCCGCCCCTCCCTGCTGCACGCCCGCGCCTGGGACGCCGCGGACGGGGTGCGCGCCAGCGTGGGCGGCGGCTGCGTGCCGGTGCTGGAGGGCTGGGCGGCGCTGTAGCCGCCGCGCGCCTACTCGGCGCGCAGCCCGTTGTCGGTGGCGATGATGCGCGAGGTGGTGCAGATGTTGATCTGCCGAAGCTCCATGGCGCGGCCGTTGTCCAGCACCACGCGGAAGTCGTAGTTGCCGGTGTAGGCGGCCCGGAAGCGACGCGCCTGACCGGAGGGCAGCACGTCGCGCCCCAGCTCGTCGCGCGTCCAGTTGGGGTTGGAGGAGCTGTCGAAGTAGATTTCGTTCACCGTGCGGCTGGTGCGGTTCAGGAAGTCGAACCGGGTGTCGCACTGGGCCTGGGCGGCACCGGCGATGGCCAGCAGGGGCAGGGCAAGCAGGAGACGGCGGGTCATGGCACTTTCCTCGGCGCGGCGTCGCGCCCGCGGAGTCTAAACCCTACGTTGCAAGACAAGGCAAGGTTGCCCCTGTCAAGTCGGAGAGGGCCACCTCCCCCCAACGGATGACAGCCCGAAGCCGAAGGCCCGCGCCAGGTCAGCCCGGTGCCCACGACCCGGGCAACTGGCGGCCGCGTGCGGGCGTGGCCTTTGCGCGATATCGGGACTGCCACTTGCGAAGCCAGGCATGTCTTCGTGGTCCAGGCGCGAGAAGCCTGCTGCCCTTCAGCGGGCGGCAGGTGCCTTCGCGCCTCGCAGCAGGGAGGGATTCGCCGCCTGCGGGCGTCACGCCGGGGGCGGTTCCCGGGGCGCGGCGGGGCGCCCCGGGGGTGTGGTGACCGGCGGGCCGGGCGCCGCCGGGGCGGGTTCAGCCCTGCAGGCCGCGCTTCGCCTCCTCGGCGGCGGAGCGCACCGTGTCCTGCACCGCCCCGCCCACCTGGGAGGCGGCGTCGGACAGGATGCGCGGCGCCTCGGCCAGCCCCTCGCGGTCCAGGCGCTCCATCGTGCCCTCGTAGGTCTCCACGATGGTGTCGCGGGCCTCGGCCAGCTTGTCCTCGGCCACGGCGCGCACCGTGTCCATGGACTCGCGGGCGGCGGCGAAGGCGGCCTCGCGCTGCTCGCCCAGCAGGCGGTCCTCCACCTCCGTGCGCGGCAGCAGGGCGCCGATGCCCGCGCCGATGGCCAGGCCCAGCGCGCCGTACAGGAAGGGCTCGGCGGCGCGGAACTGGTCGCCGGCGCGGCCGGCGGCGATGCCGGCCTGGTCGGCCAGCGCCGCCACCTGGGCCTTGCCGCCCTCCAGCACCCCCTGCGCCGCCTCGCCCGCGCGGGAAGCGAGGTCGGAGGCGGTGGAGGCGACGGAGGAGGCCGCGCCCGTCACCGCGTCGCGCGCGTCGTGCAGCGTGCGCGAGGCGAAGCCGGCGGAGGAGGCGGGCTGCGCCGGCGCCTCGACCCGCGTGCGCGAGTAGGAGCCGTCGGGGTAGCGCACCTCGCGCCAGCGCTGCTCGCGCCGCGGCGGGGCGGCGTCGGAGCGGCCGCCGGAGAACAGCAGCCAGGCCAGCCCGGCACCGATCAGCGCCACCGGCAGCGGGTTGTCGCGGATGGCGACGCCCAGGTTGCGGGCGAACTCGGTGCCGCCCGAGCCCTTCACCCACTCCACCGCCTCGCCGACCACCTCGTCCACCATCTGGGAGGGCTTCAGCTTGGCGCGCAGCTCATCGAGCGTGGAGGAGACGTTGCTGCGGGTCTGCTCCACCTCGCGCTCGATCTCCGCGGGGGACTTGTCGCCGGGGTCGGTGATGCCGCTCATCGGACCTGCTCCTTGACGACCTCGGCATCGCGCGAGAGCTGCGCGGCCGTGCGGTCGGGGGTGATGGAAAAGCTCTTGAGGGTGGCGAGGCCGCCGCGCGCCACCAGCCAGCCGACCAGGGCGACGACGACCGCCACGATCAGCGCCGACACGGTGGCCGACAGCCCCGCATACTCGACCAGCGCGGCGATGGCCGCCTGCACCAGCGCGATCAGCGCGCCGATGAACAGCACCATCCCCGCGCCGAGGGAGATGACGGCGCCGCTGACCTGGCCGGCCTTCTCGCCCAGCTCGGCCCGCGCCAGCTGCACCTCCTTGCGGACCAGGGTCGTGGTCTGGTCCACCAGGTCGCCGAGCAGGTCGGCGACCCCGCGCTCGCCGCCCTGGCTCACAGCGGCGTGCCCGTGTGCTGGTTGGGCACCGTGCCGCTGCGCGTGCCCATGCCGCCATGGCTCATGTCCGCCGGCTGCACCGGCTGGGCCATGGTGTTGGCGGGCGGGTGGCCGCCATAGGCCGCGGCCCCGCCCAGCGAGGCGGCGGCCATGGTGGCCGGCTGGCGCGGCGCCGGGCCGGCGTAGCTGCCGGTGCCGGCGCGGACGTGGCGCATGGCGCGCGGCGCCGGGCCGGCCTTGAGGAAGCGCGCCAGGGCGAAGCCGGCGATGGCGCTGACCGCGAAGAAGGCGGTGGGGTTGCGGCGGGCGAAGTCGCCCACGTCGGCCACCAGCTCGCCCAGCGGGCGCTCGCGCAGGGCGTGCGCCAGGCCGTCCGCGGCCTCGGCGGCGCGGTGGACGTGGCGGCCGATCTCCGGCGCGCCCTGGTCCAGGTCCTCGCCGATGTGGTGGATGGCGCGGGCCAGGGCGGACACGGTCGCCGCGCCCTTCTCCTTGCCCTGCTCGGCCACGTCCTCGGCGCGGGCGCGGGCGGTGGCCAGCAGGTCCTCGCCCTCGGCCTTCGCCTCGCCGGCCAGCGCGAGGGCCTTGTCCTTGGCCTCCTCCAGCTTGGCGGCCCCTTCGGCCTTGGCGCGGCCGGCGAGGTCGCGCGCGTCTTCCATCACGTTGTTGATCGTGGCGCGCGGCTGGTCCGCGCCCACCGGTCGGTCGCTCATGGCTGTCCCCTTCGGCACCTTGGATGGCGTGCGGGGACAACACGCGCCGGCGGGTTTGGTTGACTCGGATGGGAAGGAGCGGCGCAACGTCCGCGCGAGGCCGACGCCGCAGGCAAGGCCGGCCGGCCAGCGTCACCCCCCAAGTCCGGCCCGACGACGGAGGATGCGGCCGCAGCGCGGCCGCCGGCCCCCTTCAGGGGGCCGAAGCCAAGGCGGGCGGATGCCCGCCGCCCGGCGTAGCCGCTGCCCTAGGCAGCGGCGGTGAGGGCACCAAGAAGCCTCTTCGACGCGGCGAACACCGTCAGGTGTTCATCGCGTCGAAGAAATCCTGGTTGGTCTTGGAGTACTTCAGCTTGTCCAGCAGGAACTCCATGGCGTCCTGCGTGCCCATCGGGTTCAGGATGCGCCGCAGCACCCACATCTTGGACAGCGTGCCGCGGTCCACCAGCAGCTCCTCCTTGCGGGTGCCGGACTTCAGGATGTCGATGGCCGGGAAGGTGCGCTTGTCGGACAGCTTGCGGTCCAGCACGATCTCCGAGTTGCCGGTGCCCTTGAACTCCTCGAAGATCACCTCGTCCATGCGCGAGCCGGTGTCGATCAGCGCGGTGGCGATGATGGTGAGGCTGCCGCCCTCCTCGATGTTGCGCGCCGCGCCGAAGAAGCGCTTGGGCCGTTGCAGGGCGTTGGCGTCCACGCCGCCCGTCAGCACCTTGCCGGAGGACGGCACGACGGAGTTGTAGGCGCGGCCCAGGCGGGTGATGGAATCCAGCAGGATCACCACGTCGCGCTTGTGCTCGACCAGGCGCTTGGCCTTCTCCAGCACCATCTCCGTCACCTGCACGTGGCGCGTCGCCGGCTCGTCGAAGGTGGAGGCCACCACCTCGCCGCGCACGGTGCGGGCCATGTCGGTCACCTCCTCCGGGCGCTCGTCGATCAGCAGCACCATTAGAAAGACGTCGGGGTTGTTGGCGGTGATGGACTTGGCGATGGATTGCAGCATCACCGTCTTGCCGGTGCGCGGCGGCGCCACGATCAGGGCGCGCTGCCCCATGCCGATGGGCGAGATGAGGTCGATGACGCGGTGCGTCATGTCCTTCATCGGGCCCTTGTCCTTGGCGCCGGCGGCGCGCACCGGGGCGTCGCCGTCCGGCACCTCCATCACCAGCCGCCGGTTGGGATAGAGCGGGGTGAGGTTGTCGAAGTTGATGCGGTGGCGCAGCGCCTCGGGCTGGTCGAAGTTGACCGCCGTGACCTTGAGCATGGCGAAGTAGCGCTCGCCGTCCTTGGGCGCGCGGATCTGGCCTTCCACCGTGTCGCCGGTGCGCAGGCCGAAGCGGCGCACCTGGGCGGGGGAGACGTAGATGTCGTCCGGCCCCGGCAGGAAGTTCGCCTGGGGCGAGCGGAGGTAGCCGAAGCCGTCGGACAGGATTTCCAGCGTGCCGTCGCCGTAGATGGCCTGGTCGTTGTCGGCCAGCGTCTTGAGGACGGCGAACATGATGTCCTGCTTGCGCAGCACGGAGGCGTTCTCGACGCCCAGCTCCTCCGCGAAGGCGAGGAGGTCGGGCGGCGACTTGGCCTTGAGTTCGGAAAGGTGCATCGGGTGATCCAGCGTGGGATGCGGGGGCGGCGCGCACGGCAGGCCCCGCGGGGTGCTGACGTGGCGGCGACTTGGAGGGAGGGACCGGCGCGCGGGGCGCCGGCCCCGCCGAAGCTAGGGAGGCCGCCGCGCCGCGTCAACCGGGGGGCGGGGTCCAGGGCTCCTCGTTCACCGCGGCCACCCGCCAGTCCGGCCCGTGGCGTTCCAGCCGCGTCAGGCCCAGGTTGCGGATGGAGAAGGAGAGCGCCTGCTGCGCCGACAGGCTCAGCGCATGCGCCAGCGCCCCGCGGATGGAGCCGCCATGGGCGATGACGACCACGTCCTGCCCGCGGCAGGTCTGGCTCAGCGCCTCCATCACCCGGCCGACCCGCGCGCGCACGTCGTCCAGGGATTCGCCGCCGGGCGGGCGCTCCTCCGCCCCATGCGGCCAGAAGGGGTGGGCGGGGGCGCGCAGCCGCTCCACCAGCGCCTCATGCGCGATGCCCTGCCACTCGCCCAGGTGCTGCTCGGCCAGGTCGGGCTCCTCCGCCAGCTCCTGCGCGGGGTGGCCGGCGGCGAAGATGGCGGCCGCCGTGGCGCGGGTGCGGCTCAGCGGGGTGACGAACCAGCGGGCGGGGGTGGGCAGGCGCGCGGCCAGCCAACGGTGCAGCGCCGCCTCCTCCCGCAGCGCCAGGTCGCACAGCGCGACATCCATGGCGCCGTAGAGGATGGCGCGGGCCGAGGGCTCCACCAGGGCGTGGCGGACCAGGAAGAAGCGGGTGACGTCCATGCGCCCCCCTGTAGCGGCGCGCGGGGTGCGCTGGTAGCCATGCCCCATGCTGCGCGACCGCCGATACCTGCTGATGCTGGCCCTGGGCTTCGGGGCCGGGGTGCCGCTGCCGCTGGTGGCCGGGCAGGTGCTGCGGCAATGGTTCACCGAAAGCGGCATGTCGCTGACGCAGATCGGCCTGACGGCGCTGATCGGCCTGGCCTATGCCTGGAAGTTCCTGTGGTCGCCCGCGCTGGACGCCCTCCGCCCGCCCCTGCCGCTGGGCCGGCGGCGCGGCTGGCTGGTGCCCATCCAGCTCGCCCTCGTCGCCGCGCTGCTGGGCATCGCGCTGACCGACCCGCGCCAGGGCGCGACCTGGACGGTGGCGCTGGCGGCGCTGGTGGCCTTCCTGTCGGCCTCGCAGGACATCGTGGTGGATGCCTGGCGCATCGAGATGCTGGGCGAGGACGAGGAGCGGCAGGCCTGGGGCCTGGCCGCCTATGTCTGGGGCTACCGCGCCGCGCTGCTGGCGGCGGGCGCCGGCACGCTGTTCCTGGTGGGGCCGCTGGGCTGGGGCGGCGCCTATGCCTATGGCGCGGCGCTGATGGGGGTGGGGCTGGCCGCGGCGCTGGCGGGGAAGGACAGCCTGGCCGCGCCCGCCCTGCCCGCCACCTGGGGCGCGCGGCTGCGCCATTCGGTGGCCGACCCCTTCCTGGACTTCCTGCGCCGCCCCTACTGGCTGGCCATCCTGCTCTTCGTCGCGCTGTTCAAGCTGGGCGAGGCGCTGGCCGGCGTCATGGTCACGCCCTTCTACCGCAGCGAGGGCTTCACGCGGGAGGACGTGGCGGCGGTGGGCACGGCGTTCGGCCTGGGCTGCACCCTGGCGGGAGCGGTGGCGGGGTCCTGGCTGGTGGGGCGCATCGGGGTGCGCTGGGCGCTGATCCTCACCGGGCTGGGGCAGATGCTGTCCAACCTGATGTACCTGGCGCTGGTCGGCGGCGGACGGGACATGCCCATGCTGTTCGCCCAGGTGGGGGTGGAGAACTTCACCGACGGGCTGGCCGACGCCGCCTTCCTCACCTACCTCTCCGGCCTGGTGAACCGCTCCTTCAGCGCGACGCAGTACGCGCTGCTCTCCTCCCTGGCCGCGGTGCCGCTGCGCACGCTGGGGGCCAGCGCCGGGGCGCTGGCGCAATCCCTGGGCTGGAGCCAGTTCTTCATCCTGACCACCCTGGCGGCCATCCCGGCCATGCTGGTGATGCTGTTCCTGCTGTGGCGGCTGCCGCCTAGGGAGCGGGCGTCAAGCCCGACAGCCGGCAGCGCAGCTCCGGCCCCGTGAAGGTGATGGCGCTGCCGCCGCGCAGCGTCACCCGCAGCGCGGCCACCCGCACCCCGCCGGGCAGCTCGAGCGTGAGGAACTCGGCGCGCTCCACCGCGCCCACCTCGTAGTCCGGCTGGGCGGGGGTGGCGCAGACCACGTGGCATTCCCCGCCGGGCGGGCAGGCGAAGCGGCCGGGTTCCTGGGCCGCGGCAGGGGCCGTCAGCAGCAGCAGCGGGAGGAGGAGCCGGCGCATGGCGCATCCTGGCGCATGGGCCGCGGCCCGGGCAAGCCTGGCGAAAGCCAGCGCCACAGCGCCGCCGCCCCCAGCGCGCCGGCCAGTTGCGCCGCCACGAAGCCGGGCACGTCGGCCAGGGCGATGCCGCTGAAGCTGGCGGTGAACCCGCGGGCGAGCGTCACCGCGGGGTTGGCGAAGCTGGTGGAGGCGGTGAACCAGTAGGCCGCCGTGATGTAGAGCCCGACCGCCACCGCCACCCGGCCGGCCGGCACCCCCAGCACCACCCAGACCAGCCCGGCGGTGGCGACCGCCTCGGCCAGCCAGTGGCCGGGCAGGCCGCGCGCCGCGCCCCCCGCCTGGACCAGGGGCAGGCCGAACATCGCGTGGGCCAGCGCCACGCCGGCCAGCGCGCCCGCGGCCTGCGCGGCCGCCATGCGCAGCGCCTCGGCGCCCGCCACGGCGCCGGCACGCCACTGCACCAGCGTCACGGCGGGGTTCATCGCCGCGCCGGACAGCGGGCCGAACAGCCAGATCAGCACCGGCAGCATGGCGCCGGTGGCCAGGGCGTTGCCCAGCAGCGCCAGGGCGCCGTTCCCGCCGGCCAGCCGTTCCGCCATGATGCCGCTGCCCACCACCGTGGCCAGCAGCAGGGCGGTGGCCAGCCCCTCCGCGACGGCGCGGCGGGCGGCGTCAGCCATGGACGGGCGTGCCGTCTTCCTTGCTGAACGGCGCACGCTGCGGCTGCTCCAGGATCTCCAGCACCACCTCCGAGGGCCGGCAGAGGCGCGCGCCCCGCGCCGTGAAGACCAGCGGGCGCTCGATCAGGATGGGATGCGCCAGCATGGCGGCGATCAGCGCCTCCTCGTCCAGGGCGGGGTCATCCAGCCCCAACTCCGCGAAGGGGGCGCCCTTGCGGCGCAGCAGGGCCCGGGCGGGCAGGCCGGTGCGCGCCAGCGCGTCGCGCAGCGCCGCCGCATCGGGCGGCTGGCGGAGGTAGTCGCGGATCACCGGCTCCTCCCCGCTGTTGCGGATCATCGCCAGCACGTTGCGGGAGGTGCCGCAGGCGGGGTTGTGCCAGATGGTGACGCTCATGGGGGGCACTCCGTGGAGGGTCGGCACAGCTCGGGCCGGCCGCCGCAGCAATCGTGCAGCAGGAAGCCCAGCAGGGCGCGGATGCCCGCGGGGTCGGCCGCGTAGCGCACCACCCGCCCCTCGCGGTTGGCGCGCAGCAGCCCGGCGCGGGCCAGGGCGGACAGGTGGGTGGAAAGGGTGTTGTGCGGCACGGCGAGCACCCGCGCGAGCTCGCCGGCGGGCAGCCCCTCCGCGGGGGCGGCGACCAGGCGCCGGAAGGCCGCCAGCCGGGTCGGCTGGGCCAGCGCGTCCAGGGCCAGGATCGCCGAGTTTTCGTCCATATGTCGAGAATAATGGACATGACAGGGCGTGTCCAGCGTGGCGACATGCGGGGGCATCGAACAGGACCCCGCCCATGTCGCCGCTCCTCCTCACGCCCTTCCTCCTCGTGCTGTCCAACATCGTCATGACCCTGGCCTGGTACGGCCACCTCAAGGCGCCCTCCTGGCCCATGTGGGTGGCCATCCTCGTCTCCTGGGGGATCGCCTTCTTCGAGTACTGCCTGGCGGTGCCGGCCAACCGCATCGGCTACGGCGCCTTCACCGGCCAGCAGCTCAAGGTGATGCAGGAGGTCATCACCCTGTCCGTCTTCGCCGTGTTCAGCGTGACCCTGCTGGGCGAGCCGCTGCGCTGGACCTACTTCGCCGCCATGGGCTGCCTGGTGATGGCCTGCGTCTTCATCTTCCTGCCATCCGGTGGGGGGTGATCCCCTGTTGCGGCGCGGCATCCCCCTGCCCTACCCTATCCCTTGTGGGGAATCGCGCTGTGTTCTCCCAACCCTTGTGGCCCGTGGCCGTTGGAGGGGATGCGGAACAGCCGTTTCCACCACCCCGCCACGCCGCGGCGGGCAACATCAGGGGAGTGCCGCGCGATGTCCGGACTGCTCGTGGAAACCACCGAACAGCTCGCCAACCCGCTGGACGTGCTGGAGCAGATCGTCGCCGCCAACGACTGGGCCTTCGAGCGCCATTCGGACGGCGACCTGGCGGCCGAGGCGCCGGGGCAGTGGTGCACCTACACCCTGCTCTTCTCCTGGTCGCCGGAGATCAGCGCCATGCACTTCACCTGCGCCTTCGAGGCCAAGGTGCCCGACAACCGCCGCGGCCCGCTGTTCGAGCTGCTGGCCCGCGCCAACGAGAAGCTGTGGATCGGCCATTTCGGGCTGGAGAGCGAGGAGGGCACCCCGGTCTTCCGCCATTCCGTGCTGCTGCGCGGGGCGCCGGGCGCCTCCGCCGAGAGCCTGGAGGACATGGTGGACATCGCCATCACCGAGTGCGAGCGCTTCTTCCCCGCCTTCCAGTTCGTGCTCTGGGGCGGCAAGCCGCCGGCCGAGGCGCTGGAGGCCGCCATGCTGGACTGCGTGGGCGAGGCCTGAGCCGGCCTCAGCGCACCCGCAGCTCGGTGCGCGCCGCCGCGCCGGCGCGGTCCAGCACGGTGATGCGGTAGAGGCCGGGCCCCGGCGGGGTCCAGCCGGCCTCCCGCCGCGCCGGGTCGCTGGCGATGGGCGCGCCATCCACCAGGAAGGCCAGCGGCCGCTGCCCGCCCTGCGCGCGCAGCACCACCCGCCCGGCCTCCGGCAGCAGGGCGCCCGGCGGCGGGAACACCAGGCGAAGGGCGTCCGTGCCGCCGGGCGCCGCCGCCGGGGCGCGGGAAGGCAGCGCCTCGCGCGGGGCGCGGGGCAGGCGCTCGAAGGCGGCTGCCAGCACGGGCAGGGCCAGCCGCGCCCCGGTGGCGCCGGGCAGCGGCGTGCCGTCCGGCCGGCCCACCCAGACGCCCACGGCGTGCCGCCGGTCCTGCCCCACCGCCCAGGCGTCGCGCCCGCCCCAGGAGGTGCCGGTCTTCCACGCCACGCCGGGCGGGCCGGGCCAGGGCTGCACCAGCGCCGCCAGCGCGGCCTCGGCGGCGCGGCGCTCCACCACCTGGGGCAGGCGGGCGTGCAGCGTCACCAGCTCGCGCAGGGTCACGCCCGCGCCGCCCAGGGCCAGGGGCAGGGCGGGGGCGGCGCCGGGCGGCAGGCGGGGCGGCGCGCCGGCCGCCTTCATGGCGGCGGCCATGCGCAGCGGCCCCACCCGGTCCAGGATGGCGACGGCGGGCGCGTTCAGGCTCTGGCGCAGGGCGTCGGCCACCGTCAGCCGCCCGGCGAAGGCGCGGTCGTAGTTCTCCGGCGCGTAGTCGCCCCAGCGGCGCGGCAGGTCCTCCAGCAAGGTGTCGGGGCGCACCACCCCGGCCTCGAACCCCAGGGCGTAGACCAGCGGCTTGAGCGCCGAGCCGGGCGAGCGCACCGCCCGCGTCAGGTCCAGGTGGCCGGCGCGCAGCGGGTTGGGCCAGTCCCCCGCCACCAGGGCGCGCCATTCCCCCGTGGCGATGTCCTGCACGGCGATGGCCAGCGAGGCGCGCTCGGGCAGGGTCGCCAGGGTCTCGGCGGCCAGCCGGTTCAGGGCGCGCTGCAGGTCGAGGTCGAGGGTCGGCAGCGCCACCAGCGGGGCGTGGCGCGGCAGCGGCAGGCGGCGGGCGGGCAGCTGGGCCAGCGCGGCCTCGGCGGGGGTGGCGATGCCCGGCGCCCGGCGGTGCAGCACGGCGTCGCGCGCCAGCCGGGCGGCGCCGGGGTGGCGGTCGGGGCGGGTGCGCTCCGGCGCGCGGGCCAGGGCCAGCAGCAGCGCCGTTTCCCCGGCGTCCAGCGCGTGCAGCGGGCGGCCGAACCAGGCCAGGGCGCCGGCGCGCAGCCCCTGGAGGTTGCCGCCCTGCGGCGCCAGGGTCAGCCACGCCTCCAGCACGCCCGTCTTGCCCAGGCGCCATTCCAGCTGCACCGCCCGCCACGCCTCGATGGCCTTGGAGCGCAGGGTGCGCGGGCGCGGCTCCAGCAGCCGCGCCGCCTGCATGGACAGGGTGGAGCCACCGGACACCACCCGCCCCCGCCAGGCCCATTGGCCGGCGGCGCGGGCGATGGCCAGCGGGTCCACGCCCGGATGCCAGCGGAAGCGCGCATCCTCCGCCGCCAGCAGCTGCGCCAGCAGGTGCGGCGGCGCGTCGGCGGCGGTGGTGCGCAGCCGCCATTCCCCGCCGGGCAGGGGGCTGGCGTGCAGCAGCCGCCCGTCGCGCGCCGGCACCTCCGCCGAGACGCGCTGCAGCCGCGACAGGTCGGGCGGGAAGGCGCGGTCGAGCGCCCAGGCCGCCGCGAGGCCGAGGACGGGCAGCAGGAGGAGGGCGCGGCGCACGGGGGGCAGGATGCCGCGGGGGGCCGGGGCGTCACAAGCCGTCCAGCCCCTCCTCGCACAGCACGTCGCGCAGGGCGGCGGCGGCGACGTGCGGCCGCACCGCGTCGCGCACCGCCTGGGGGGACCAGCCCTCGCCATGGGCGCGCAGCAGGGCGGCCACGTCGTGCTCCAGCTCGCGCCGGGTCAGCTCCGGCACGTGGCCGGGCGGCAGCGCGGGGCCGGGAAAGGGGCGGCGCTGCCAGACGAAGGGGTGGCGGTGCACCGCGTCCAGCAGCACCGGCCGCACCCGGCGGCGGATGCGTGCACCCAGGCCGCCATCATCCAGCCGGAACAGCGGGCGCTCCGCCAGCAGGCGGGCATGGCCCCAGCGGTTGAGCTCCACCAGCGGCAGGCAGGCGGTGAGCTGGCCGATGACGTCCATCGCGGTCCTCCATCCGGGGGCGCGCGGAAAATCTCCCCCTACCCTGGGCGGGCATCCGGCGGCATATCGTCCCGATGCCCGACGCTATCCCCCCCACCGGCCCCGACCCCGCCTTCGCCGACCTGCTGGCGCAGCGCCCGGCCCTGGCCATGGACGCCTCCGCCGGGCTGCTGATGGAGGAGGTGCCGCTGGCGCGCATCGCCCAGGCGGCCGGCACGCCGACCTGGGTGTATTCCGCCACCACCCTGGCGCGGCGCGCCAACGCCCTGAAGGCGGCGCTGGCGGAGGCCGGGCTGGCGGCCACCATCCACTTCGCCACCAAGGCCAACCCCAACATCGCCGTGGTGAACCTGCTGGCCGGCGAGGGGCTGGGCGCCGACGTGGTGAGCGAGGGCGAGCTGCGCGCCGCCCGCGCCGCCGGGGTGCCGGCCGGGCGCATCGTGTTCAGCGGCGTCGGCAAGACCGCGCGCGAGATGCGCCTGGCCATCGCGGAGGACATCCTCCAGGTGAACCTGGAATCCGCCGAGGAGGCGGAGATGCTCTCGGCCCTCGCCGCCTCGCTGGGGCGCACGGTGCGGGTGGCGCTGCGGGTGAACCCGGACGTGGACGCGCGCACCCACGCCAAGATCACCACCGGGCTGACGGAGAACAAGTTCGGCGTGCCCATCGCCCTGGCGCCGGAGCTGTACGCGCGGCTGCGCGCCATGCCGGGCCTGGAGGTGGTGGGGCTGGCCACCCACATCGGCTCGCAGATCACGCGCGGCGTGGCGCCCTACGCCGCCGCTTACGCCCGCCTGGGCGAGCTGGTGCGCGAGCTGCGCGCCGCCGGCCACGCGGTGCGCCGGGTGGATTGCGGCGGCGGCCTGGGCATCCCCTACCGCGACGAGCAGCCGGCCTCGCCCGCCGCGCTGGCCGGGGCCATCAAGGCCGGGCTGGGTGATGCGGGGGTGGAGCTGATGCTGGAGCCCGGGCGCTGGATCTGCGGCCCGGCCGGGGTGCTGCTGGCGGCCGTCGTGCTGGAGAAGGCCAGCGTCGGCCGGCGCTTCGTCATCCTGGACGCGGCGATGAACGACCTGCTGCGCCCGGCGATGTACGACGCCTGGCATGCCATCCTGCCGGTCTCGCCCACCGCCTTTCACGCGCCGCGCACGGCCGCCGACGTGGTGGGCCCGGTGTGCGAATCCTCCGACACCTTCGCCCGCGGGCGGGAACTTCCCGCCCTGCCGCCGCATTCCCTCGTGGCGTTCCTCGACGCCGGGGCCTACGGTGCGAGCATGAGCAGCACCTACAACGCCCGGCCGCTGGCCGCGGAGGTGATGGTGAGGGGCACCGAATGGTCCGTGATCCGCGACCGGCAGGACTACCCGGCGCTGCTGGCCGGGCAGCGGCTGCCGCGCTGGGCCGATGGCGGCTGAGCGGCCGGTGATCCCCGGCCTGCCCCGCAAGCGGGCCCTGGCCCGCGCCGCCCTGGGGTGGGAGGCCGCTTGGCGCGCCGCCTGGCCGGCGCTTTCCGTCCTCGCGCTGTTCCTCGCCTTCGCCTGGTCCGGGCTGCCGGGCCTGCTGCCGGCCTGGGCGCACGCCCTGGCCCTGGCCGGCTTCGCCGCCGCGCTGGGCTGGGCCGCCTGGCGCGGCGCGCGCGGCTGGGCGCCGCCGGGCGCCGAGGCCGCCGACCGCCGGCTGGAAGCCGATTCCGGCCTGCGCCACCGCCCCCTGGCCACCCTGCACGACACGCCCGCCAGCGGCGACCCCGGGCTGTGGGCGGCGCATCAGGCCCGCATGCGCGCGGCGCTGGGCCGCCTGCGCGTCGGCCCGCCGCGGCCGGGGCTGGTGGCGCGCGACCCGCGCGCGCTGCGCGCCGGGGCCGGGCTGCTGGCGCTGGCCGCCCTGCTGGCCGCCGGGGCGGACGCCCCCGCCCTGCTGCGCCGCGCCCTGCTGCCCAAGCTGGCCGCCGGCCCGGCCGCCGCCGCCCCCGCCCTGCGGGTGGAGGCCTGGGTGACGCCGCCCGCCTACACCGGCGCGCCGCCGGTCTTCCTGCCCGCCACCGGGGGCGCGGCCACCGTGCCCGCCGGCGCGAAGCTGCAGCTGGCGGTGGCGAACGCCGCCGACCCCGCGGCCACCGGCCTGGCGCTGGCCCCCCTCGGCCCCGGCTCCCATGCCGGGGAGGCGGTGCTGGAGGCCGACACCCGCGTGACCCTGCGCGACGGCGGGCGCGAGGTCGCGTCCTGGACCCTGCAGGTGCAGCCCGACGCCCCCCCGGTGGCCCGCTTCCCCGAGGCGCCGGGCCGCGCCCCGCGCGGGCTGGGCCTGCGCCTGCCCTGGCAGGTGGAGGATGACTGGGGCGTGCTGTCCCTGCGCGTCGAGATCCGCCTCGCCGCCCGGCCGGAGGCGCCGCCGGTCACGCTCGACGTGGCGCTGCCGGCCGCCGCGCCGCGGCAGGCGCGCGGGCTGATGCCGGCGGAGCTGGCGGCGCACCCATGGGCCGGGCTGCCGGTGGTGGCCACCCTGCGCGCCCGCGACGGCGCCGGCCAGGAAGGCGTGTCGGAGGAGGCGCGCTTCGACCTGCCCGAGCGCTCCTTCAACCACCCGGTGGCGCGCGACCTCATCGCCGTGCGCAAGGCGCTGTCGCTGAATCCGGCCGAGCGCATCCCCGCCGCCCGCGCGCTGGACGCCGTGCTGGCGGCGCCCGAGCGCTTCGAGCACGACCCGGCCACCCAGCTGTCCGTCCGCACCGCCCGCACCCAGCTGCAGCGCGACCGCCGCGCCGAGGCGGTGGCCGAGGTGCAGGAGCTGCTGTGGGAAACCGCCCTGGCGCTGGAGGAAGGCCGCGACGAGCGCACCGCCCGGGCGCTCGCTGAGGCGCAGCAGCAGCTGCGCGAGGCGCTGGACGAGGCCGGGCGCACCCCGCAGGAGCAGGCGGCGCGCGAGGAGTTGCAGCGCCGCATCGAGGCGCTGCGCGAGGCCATCCGCCGCCACATGGAGGCGCTGGCCGAGCGCCTGCAGCGCGAGAACGCCGAGGCCCTGCCCTACGACCCGCAGCAGCGCCTGCTGGACCAGCGCGACATCGAGCGCCGCACCCGCCGCATGGAGGAGGCCGCCCGCCAGGGCCGCACGGAGGACGCGAGGCGCGAACTGGCCGAGCTGGAGGAGATGCTGCGCGCCCTGCAGGAGGGCCGCGTCGCCCGCGGCGAGACGCCGGAGCGCCAGCAGCAGCGCCAGCGCGGCCAGCAGCAGATGGGCGCCGTGCAGGACCTGGTGCGCCGCCAGGCCGAGCAGCTGGACAGCGGCGAGCGCCGCGCCCAGGCGGAGGAGCAGCGCCGGCGCGAGACCCGGCGCAACCAGCCCCCGCCCGCCGCCGACCCCCAGGCCGAGGCGCAGCGCCAGGCCGAGGCCCGCCAGCAGCGCGCCCTGCGCCGCGCCCTGGGCGAGCTGATGCAGCAGCACGGCGACCTGACCGGCGAGGTGCCCGAGGGGCTGGGCCAGGCCGACCAGGCGATGCGCGAGGCGCAGGAAGCCCTCGGGCAAGGGCGCGACGCCCGCCCCGCCCAGCAGGAGGCGATGCGCCGCCTGCAGGAGGCCGGGCGCCAGATGCAGCAGGCCATGCAGCGCCAGATGGGCCGCGGCCAGCAGGGCGAGGGCGAGCCCGGCGAGGAGATGGCCGGCGACGCCGAGGGCGGCGAGGAGGCCGGCGAGGAGCAGCAGCTGGGCGAGGGACGCGACCCGCTCGGCCGCCGCTCGCGCGAGACGGCCGGGCAGGCGGAGAACGGCTCCGACACCCGCGTGCCGGAGGAGGCGGAGCTGCTGCGCACCCGCCGCCTGCAGGAGGAGCTGCGCCGCCGCGCCGGCGAGCGCGCCCGCCCGCCGGAGGAGCTGGACTACATCGACCGGCTGCTGCGCCGCTTCTGATGAGCCGCGAGCTGCGGGGCGCGCTGCTCTACGTGGCGCTGGTGTTCGCCGCCGGCTTCGTGCTGGGCCCGCTGCGGGAATTCGTGCTGGCGCCGCGCATCGGCCGCCTGCCGGCCGTGCTGGCGGAGCTGCCCTTGATGCTGGGCTGGGCCTGGGTGGCGGCGGGCTGGGTGCTGCGCCGGCTGCGCGTGCCGCCGGGCGCGCCGCGGCTGCGCCTGGGCCTGGCCGCGCTGGCGCTGCTGCTGCTGCTGGAATTCGGCGCGGGCGCCGCCCTGCGCGGCTGGGACGCGCGGGCCTGGCTGGCGGATTTCCTGACGCCGCCGGGGCTGGCGGCGCTGGGGGCCTACCTGGTCTTCGCCCTGCTGCCCCGGCTTCACCGGCAGCCCTGACGGGCGAAGCCCTCGCGCACCAGCGCCAGGCGGAAGCGCGCCGCTTCCTGCGCCCGGGCGGCGATGCCGGCGGAAGCGGCGGATTCCATCGGCGCGGCGGCGGCGCCGGCCTCCGCTGCGCGCTCCGCCAGGTCGCGGCAGCCGCAGCCAGCCAGCCGGGCCGCCAGCTCCGCGATGGACGCGCCCAGGGCGGCGCCGGCGGCGCGCGCCTGCTCCAGCCCGGCCAGCGGGGTGCGGGCGGATGCCTCGGCGGCGTCCAGCGCGGCCATGGCGGCGGCGAAGTCGCAGCGCGGGCGCGGCAGGCCGCCCCGGGGGGCGCCCTGGCCCATCAGCAGCGGCGCCAGCAGGATCAGGCGACGCCGCATGCCGCCAGCGCCGCGCGCATGTGGGCGGGCACCGGCGCCTCGGCCATCACCGGGCCGCCGTCCAGCGGCAGCGCCAGCCGGCGCGCCAGCAGGTGCAGCGCCCCCGGCGGGCCGCCGTAGCGCGCGTCGCCCAGGATGGGCGCGCCCAGGTGGGCCAAGTGGACGCGCAGCTGGTGGGTGCGGCCGGTGTGCGGGCGCAGCTCCAGCGCCGCGCGGCCCCCGGCGCGGCCCAGCACCCGCCATTCGGTGCGGGCCGGCTGCCCGGCGGGGTCCACCGCCATCCACCAGCCGCGCGCGGCGGTGCTGCGCTTCAGCAGCGGTGCCTCGCACGCCCCCTCATCCGGCAGGTCGCCCGCCACCACGGCCCAGTAGGCCTTGTCGGCCCGGCCGGCGGCGAACAGCGCACCCAGTGCCGCCATGGCGGGCTTGGTGCGGCCGAAGGCAAGGCAGCCCGCCGTGTCCTGGTCCAGCCGGTGCGCCGGTTGCGGGGCGTGGCGCCGGCCCTGGCGCAGCGCCTCCCCCCAATCCTCCAGCGAGGGGCCGCCGCGCGGGCCGCGGTGCACCGGCAGGCCGGCCGGCTTGTCCAGCACCAGCACCGCGTCGTCCTGCCACAGGATGCGCGCCAGCGGGTCAGGCGGCGCGTTCAGGCGGCTTCTCCTTGCGGCGCACCGTCTGCGCCGCGAAGGGCGCCACCAGGTCGGCCAGGTGGCCCACCTCCTCCAGCCGCAGGCCCTCGATGGGGGCGGGGGCCTTGTTGCCGCGGGCGGTGCGGCGCGGCAGCACCGCGGCGCCGAAGCCCAGCTTGCGCGCCTCGCGCAGCCGCGACTCGGCCTGGGAGACCTGGCGCACCTCGCCGCTCAGCCCCACCTCGCCGAAATACACCGCCTCGGGCGCGGTGGGGCGGTCGGTCATCGCGCTCACCAGGGCGGCGGCCACCGCGAGGTCGGCCGCCGGCTCGTTGATGCGCAGGCCGCCGGCGATGTTGAGGTACACGTCGGCCTGGGCGAAGGTCAGGCCGCAGCGGCTTTCCAGCACCGCCAGCAGCATGGCCAGCCGCCCGCCATCCCAGCCCACCACCTGCCGCCGCGGGCTGCCGCCGGCCGAGGGCGCCAGCAACGCCTGGATCTCCACCAGCACCGGCCGCGTGCCCTCCAGCCCGGCGAAGACGGCCGAGCCGGAGATGTTGCCCCGCCGCTCGGCCAGGAACAGGGCGGAGGGGTTGGCGACCTCCACCAGCCCGCCCTCGGTCATCTCGAAGACGCCGATCTCGTCGGTGGCGCCGAAGCGGTTCTTCACCGCGCGCAGGATGCGGAACTGGTGGCCGCGGTCGCCTTCGAAGTACAGGGTGGCGTCCACCATGTGCTCCAGCACGCGCGGGCCGGCCAGCGTGCCCTCCTTGGTGACGTGGCCCACCAGCACCAGGGCGAAGCCGCGTCCCTTGGCCACGCGGATGAGTTCCGCCGCGCAGGCGCGCACCTGCGCCACCGTGCCGGGCGCGCTGTCCAGCGCGTCCAGCCACATGGTCTGGATGGAGTCGATGACGACCAGCGCGGCGTCGCGCTCGGCCTCCAGGGAGGCGGTGATGTCGCGCAGCGCGGTGGCGTTGGCCAGGGCCATCGGCGCCTCCGTCAGCCCCAGGCGGCGGGCGCGCAGCCGCACCTGTTCCACCGCCTCCTCGCCCGAGATGTAGAGGACGCGCTTGCCGGCGCCGGCCATGCGCGCGGCGGCCTGCAGCAGGATGGTGCTCTTGCCGATGCCGGGGTCGCCGCCCACCAGCACGGCGGAGCCGGGGACGAAGCCGCCGCCCAGCACGCGGTCCAGCTCGGCGATGCCGGTGACGTGGCGCGGCGGCGGCGCGCCCTGCCCCTTCAGCCCGACGAACTCCAGCCCCTTGCCGCGCCCCAGGCGCCCGGCCGGGCCGGGGCCGGCCTGCACGGCTTCCTCGGCCAGGGTGTTCCATTCGCCGCAGCCGTCGCAGCGGCCCTGCCACTTGGGGTGCGGCGCGCCGCAGGACTGGCAGACGTAGCGCGCGCGTTCCTTGGCCATGGCTGGAACATGGCGCGAACGGCGGGCCGCTTCAACCGGGCATCGGCGCCGATGATGCCCGCCATGGGACGCGCTGGATGGCGCGGCGCGGCGGCGCCGGCCAGGCGGGGTTCCTTCCCAGGCTAGACCAGCCATCGCGCTGCCACCGCCCGGCCGGGGCTGGCCACCACGCTGGCCGTCGGGAGGAGCACATCGCCTCCGGCACCGGCATCAGGCCCGTGGGGCCGGGCGGCGCGGCGCTACTCCTCCTCCTCCGGCACCGGCGGCACCGGCAGCAGGGCGGTCTCCTTCACCGAGGCGAGGGCGATCTCCACCGACAGGCGCTCCAGCCCCGGCAGCGGGCGGATTTCCTCGGCAATCAGCGCGTCCAGCGCGGCGATGCCGGGCACGCGCAGCTTCAGCAGGTAGGACCACTCGCCGGTCAGCTGATGGCACTCCAGCACCGCCTCCTGCTTGCGGACCAGGCGGCGGAAGGCGGTCTCCTCCTTGCCCGGGCGCATGTCCAGCCGCAGGAAGGCCAGCAGCGGCACGCCGACCAGCGCGGGGTCCAGCGCGGCGTGCCAGCCGCGGATCAGCCCGCGCTCCTCCAGCCGCTTCTGGCGCTCGGCGGTGGCAGAGACGGAGAGCCCGGCCGCCTTGGCGATCTCCGCCAGGCCGGCGGCGCCATCGGCCTGCACCGCGAGCAGGATTTTCCGGTCTATCTCATCCATGGCCGGAGCCTATACGGTTCCGCGGCCGGAAGAAAGGAAAGGCGCCGCGAGTTTCTCCCGCGGCGCCCGCTCAGATGTAGTGCTCGCCCAGCGGGGCGAAGCCGTTGAACCGCTGGGAGGCGTAGGTGGTGACGTAGGCGCCGGTCGCCAGCAGCTCCACCTTGTCGCCATCCTTCAGGGCCAGCGGCAGCCGGTAGTTGCTCTTCTCGTAGAGCGTGTCCGTGCTGTCGCAGGTCGGGCCGGCGATGGTCACCGGGCCGTCCGCCATGCCCTCGTGCGGGGTGCGGATGGCGTAGCGGATGGCCTCGCCCTCCGTCTCCGCCAGGCCGCCGAAGCGCCCGATGTCGAGGTAGACCCAGCGCACCGGGTCGTCCTCGCCCTTGCGGGAGACGAGCACGACCTCGCCCTGCACCACGCCGGCATCGGCCACCAGGAAGCGGCCCGGCTCGATCACGATCTCGGGCAGGGCGTTGCCGAAGTGCTCGGCCATGGCGCCCATGATGGCGTTGCCGAAATCCTCGATCTCCGGGACCTCCGCCTTGTAGCGCACCGGGTAGCCGCCGCCGAGGTTGACCATGCGCAGCTTCACCCCGGCCTCGGCGAGGTCGGTGAACAGCATGGCGACCTTGGCGATCGCGGCCTCGTAGGCGGCGGTCTTCACCTGCTGGGAGCCGACGTGGAAGGACAGGCCGAAGGCGTCCAGCCCCAGCTCCTGCGCCTGCACCATCAGCCGGCGCGCCATCTCCACCTCGCAGCCGAACTTGCGCGACAGCGGCCACTCGGCGCCGTCATTGCCGACCAGGATGCGGCAGTACACGGAAGCGCCGGGCGCCGAGCGCGCGAGCTTCAGCAGCTCCGCCTCCGAGTCGAAGGCGAACATGCGCACGCCCGCGGCATAGGCGGCGGCGATGTCGCGCTCCTTCTTGATGGTGTTGCCGTAGGAGACGCGCGCGCCGGGCGCGCCGGCCTCCAGGCACATCCGCACCTCCTCGAAGGAGGCGGCGTCGAAGAAGGAGCCCAGCCCGGCCAGCCGCTCCAGGATGGGGGCGGCCGGGTTGGCCTTCACCGCGTAGTAGATGCGCGCCAGCGGCAGCGCGGCCTTCAGCCGGCCGTAGTTCTGCGCGACGCGGTCCACGTCGAGCACCAGGCACGGCGTCGCCGGCTGCATTTCCGCGAGATAGCGAGCGACCTTGGGGGTCATCGCACCATCCTCCACCCGAACAGGCGGGACCGGCCCCGGGATGGGGCGGCCCCTGATTGACGAAACGGTCGAACGAACCAGCGACCAGAAGAGAACCGGCCCTGACGGGACGGGGTTGCCAGAACGCTTGACGTCGTTGCGTAAACCTTGCGCCGCGTGAGCCGCCTGAGTGGGCGGCCCCGGGGGCTTGGGGCCAGAGGCACGTGCGTACTGCGTCTTGTGAGGGGGCAGATACGCGCGGCGGCCGGCGGATGCAAGCGCCCCGCGCCCGCGGGGCGAAGATTTTTCGCGCAACACCGGCATGCAGCCGGAACGACCCTCGGCTTCCCCGGGGGAGGGCGCGGAAAAATCACGCGCAACCGCGCAACCCGCCGCAAGGCTTCCGGGCCGCGCTGCGCCGCCACCGCGGGCGGGCGGCTTGCGCCCGCGCCGCCCCGGCGCATGCTGCGGCCCGAGGGGAGCGGCCGCCATGGATTCCAGCCTCGCCGGGGACCGGCGCATCATCCGCGGGGGCGGGGCCCCGCCGGGCAACCCCCTGCCCGCCCTGGCCGCCGAGGCCGCGCCCTGGCGCAGCCGCCCCTGGCCGGCCGGGCTGCAGCGCCACGCGCGGCGCGCCCTGCTGGACTGGTTCGCCGCCCTGCTGCCCGGCACGCTCCGCGCCCCGGCCACCCTGCTGGCCCAGGCGCTGGCCGGGGAGCGCGGCGCCGGCGAGGCGCTGTGTTACGCCGATGGCGCGCGCGGCGGCATCCGCCACGCCGCGCTGGTGAACGCCGCCGCTTCGCACACGGTGGAGTTCGACGACATCTTCCGCGACGCCGGCCACCACCCGGCGGTGGTCACCATCCCGCCGGCGCTGGCTGCCGCCCAGGCGCGCGGCGCCTCCATGGACACGCTGCTGCGCGCGATGGTGGCGGGCTACGAGGTGGGCTGCCGGGTCGGGCTGGCCGTGCAGCCCTCCCACTACCGGTTCTGGCACACCACCGGCACGGTGGGCACGCTGGGCGCGGCGGCGGCCACCGCCGTGGTGCTGGGGCTGGACGCGGCGCGCACCGCCCACGCCATCGCCAGCGCCGCCACCATGGCCGGCGGCCTGCAGCAGGCCTTCCGCGGCGAGGGGATGAGCAAGCCCCTGCACGCTGCCCACGCGGCGGAGGCCGGGGCGCTGGCGGCGCTCGCCGCCGCGCGCGGCGTGACCGGCGCACCGGACGTGCTGCACGGCCCCGCCGGCTTCGCCGCCGCCACCAGCGAGGACGCCGGCAAGTGGGACCGCGCCCTGGCCGGCCTGGGGGAATGGCAGGCCATCGCCGCCATCACCTTCAAGAACCACGGCTGCTGCGGTCACATCTTCCCCGCGCTGGACGCCGTGGCCGCCCTGCGGGCCGAGCACGGCTTCGGCGCGGAGGATGTCGTCGCCATCCATGTCGGCGGCTACGGGCCCACCGTGGCGGTCTGCGACCGGCCCGACGCGCGCACGGAGCAGGATTGCCGCTTCTCCCTGCAATACTGCGTGGGCGCGCTGCTGCGGCTGGGCGGCGTTCGCCTGGCCGCCTTCGAGCCGCCCGCCCTGGCCGACCCGGCCATCCGCGCCCTGATGCCCCGCGTCAGCCTCGCGCTGGACCCGGAGCTGGCCGACGCCTACCCGGCCCGGCGCGCCGCGCGCGTCACCCTGCACCTGGCCGATGGCCGCGTGCTCCGGCGCTTCCAGCCCACCCGCAAGGGCGACCCGGACGACCCGCTGACCGACGCCGAGCTGTCGGCCAAGTTCCACGAGCTGGCGGCCCCGGTGCTGGGCGCGGCCGGCGCGGCGGCGCTGGAGCGCGCCATCCTGCACGGCGACGCGCTGCCCTGATGCGCGCCCTGCTGTCGCCCCGCTCCGTGGCGCTGGTCGGCGCCTCGGACGACCCGGCCAAGACCGCTTCCCGCCCGCAGCGCTTCCTGCGCGCCGCCGGCTATGCCGGGCGGGTGTTCCCCGTCGCCCGCCGCGCCACCGTGCTGGGCGAGCCCGCCTTCGCCTCGCTCGACGCGCTGCCGGAGCGGCCGGACCACGCCTTCATCCTGCTGCCGACCGAGGGCGCGATGGCGGCGGTGGCCGATTGCGTGCGCCTGGGCATCCCCGCGGTGACGGTGCTGGCCGGCGGCTTCGCCGAATCCGGGCCGCAGGGCGCGGCGCGCGAGGACGCGCTGCGGGCGCTGCTGCGCGGTTCCGGCACGCGGCTGCTGGGGCCCAACTCCATCGGCCTCGCCAACCTGCACGAGGGGCTGGTGCTGACCGCCAACGCCGCCTTCGCCGAGGCGCCGCTGCCGCGCGGCGGCCTGTTCGTCGCCTCGCAGAGCGGCTCGATGATCGGCGCGCTGATGTCGCGCGGCAAGGCGCGCGGGCTGGGCTTCTCCTCCCTCGTCTCGGTGGGGGCGGAGGTGGACCTGGATGTCGGCGCGGTGGCCCTGGCCGCGCTGGAGGACGGGCGCAGCGAGGCGGTGCTGCTGTTCCTGGAAACCCTGCGCGGCGCCGATTCGCTGCGCGGCTTCGCGCGGGAGGCGGCGCGGCGCGGCGTGCCGGTGGCGGCCTACAAGCTCGGCCGCTCGGCCGAGGCGGCGGAGCTGGCGCAGTCCCACACCGGGGCGCTGGCCGGCGAGGACGACCTGGCCGGCGCCTTCCTGGCCGATTGCGGCATCGCGCGCGTCGAGACGCTGGAAGGGCTGCTGGAGGCGCCGGCCCTGCTGCGCCGCCTGCCCATCCGCCCCTTGCGGCGGGCGCCGCGGGTCGGCGTCGTCACCACCACCGGCGGCGGGGCGGCGATGGTGGTGGACCAGCTGGGCGTGCGCGGCGTGACCACCGAGGCGCCCTCGGCCGCCACGCGCGCCGCGCTGGCGGCGGCGGGCATCGCGGCGGAAGGGCGCATCCTGGACCTGACCCTGGCCGGCACGCGCCCCGCGGTGATGCGCGCGGCGCTGGACACGCTGCTGGCGGCGCCGGAATTCGACCTGGTGGTGGCGGTGGCCGGTTCCTCCGCCCGCTTCGAGCCGGAGCTGGCGGTGCAGCCGGTGGCCGAGGCCGCCGCCGCCGCGCCGCACCTGGCCGCCTTCTGCGTGCCCGAGGCGCCGGAGGCGCTGGCCCGGCTGGGCGCCGCCGGGGTGCCCGCCTTCCGCACGCCCGAGGCGGCGGCGGACGCCATCGCCGCCGCCTTCCGCCGCCGCCCGCCGCGCGCCGCCGCGCCGCCCGCCGCCGCGCCCGGCGAGGGGCGCCTGCTTGACGAGCGCGCGGGCTACGCCCTGCTGGGCCTGCCGCACCCGCCCTGCGCCGTGCTGGGCGAAGGCCCGCCCCCGCCCTTCCCCGTGGCGGCCAAGGCGCTGCACGCCGCCATCCTCCACAAGACCGACATCGGCGGCGTGGCGCTGGGCCTGCGCGACGCGGCGGCGCTGGAGGCGGCCGCGGCGCGCATCCGCGCCTCCGTGGCGCGGCACCGGCCGGAGCTGGGGGAGGTGCCCATCCTGGTGCAGGCCATGGCCGCGGGCGGGCTGGGCGAGGTGCTGCTGGGCTTCCGGCGCGACCCGCAGGTGGGGCCGGTCATCCTCCTCGCCGCCGGCGGCACGCTGGCGGAGGTGCTGCGCGACCGCGCCGTGCGCATGGCCCCGGTGGAGCCGGCCGACGCCCGCGAGATGCTGGCCGAGGTGCGCGCCTTCCGCGCGCTGGAGGGCCACCGCGGCGCCCCGCGCGGCGACCTGGAGGCGCTGGTGGCGGCCGTGGTGGCGATGTCGCGCCTCGCCGCGCGGCCGGAGGTGCTGGAGGCCGAGGTCAACCCCCTGCTGGTGCTGGAGGAAGGCCGGGGCGTGCTGGCGCTGGACGCGGTGGTGCGGGTGGCGGCGCCCTAGGGCCCGGGCCGCAGCACGTAGCCCTTGTGACGGATGGTGTGCAGGAAGCGCGGCTCCCGCGGGTCGGGCTCGATCTTGCGGCGCAGGCGCGTCACCTGCACGTCCACGCTGCGCTCCCCGGCCTCGGGGGTGCCGATGGCGGCGGCGATGTCCTCGCGCGAGAGCACGTCGCCGGCGCGGCGGGCCAGGGCGGCCAGCAGCGCGGCCTCGCCGCCGGTCAGGCGCTGGGTGCCGTCGGGGCCGCGCAGCTCGCTCCGGTCGGGGTCGAACCAGCGCTCGCCCAGCTGCACCGGGCCGGGGGGCAGCAGGGCGGCCTGCTGCACCGGCGCGGCGCGGCGCAGGATGGTGCGGATGCGCAGCGCCAGCTCGCGCGGGTCGAAGGGCTTGGGCAGGTAGTCGTCGGCGCCGTGCTCGAAGCCGGCCACGCGGTCGTCGGCGCCGCCGCGGGCCGTCAGCATCAGGATGGGCGTCTCCACCCCCTCCCGCCGCAGCGACTCCGCCAGTTCCAGCCCGCTCTCGCCGGGCATCATCACGTCCAGCACCAGCAGGTCGAAGGCCATGGCGGCGATGGCGGCGCGGGCCTCCGCCGCGTCGGCGGCGGCGGCCACGCGGTGGCCCTGCTCGCTCAGGAAGCGTTGCAGCAGGGCGCGCAGGCGGGCGTCGTCGTCCACCACCAGCAGGTCGGCGCCCTCCATCAGGCGCTCCGCAGGAAGGCGGGCTGGGCGCGGTCGGGGGCGGCGGCGCGCTCCAGCATCTCGAACTGCTGGCGCGCCTCGGCGCCCATCAGCCCGCGCATCACCTGGCGGAAGCCCTCCACCGCCTGCGGCCCGGCCTCGCGGTAGGCGCGCAGCACCCATTCGCGCTGGGCGGCGAACAGCTGGCGCTCCAGCGCCTCGCCCTCCGGCGTCAGCCGCAGCAGGCGCTGGCGCTTGTCGGTGCGGCCGGGCGCCTGGGCGATCAGCCCGCTCTCGATCATCGGCTGCAGCACGCGGCCCAGGCTCTGCTTGGTGATGCCCAGGATGGCCAGCAGATCCCCCACCCGGATGCCCGGCGCGCGGCCCACGAAGTGCAGCACGCGGTGGTGCGCCCGGCCCATGCCGCGCCCTTCCAGGATGCGGTCCGGGCCGGAGGTGAAGTCGCGGTAGCCGAAATACAGCAGGTCCTGCGCCAGCCGCAGCTCCTCCTCCCGCAGGAAGAGGAGGTTGCGGCCGGCGACGGGGGTCAGCGCGGGCGGGCGTTCGGGCATGGGTGCCATGCGTGCTGTTTCGGTCAGCATCATTGACACATATTTCCCGTTGCTTCAAGAACCGCGAAGTGAACGAACGAATGATGCGCCAAACGGCCCATCGGTGTTCGTTTCGGGACGGCACCGGGCCGCCCCGGGCAAGGAGGACTCGACGGTGGCCCTGGTTCCCTACGACGACCGCGACGGCTTCATCTGGTGGAACGGCGAAATGCGCCCCTGGCGCGACGCCAAGCTGCACGTCCTGTCGCACGGGCTGCACTACGCCTCCGCCGTGTTCGAGGGCGAGCGCTGCTACGGCGGGCAGGTGTTCAAGCTGCGCGAGCACACCGAGCGCCTGATCAACTCGGCGAAGATCCTGGGCTTCGACATCGGCTACACCGCCGGGCAGATCGACGAGGCCACCAACGCCACGCTGAAGGCCAACGGGCTGGCAGACGCCTATGTGCGCCCCATCGCCTGGCGCGGCTCGGGCGAGATGGGGGTGGCGGCGCGCAACGCGGGCGTGAACCTCGCCATCGCCGTGTGGGAATGGGGCGCCTATTTCGGCGTCGAGCAGCGGATGAAGGGCATCAACCTGGCCTGGGCCAAGTGGCGCCGCCCGCACCCCGACACCGCGCCGACCGCCAGCAAGGCGGCGGGCCTCTACATGATCGGCACCATGAGCAAGCATGCCGCCGCCGACGAGGGCGCCGACGACGCCATGATGCTGGACCACAAGGGCGACGTCGCCGAGGCGACCGGCGCCAACGCCTTCTTCGTGTTCGACGGGGAGCTGCACACCCCCACGCCGACCTGCTTCCTGGACGGCATCACCCGCCGCACCGTGATGGACCTGGCGCGCAAGCGGCAGATGACGGTGGTGGAGCGCGTCATCAAGCCCGAGGAGCTGAAGCGCGCCACCGAGAGCTTCGTCGCCGGCACCGCGGCCGAGGTGACGCCGGTGCGCCGCATCGGCGAGCTGGAGTTCACCCCCGGCCAGATCACCGAGACGCTGATGCGCGACTACGAGGCCGCCACGCGGGGCTGACGCGCCGCCGGGTTTCGGGCAAGGGGGCGCGGCGATGACCCTGCTGCGCTCCCTGCTGTTCAACCTGCTCTTCTTCGGCCTCACCGCCGTGGCCGGCCTCGTGCTGCTGCCGCTGCTGCTGGGGCCGCGCCGCTGGTCGCGCGACGTCATGCGGCTGTGGAGTCGCACCATGCTGGTGCTGCTGCGCGCCATCGCCGGCATCCGGCTGGAGGTGACGGGGCGCGAGCACCTGCCGCAAGGCGCCGCCCTCGTCGCCTCGCGCCACGAATCGGCCTTCGACACGCTGGTCTGGTTCGCCCTGGTGCCCGACGCCGCCTACGTGATGAAGCAGGAGCTGTTCCGGGTGCCGGTCTACGGCTTGTGGGCCCGGCGCACCGGCCATGTGGGGGTGGACCGCGCCGGCGGCATGAAGGCGGTGCGCGCCCTGGTGCGCGACGGCAAGGCGGCGCTGGAGACCGGCCGGCAGCTCATCATCTTCCCCGAGGGCACCCGCGCCGCGCCCGGCGTGGCCGCCCCCGTGCTGCCCGGGGTGGTGGCGCTGGCCCAGGCCGGCGGCCACCCGGTGGTGCCGGTGCGCACGGACAGCGGCCTGTGCTGGCCGCGCCGCTCCTTCCTGAAGCACCCGGGCACCATCCGCATCGCCGTGCAGCCGCCGCTGCACGGCCGCGAGCGCCTGGCGGAGCGGCTGGCCGAGGCCATCAGTCCACGATGAACAGCCGGGCCCCGGTGCGGGTGGAGGAGCGGTGGGCGGCGTCGCCGAAGTCGCTCACCTGGTAGGACTGCCCGGCGCGCAGGGTGAAGCGGCGGCCGTCGCGCAGCTCCGTCTCCAGCTCGCCTTCCAGCACCAGCAGCACGTGGCCGCGGTCGCACCAGTGGTCGGCCAGGTAGCCGGGGGAATACTCCACCATGCGCACCCGCAGGTCGCCCGCGGTGAAGCTGCGCCAGGTGGCGTGGCCGGCTTCGCCGGGGTGGCGGGTGGGCTCCACCGCCGCCCAGTCCGTCACGCCGAAGGGCATGGGCGGCAGCTTCATCAGCCGCGCTTGCGCTCGTAGTGGCGGTAGTACTTGTCCGTCACCTGGTCGGTCTTGACCACGACGCAGACGTCGGTGGTGTTGAAGGCGTGGTCCACCACCGCCCCCTCCCCCACGAAGCCGCCCAGGCGCAGGTAGCCCTTGATCAGCGGGGGCAGGTCCAGCAGGGCGCGCTTGGCGTCGAAGGCGCCGGGCGGCAGGCGGTCCATGCTCTCGAAGCGGCCGGGCAGGGCGCGCGGGCGCAGCGCCTCCGGCGCCAGGTGGTGCTGGTGCAGGTAGGACAGCGGCGCGGCGTTGGCGTCCAGGTCGGTGCCGGGCAGGGAGGCGCAGCCGAACATCAGCGCGATGCGGTGCTGGAACACGTAGGCGGCGATGCCGCCCCACAGCAGCTGCAGCGTGCCGCGCGTGCGGTATCCCGCATGGGTGCAGGAACGGCCCAGCTCCAGCACCTCGCCGGGAAAGGCGGTCACCGGGCCGATGTCGTACTCGTCCTCCGAGTAGAAGCGGCCCAGCCGCGCCGCGGCCTCGCGCCGGATCAGGCGGTAGGTGCCGACCACGGCCTCCGGCCCGTCGCCGCGGTCGTGGTCCAGCACCAGCAGGTGGTCGGCCACGGCGTCGAAGGCGTCGGCGTCCAGCCCGCTCTCGCGCGCCGCGGCGTCGGGGGTGGCGCCCATCTCGCCGAAGAACACCTCGGCGCGCAGGCGCTGCGCGGCCCGGACCTCCGCGCCGTCGCGGGCCAGGCGCACGCCCAGGTTGCCGGCCCGCAGCTCCGCGAAGGTCACGTGCGCGGGGCCTTGCGGCCGAAGATCTCCAGCCGCATCTGCACCAGGTCGAAGCCCAGGCGGCGGGCGATGGCGCGGGCCAGGGCGTCGTGCTCGGCGTCCTGGAACTCCACCACCGTGCCGCTGTCCACGTCGATCAGGTGGTGGTGGTGGCCGCGGTCGGCGGGGTCGAAGCGGGCGCGGCCGCCGCCGAAGTCCCGGCGCTCCAGGATGCCCTTCTCCTCCAGCAGGCGCACGGTGCGGTACACCGTGGCCACCGAGACGCGGGCGTCGCGGGCGGAGGCGCGGCGGTACAGCTCCTCCACGTCCGGGTGGTCTTCCGCCTCGCTCAGCACGCGCGCGATCAGCCGGCGCTGGCCGGTCATCTTCAGGCCGCGCTCGATGCACATGCGCTCGATCCGCGAGGGATCGGCGGAAGCCGCCGCGGGCAAGCGGTTCAGCCCTTCCTGCGGCCCTGGGTGCCCAGGCCGATCTTCTTCGCGAGCGAGGAGCGGTGCTTGGCGTAGTTGGGCGCCACCATCGGGTAGTCGGCGCCCAGGCCCCACTTCTCCCGGTACTGGTCGGGCGTCATGTTGTAGGAGGTCTGGAGGTGGCGCTTGAGCATCTTCATCTTCTTCCCGTCCTCCAGGCACACGAGGTAGTCGGGGGTGATGCTCTTCTTCACGGGCACGGCGGGGGCGGGCTTCTCGGCCTCCACGCGCGGCGCCGGCGCCATGCCGCCCAGCCCGGCCAGGGTGCGGTGCACCTCCGTGATCAGGTTGGGCAGGTCCGTCACGGAGACGGAGTTGTTGGAGACGTGGGCCGAGACGATCTCGGCCGTCAGTCCGAGGAGGTCGGCCCCGGCGGAAGTATCGGACATGCGCGTGTTCCCCGATTCGTCGCCACGGGCTTATTCTGTCCTTGCGGGGTTCCGCAAGTCATCCGCGCAGGAATCGCGCAAGAAAACCGGTGGGCAATACATGAACCATGCTGACCACGAGCTCGACATCACCCGCGACACCTGCCCGATGACCTTCGTGCGGGCCCGGCTGCAACTGGACCGCATGCGCAGCGGGCAGGTGCTGGCCCTGCGCTTCCGCGGCGAGGAGCCGCGCCGCAACCTGCCGCGCACCCTGGCCGAGCAGGGGCACGAGGTGCTGGAGGCCGGCGAGGAGCTGATCCTGGTCAGGAAAGGCTGAGGCGCAGCACCCGCGCGTCGCGCCCCGGCCCGTAGTAGTTGCGGCGCAGGCCCACCGGGGCGAAGCCCGCCTGCCCGTAGAGCGCCAGCGCCGGGGCGTTGTCCGCCGCCACCTCCAGGAACAGCGCCGCCGCGCCCAGGCTGCGGGCGGCGGCGGCGGCGCTGCCCAGCAGGCGGCGCGCCACCCCGCGCCGCCGCGCCGCCGGGCGCACCGCCAGGGTGAGGATCTCCGCCTCGCCGCCCGCGGCGCGGGCCAGCAGGAAGCCGTCCTCGCCCTCCGCCGCCAGGATGGCGCCGGGCATCTCCAGCATGGTGCGCAGCGCCCCCTCGCCCCAGGCCTCGTCCCGCGGGAAGGTGTCGGCGTGGATGGCGGCCAGGCGCGCGGGGACGCTCACGTGGTGGCCGGCGGGTCGAGGTAGAGCGGCTCGGCCGCCCGCGGCGGCAGCGCGCCCGCCCGCCGCGCCGCGCCCGCCAGGGCCAGGCCGCGGGCGGAGGGGCGGCGCAGCTCCGTCAGCATCGCGGTGGCGCCGCGCGCCAGCAGCCGGGCGGCGGCGCGCGGGGCGCCGTCGCCGGCCAGGCGCACCGGGCCGTCCGGGCGGGGCAGCGCGGCCTCCGCCACCGTGCGCGGCGGGCCGGCGCCTTCCAGGAACAGGGCGCCGCGGCGGTTCTCCGTGGCGCTCCAGACCGGCCAGCCCGGCCCGGCCTCGGCTTGCAGCGCCTCGCCCACCGTCACGCCGCACAGGGGCAGGGCGCGGGCCAGCGCCAGGCCGTGCGCCAGGGCCAGCGCCGTGCGGATGCCGGTGAAGGAGCCGGGGCCGACGCAGGCGGCGATGCCCGCCGGCGCGCCCTGCGCCAGCACGGCCTCCAGCAGCGGCGGCAGGCGGGCGGGCTGGCCGTGGGCGCCGGGCTCCTGCGCCTCGGCCAGCACGCGCCCGTCCTCCACCAGCGCCACCAGGCAGCGGTCGAGCGAGGCGTCGAGGACGAGCAGGCGCATGCCCGCCGCGTGCCACCGCGGCGCCGTCAGGGCAAGCGGCGCAGCCAGCGCGCCACCGTCCAGCGCGCCACCGCCCAGCCCAGCGCGGCGAAGCCCGGCGGCAGCAGCGCCAGCCAGGCCCAGGGCAGGTCCGCCCAGCCGGCGGGGCGGGACAGCGCCACCGGCACCGCCGCCGGCACGATGACGGCCAGCGCCGCCAGGGCCAGCGCCAGCCCCGCCGCCGCCCCGGCCGCGCACAGCGCGCCCAGCCGCGCCGCGAAGCGCCCGGCGATGTCGGCGTCCCGGGCGCCGAGCTCGTGCAGGATGACGATGGTGTCGCGCCGGGCGGCGATGCCGGCGCGGGTGGCCACCGCCACCAGCGCCGCGGCCACCGCCCCGGTCACCGCCAGCAGCCCCAGCGCCAGCACGCGCAGCCCGGTGGCCAGCCGCAGCGCCGGGGCCAGGGATTCGCCCCGCCCTTCCAGCCGCGCGCCGGGAATGGCCTCCACGGCGGCGCGGAAGGCGGCCGGGTCGCGCGGCGCGGCCTCCAGCACGCGGGGCAGCGGCAGGGCGGGGGCGTCGCCCAGCCAGGGCGCCAGCAGGGCGCGCAGCCGGGCCTCGGCCACCGGCGCCAGCCCGGCATGGGCGTGCAGCGGCGCCAGGGCGGTGTCCGGCGTGCCGGCGGGCAGGGTGAGGATGGCGGGGCCGTCGGCGGCGGCCTGCCAGCGCGCCGCCAGGTGCCCGGCCCCGGCGGCGGCGGCCAGGGCCAGGGCCGCCAGCAGCGCCATCGCCCCGACCAGGGCGGGCAGCAGCCGGTCGGCCAGGGCGCGGCGCAGCCCCAGCGGGTCCCGGCCGCGCAGGGGGCGCAGGGGGGCGCTACGCACCGGCCGCCTCGTCGGCCACCAGCCGGCCGGATTCGAGCAGCAGGGCGCGGGCGGGATAGGCGGCGGGCAGCGTCTCGCTATGGGTGGCGACCACCACGGTGGTGCCCATGCGGTGCAGCTCCCGCAGCAGGGCGATGACGCGGCGGGCCTGCGCCTCGTCCAGGTTGGCGGTCGGCTCGTCGGCCACCAGCAGGGCGGGGCGGGCGACGATGGCGCGCGCGATGGCCAGGCGCTGGCGCTCGCCGCCGCTCAGGATGTCCGGCGGGTCCTCGCCGCGGTGGTCCAGGCCGACCCAGCGCAGCATCTCCTCCACGTCGGCGGCGACGCGCGCCTCCGTGACGCCCTGGATGCGCAGGGGCAGGGCCACGTTCTCCCGCGCGCTGAGGTGGGGCAGCAGGCGGTCGTCCTGGAACACCACGCCGATGCGCCGGCGCAGCGCCGGCAGGGCGTGGCGGCGCAGGCGGGAGACGTCCTCGCCCAGCAGCTCCACCCGCCCTTCCGTGGCGCGCAGCGAAAGCTGCATCAGCCGCAGCAGGGTGGACTTGCCGGCGCCGGAGGGGCCGAGCAGCCAGGCGAACTCGCCGGGCGCCAGCGCGAAGGACAGCCCCAGCAGCCCCCAGGCGGAGCGCCCGCCCGGCGCGTCGTAGCGCAGCCCCACCCCGTCGAATCGCACCATCCCGCCACCCCCCAGCAAGGGTTCACCCGCCCCTTGTAGGGCCACGGCCCCCGTTGGCACATTGGCGGCCAGCGATGGACATCACCTGCCCGACCTGCGCCGCGGCCTACCGCGTGCCCGACACCCTGCTGAAGCCGGGCAAGAAGCTGCGCTGCGCCGCCTGCAAGACCGACTGGGCGCCGCTGGCCGAGGAGCCCGCGCCCGCCCCGCCCCCGCCGGAGCCCCTCCCGCCCGAGGAGCCGCCGCCCGCGCCGCGCCCGGCCCCGCCCACCCTGTCGCCGCCGCGCCCGCTGGCGCCGCGCCCCGACGCCCCGCCGCCCCCGCCGCTGGAGCCGGTGGCCGACCCCCGCCGCCTGCGCGAGGCGCATGCCGGGCGGCGGGCCGGCGGGCGGTGGCTGCCGCTGGCCTGGGTGGCCTCCCTGCTGGCGGTGGCGGCGCTGCTGGGGGCGCTGGTGGCCTTCAGCGGGCCCATCGCCGCCGCCTGGCCGCCCTTCGGCCGGCTGGCGCAGGCGGTCGGCGGCGGCTGAGGCAGCGCCCGCCTACCCGGCCAGCAGGCGCTGGGCGCGGCTGTTCAGCTCCGCCGCCAGCCGCGCGGCCCCGCCCTCGCGCACCAGCCCGGTGAACTCCGAGCGGCGGGAGGCGAGTTCGCTGATGGTGCCGGTGAGGTAGATGTCCACGATGCGCCCGCCCCGCACCAGGTAGGACAGCACCACCGGCTCCTGCCCTCCCGGGCGGTTCAGCACGGTGCGCACCAGCGCGTCGCCGTTGGGCAGCGCCTGCACGCCCTGGGTGGCGAAGGATTCGCCGGAGAAGCCGTCGAAGCGCGCGGCGTAGGTGGCCACGGACCAGCGCGCGAAGGCCTCCGCCAGCGCCTGCTGCTCGGGCGGGGAGAAGGTGTTCCAGGGCGGGCCGACGCTGATGCGCGTCATCGCCGCCAGGTCGAAGGCCTGGCCCATGGCCGGCGCCAGGCGCTCGAAGCGGCCGCGCACGCCCAGGCGCTGGGCGTCGCGCATCACCCCCAGCAGGGCGGCGTGGAAGCCTTCCACCACCTGGGCCGGGCTGCCCTGGGCGGCGGCCGGGCGGGGCGCCAAGGGGGCCAACATTGGGGCCACCATCGGGGCCGCCAGGGGGGCCGCCAGCACCGGCAGGGCGAGGAGGAGGCGTCGCGTCGTCATGGCCCGGCATATAGGAAGCCGACGGTGGCCGCAGGAAGGCGCCGCGGCTAGAACCCGGCCATGCTCGTCCTCCTCACCGGCGCCACGGGGTTCCTGGGCGCCTCCCTGGCGCGCGAATTGCTGGCGCAGGGCCACCGGGTGCGCGCCCTGGTGCGCCCCGGCGCCCCGCGCGGCACCCTGGCCGGGCTGGATCTGGACTGGGCGCTGGGCAGCCTGACCGACCACGCCAGCCTGGGCTACGCCGTGGCCGGCTGCGACGCCCTGGTGCACGCCGCGGCCGACTACCGCATCTTCGTGCCCGACCCGGCCGCCATGCACGCGGTGAACGTGGAGGGCACCGCCGCCCTGATGCGCGCGGCGCGGCAGGCCGGGCTGGGGCGGGTGGTCCACGTCTCCTCCGTCGCCACGCTCCGGCCCCGCGCCGACGGCACCCCGGCCACCGAGGCCGACGCCGCGGCGCCGGAGGAAGCCATCGGCCCCTACAAGCGCAGCAAGACGGAGGCCGAGCGGCTGGTGGAGCGCCTGGTGGCCGGGGAAGGGCTGCCGGCGGTGATCGTGAACCCCTCCACCCCCATCGGCCCCTTCGACCGCCGCCCCACCCCCACCGGGCGCATCATCCTGGAGGCGGCGCGCGGCCGCATGCCGGCCTACGTGGACACCGGGCTGAACCTGGTGCACGCCGCCGACTGCGCGCGGGGCGTGGTGGCGGCGCTGGGGCGCGGCACCCCCGGCGAGCGCCACATCCTGGGCGGGCAGGACGTCTCGCTGGCGGAGATGCTGCGCTTCATCGCCGCCGAATGCGGCCACCGCCCGCCGGTGCGCCTGCCGCGCGCCCCGCTGTTCCCCCTGGCGGTCGCGGCGGAGCTGGCCGCCCGCGCCACCGGGCGCGAGCCGATGCTGACGCGCGACGGGCTGCGCATGGCCGGGCACCGCATGTTCTTCTCCTCCGCCAAGGCGGCGGCCGTGCTGGGCCACCGGGCGCGCTCCTGGCAGGAGGGGGTGCGCGACGCCATCGCCTGGTTCCGCCAGGCCGGGATGCTCCGGTGAGCCTGGCGCTGGCGCTGGCCGCGCTGCTGGCCTGGGGGGTGCTGCTGCTCGGCCGCGGCATGTTCTGGCTGGCGCGCGAGGACGACCGCGACGCCCCCGCCCTGCCCGACCCGGCGCGATGGCCCGCCGTGGCCGTGCTCATCCCCGCGCGCGACGAGGCCGCGACCATCGGCCCCGTGGTGCGCGCCCTGCTGGCGCAGGACTACCCGGGCCGCTTCTCCGTGACGGTGGTGGACGACCGCAGCACGGACGGCACCGGCGCCCTGGCGGCGGCGGCCGGGGCGCGGGTGGTGCCGGGCGGGGCGCGGCCGCCGGGCTGGTCGGGCAAGCTGAACGCCCTGCGCCAGGGGCTGGAGGCGGTGGCGGGCGAGGACCACGCGCTGCTGCTGCTCACCGACGCCGACATCCTCCATGCCCCCGACAGCCTGCGCCTGCTGGTGCGGCGCATGGAGCACGGCCGGCTGGACCTGGTGTCGCTGATGGCCAGGCTGCGCTGCGCCCCGCGCGCGGAGCGCTGGACGGTGCCGCACTTCGTGTTCTTCTTCGCCATGCTCTACCCCTTCCGCTGGGCCAACGACCCGCGGGCGCGCACCGCCGCCGCCGCCGGGGGCTGCGTGCTGCTGCGCCGCGCCACGCTGGAGGCGCGGGGCGGGCTGGCGCCCATCCGCGGCCGCATCATCGACGACTGCGCCCTGGCCGCGCTGGTGAAGCGCGGCGGCGGCCGCACCTGGCTGGGGCTGACGGAGCGCGTGCGCTCCCTGCGCGCCTATGACGACCTGTCGGCCATCCGCGCCATGGTGGCGCGCACCGCCTACGCGCAGCTCGGCTACTCGCCCCTGGTGCTGGCGGGCTGCGTGGCCGGCATGGCGCTGGTCTACCTGGCGCCGCCGCTGCTGGCGCTGTTCGGCGCGGGCTGGGCGCGGGGGCTGGGGGCGCTGTCCTGGGCGCTGATGGCGGTGGCCCTGGCGCCCATGCTGCGGCGCTACGGGCTGTCGCCGCTGCGCGGGCTGGGGCTGCCGCTGACCGCCGGGCTCTACCTGCTCTGGACGCTGGATTCCGCCCGGGCCGAATGGGCCGGGCGCGGCGGCTTCTGGAAGGGAGAGGCCCTGGGGCGGCGGTGACGGCATGCCAAGCCCGCGCCCTGCCCCCTTCCGGCCCGCGCACGGAATGGCCTATCCATGGGGCGGGTTGAGGACGGGGGCATGGGCGAACTCATCGGCAGCACGGCGCTGGACGAGGCGGTGAAGGGCGCGGCGGCGCACCTGCTGGCGCACCAGCGCCCCGACGGCCACTGGGTCTTCGAGCTGGAGGCGGACGCCACCATTCCGGCCGAATACCTGATGCTCCATCACTTCTTCGGCCGCATCCAGCCGGAGAAGGAGGCGCGCATCGGCCGCTACCTGCGGCGCATCCAGGGCGCGCATGGCGGCTGGGCGCTGGTGCATGGCGGGCCGCTCGACGTCTCCTGCTCGGTCAAGGCCTACCTGGCGCTGAAGCTGGTGGGCGACGGCGCCGACGAGCCGCACATGGCGCGCGCGCGCGAGGCCATCCTCGCCGCCGGCGGCGCCGAGCGCTCCAACGTGTTCACCCGGGCCGCGCTGGCGGTGTTCGGCGCGGTGCCCTGGCGCGCCGTGCCGATGATGCCGCCCGAGATCATGCTGCTGCCGCGCTGGTTCCCCTTCCACATCTCCAAGATCTCCTACTGGGCGCGCACGGTGCTGGTGCCGCTGACGGTGGTGATGGCCCATCGCCCGGTGGCGGCGAACCCCACGGGCGCCAGCATCCGCGAGCTGTTCCGCACCCCGCCGGAATTCGTGAGGGAATGGCCCGGCGGCGCCCACCAGGCCGAGCCCTGGGCCAGCCTGTTCAAGGGCCTGGACGCCGCGCTGCACCGCGCCCGCGCCCTGTTCCCGCGCAACCACCGCGCCAAGGCCGAGGCCGCCTGCGAGGCCTTCGTCACCGAGCGCCTGAACGGCGAGGACGGGCTGGGCGCCATCTACCCCGCCATGGCCAACGCGGTGATGATGTACCACTGCCTGGGCATCCCGCCGGACGACCCGCGGGTGCGCACCGCCTGGTCGGCGGTGGAGAAGCTGGTGCTGGAGCGCGCGGACGGCGAGACCTACGTGCAGCCCTGCCTGTCCCCCGTCTGGGACACCGCCCTGGCCGCCCACGCCCTCATGGAGGCCGGCGGCGCGGAGGCCGAGGTGGCGCGCGGCCTGCACTGGCTGCGCGCGCGGGAGATCACCGGCGTGCAGGGCGACTGGGCCTGGCAGCGCCCCGAGCTGAAGCCCGGCGGCTGGGCCTTCCAGTACCAGAACGCCCACTACCCCGACGTGGACGACACCGCCGTGGTGGTGCTGGCCATGGACCGCCACCGCCAGCGCGCCGGCGAGGACGCCTTCGACGGCGCCATCCGCCGGGCGGTGGACTGGACGGTGGGCATGCAGTCGCGCGGCGGCGGCTGGGGCGCCTTCGACGCCGACAACACCTTCCACTACCTGAACCACATCCCCTTCGCCGACCACGGCGCCCTGCTGGACCCGCCGACGGCCGACGTCTCCGCCCGCTGCCTGGCCATGCTGGCGCAGCTCGGCCAGGGCGACGGCCCCGCCGCCCGCGCCGCCACCGAGTACCTGCTGCGCGAGCAGGAGGCCGACGGCTCCTGGTACGGGCGCTGGGGGGTGAACTACGTCTACGGCACCTGGAGCGCGCTGACGGCGCTGAACGCCGCCGGCCTGGGGCACGGCCACCCGGCGATGCGCCGCGCCGTGGCCTGGCTGGAGGCGGCGCAGAACCCCGATGGCGGCTGGGGCGAGGACGGCTTCACCTACCCCGAGCGCGGCGGCACCCGGCCGGACGGGGCGCGCCGCCCCTGCCCCTCCACCGCCTCCCAGACCGCATGGGCGATGCTGGCGCTGATGGCGGCGGGCGAGGCCGACGGCCCGGCGGTGGCGCGCGGCGCGCAATGGCTGCTGGAGCGCCAGCAGCCCGATGGCGGCTGGGCGGAGGAGGACCACACCGGCACCGGCTTCCCGCACGTCTTCTACCTGCGCTACCACGGCTACCGCCGCATCTTCCCGCTCTGGGCGCTGGCGCGGCTGCGCAACCTGCGCGATTCCAACAGCCGGCGGGTGACGGCGGGGCTGTAGGGCGGCGCCTCAGTTCAGGCGGTTGCGCAGCTCCTCCAGCAAGGCGCGCAGGCGGGTGGCGGCCTCGCCGCGCGGCTCCAGCTCCAGCGCGCGGGAAATCGCCTCGATGGCGGCGCCGATGCGCTCCAGCCGGTGGCGCATCAGCCCGGCTTCCCGCCACAGGGCGGCGTGGTCGGGCGCCAGGCGCAGCATGTCCTCCACGCAGCGCAGCGCGCCTTCCACGTCGTTGGCCTGCAGGCGGCGCAGCTTGATGTTGTTCTGCAGCCGCAGCAGCACGGCGCGCTTGCCCATGGGCGCCAGCAGCCCGGGGCGCAGCTCCGCCTTCGGGCCTTCCACCCGCTTGATCAGCGCGCGCAGCTCCGGCGCCGCCAGGGCCGCGCCGCCGGCGAAGGGGTCGAGGACGAGCTGGCCGCGCGGGTCCTCCAGCGCCAGCAGGAAGTGGCCGGGGAAGTCCACGCCGTGCGCGCCCCAGCCCGCGGCCTCGGCGGCGTGCAGCCACAGGATGCCCAGCGCCACCGGCAGCCCGCGCCGGCGCGCCAGCACGTGCAGGAGGTTGGCGTTGCGCGGGTCGTCGTAGGTGTCGGTGTCGCCGGCCAGGCCGAAGCCGTCATGCAGCAGGGCGCGCAGCGCCTCGGCGCGGCGGGGGGTGTCCCCCGCATCGGCCGCGGGGTCGGACGCAGCGGCCGCCACGGCGCGGCGCGCCAGCTCGGACAGGGCGTCGCGCGCCGCGCGCCAGTCGGCCTCCGGCGCGTCCAGCCGGGCGAAGTGCAGCGCCACCATCGCCAGCTCCAGCTCCGCGTCCGGCAGCTGGCCGGCGGCGTCCAGCGCGGCGCGCGCTTCCTCCGCCCCGTTCACCCGCGCGGCACCATGGCGCCCAGCCGCCTGCCGCCGAACAGGTGCACGTGGAAGTGCGGCACCTCCTGCCCCGCATCCGGCCCCATGTTGGCGAGCAGGCGGTAGCCCCCCTCCTCCAGCCCCTGCGCCTTCGCCACCGCGCCCACCGCGCGCCAGAAGCCGGCGATGGCCTCCGTCCCGGCGCCGGCGTGGAAATCCGCCGCGCTGACCCATTCCCCCTTGGGGATGACCAGCACGTGGGTGGGCGTCAGCGGGTTGATGTCGTGGAAGGCCAGCGCCCATTCGTCCTCGTGCACCTTCCGGCACGGGATCTCGCCGCGCAGGATGCGGGCGAAGACGTTGGCGGGGTCGTAGGGGGGCAGGCCGGTCACGCTCATGGGGGCAAAGGCTACCAACGCCGCGCGGGCCGCGCCATCCTGCGCACCATGACGACGCGCGACGCCTTTCCGGTGCTGGTGCCCCTCACCACGCGCTGGGCCGACAACGACGCCTACGGGCACATCAACAACGTCGCCTACTATTCCTTCTTCGACACCGCGGTGAACCGCTGGCTGCTGGAGGCCGGGCTGCTGGACATCGCACGCTCGCCCCTGATCGGCATCGTGGCGGAAACCGGGTGCCGCTACCGCCGCCCGCTCGCCTACCCGATGCCGCTGGAGGTCGGGCTGCGGGTGGCCCGGCTGGGCACCTCCTCCGTCCGCTACGACGTCGCGGTGTTCGGCCCCGACGCGCCGGAAGCGGCGGCGGAGGGGCACTTCGTCCACGTCTACGTGCGCCGGGAGACGGGGCGGCCGGAGCCCATCCCCGAAGGGATGCGCGCGGCCTTCCAGGCCATCAGCCGCGCGCCCTGAACAGCAGCAGCAGCCCGGCCAGCGTCAGCGCGCCGCCCAGCAGGTCGCCGGGCAGCAGCTTCTCGCCCAGCAGCGCCCAGCCCAGCAGCGCCGCCACCGGGGGCGCCAGCAATTGCAGCGCCGCCGCCCGCGCCGGGCCGAAGCGGCGCAGCACCGCGAAGAACAGCGCGTAGCCGCCGATGCCCACCACCAGGATGGACCAGGCCATCGCCAGCAGCACGGGGACGGACGCCGCCGCCGGCGCCGGCCCGCCGAAGGGCAGCGCCAGCGCCAGCAGCAACGCGGCCGCCACCGCCGTCTGCCCCAGGTTGGCCGACCACGGGTCCACCCGCCCGCGCGCCGGGGCATAGGCCAGCAGCCCCGCCGCCTGGCACAGCGCGCCGACCAGGGTCAGCCCGATGCCCCAGGCCTCGGCGGCGAGGAGGCCGTCCAGCGCCCGGCCCAGCCCCAGCACCGCCACCCCCAGCCAGCCCAGCGCCAGCCCGCCCCAGCCCAGCGGCGGCAGGCGCGCCCCGCGCAGCGCGCGCTCGCCCAGCGCCACGAACATGGGCGCGGTGGCCGCCAGCAGCGCCACCAGCCCGGAAGGCACGTGGCGGGACGCCACCCAGGAACAGGCCAGGTAGGCGCCCATGCCCAGCGCCCCCATCGCCGCCAGCCGCCAGCGGTCGGCGCCCTGCGGCAGCGCCCCGCCCAGCCGGCGCCACAGCAGCCACAGCAGCGGCACCACCAGCGCGAAGCGGATCGCCAGCGCCCAGAGCGGCGGCCATTCCAGCGCCACCACCCGCGCCGCGTTGAAGGCCGAGCCCCAGATGAGGACGTAGAGCGCGGCGAGGAGCAGGCTCACCTGCCGCGCAGCATCTCTTCCAGCCGGGCGATGGCGGCGCGCATCTCCGCCGCCTGGGCCTCGGCGCGGCGCAAGGCGATGCCAAGGCCCCCGATCGCCACCAGCGCCAGCGCCGAGACGCCGCCCGCCGCGGCGTAGAGCAGCCGCGCGCGCGACCAGCCATCGCCGCCCCAGGGCGAGGCGCGCCACGCCAGTTCCAGGCACATCAGGATGGCGAGCACGCCGATGACCTGCAGGCTGCGGTGGATGATCATGCGCCACCCCTGCGGGCGATGGCGGCGTCCAGCGTGTTCTCCAGCAGGCAGGCGATGGTCATCGGGCCGACGCCACCGGGGACGGGCGTGATTGCGGCGGCGTGCTGCGCCTCGCCGAACGCCACGTCGCCGCACAGCGTGCCGTCGGCGCGGCGGTTGATGCCCACGTCGATGACCACCGCGCCGGGCTTGATCCAGCCGCCCTTCACCATCTCGGCCCGGCCGACGGCGGCGACCAGGATGTCGGCGCGGCGGCATTCGGCGCCGAGGTCATCGGTGCGGGAATGCGCGATGGTGACGGTGCAATCGGCGCCCAGCAGCAGCTGCGCCATCGGCCGGCCGACGATCTGCGAGCGGCCCAGCACCAGGGCGCGGGCGCCGCGCAGGCGGGCGCCGGACTCGGCCAGCAGGTGCATCACCCCGCGCGGCGTGCAGGGCACCAGCCCCGGCAGGCCCGAGGCCAGCCGCCCGGCGTTGAGCGGGTGGAAGCCGTCCACGTCCTTGGCCGGGTCCACCGCGCCGATCGCCTTCTCCGTGGCGATGTGCGGCGGCAGCGGCAGCTGCACCAGGATGCCGTCCACCGCGCCGTCCGCGTTCAGCGCGGCGATGGTGAAGAGCAGCTCCGCCTCCGTCGTCGCCGCGGGCAGGTGCAGCGTGCGCGAGGCGAAGCCCGCCTCCTGCGCCGCGCGGTCCTTGTTGCGGACGTAGACGCCGCTGGCCGGGTCCTCGCCCACCCGCACCACCACCAGGCCGGGGCGGAAGCCGAGCGTGGCGACGCGCTGGGCCAGCCCGGCGCGGACCCGCGCGGCGAGCGCCTTGCCGTCGAGCAGCGCCGCCATGCTCAGAAGTACATCCCGCCGCGGATGAGGTAGCCCTGCACCGCCGCGACCAGCAGGATGGCGGCCTGGATCAGCAGGATCAGCACCAGGGGCGACAGGTCCACCGCGCCCAGGTTGGGCATGCGCTGGCGGATGGGGCGCAGGGCGGGCTCGGTGATGCGGTAGAAGAAGTCGCTGACCGCCCAGACGAAGCGGTTGCGGCTGTCCAGCACGCCGAAGCCCACCAGCATGGACAGCACGGCGGCGATGATGACCGCCCAGGAGTAAAGGTTCAGCCCGGTGAGGAGGATGTAGAAGGGGGCGTCGAGGATCATGGGCGGCGGCGTTCCCTGCGCGGTTCCGGGCTTGTCGCGGATGGCGGGCGGAAGGGCAAGGGGCGGTTGACTTGCGCGGCCCTTGGGGGCAAACACCCGCCACCCCGGCGCCCCACCGCCGCGGGATGGATACGGGGCTGTAGCTCAGTTGGGAGAGCGCGTCGTTCGCAATGACGAGGCCAGGGGTTCGATTCCCCTCAGCTCCACCATCACCTCGCAGCAAATACTTGATACCATTGAGTTCTCGTCTGCTTTTTGGTCGCATACCCCCCTACCTTCCCCCTCACGACTGTTGGCTGGTGGCGAACGCGCACGAACTTCGTTGGCGTGGTGCTCTTGCATCTGTTGAGGCAGCCGGTCACCACAGTTAGCTCACCTCAACCTGCAGCGAGGCTCTGCCGGTCGGAAGTGGCAGACCCGTTTAAGCTGCCATTCAACCGGCAATCCTCACGGTTAACCCGTTCGAGAAAGCTTGTTTCGCCCTCCCACACTCCGTTCGGGATGACGGCGACCACAGCTTGACAACGGATACAAGGATTGCGGCCCGTGGTATCGACATCGCCATGTCCGACCTCGCATCAAAGTCTCACGACACCACATCGGACATTACGGAGCCGCCGCGTCCCGCCCGATTGTCCTTCGCCATCCAGCCGGCCCTGAACGCCGCGCTCTGGCAGAACCACGTCCCGGTCCTCGCGGAACTCGCCTTCCAGGCCGGCGAGGGCGCCGCTTCGACGGAGGTCGAGGTCGCCCTGTCCTGCGAGCCACCCGTCATCCGGCCGCGCAGCTGGCGGCTGAGCGGCGTGGCGGCCGGCCAGCTCCGCTCCCTCGCCCCGCTCGACGTCGAGCTCGACGGTGCCTTCCTGTCCTCGCTGACCGAGGCCACGCGGGCGCGCGTCAGCTTGGTGGCGACGGGCGCCGGCGGCACCGCCCTGGCGGAGGCGCATGAGGAAGTGCGCGTCCTCGCCTACAATGAGTGGGGCGGATGCGGCGGCATCCCCGACATCCTCGCTGCCTTCGTGGAGCCCAATGACCCCGCCGTGCCGCGCCTGCTGCGCGCTACCTCGGACAAGCTGCGCGCGGCGGGCAAGAATGACGGGCTGGACGGCTACCAGCAGGGCTCCAAGCCGCGCGCCTGGGAACAGGCCGAGGCGCTGTGGCGGGCGGTGTGCGCGCTCGACATCCGCTACACCAACCCCCCGGCCTCCTTCGAGAGGGAGGGCCAGCGCATCCGCCCGCCCCGTCAGGTGATGGAGGAGCGCCTCGGGACCTGCCTCGACCTCGCCGTGCTGTTCGCGAGCGCCCTGGAGGCGATGGGGCTGCGCCCGGTCATCGTGCTGGTGCGCGGGCATGCCTTCCCCGGGCTCTGGCTCAGCAAGCACGATTTCGGCGCGTCGCGGGCGGATGACGCGCCCGGCCTGCGCACCCGCCTGGCGCTGCACGACATCGTCCTGTTCGAATCCACCCTCGCCGCCGGCAGCGGCCGCGTCGGCTTCGGGCGGGCCTGCGCGGTCGGCGCGGCACGCGTGGCCGCGGACAAGGACACCGAGTTCGAGGCGGTCATTGACGTCGCCCGCGCGCGCAGCCGGCGCATCCAGCCCCTGTCGGCGCGCGCGCCGGCGCATGCGCTGCGTGACACGACCGCGGAGGTCCAGGATGAGGTGGTCCTCGACCTGCCGCCCGAGGAGGCGCCGCCGCTGCGCGAGGACGCCCCGCCCGAGGCGGAGGCGCCCCCCGGCACGCCCGCCGGGCGGCTCGAGCAATGGCGCAAGCGCCTCCTCGACCTGTCGGGCCGCAACCGGCTGCTCAACCTCCGTACCGGCGGCAAGCAGGCGCTCGCCGTGGATTGCCCGGACCCGGGCGCGCTGGAGAACCTGCTCGCGGAGATGCGGGCCGGGCGCGGCGGGCGCGCCGGGCCTGCCCTGCGCTTCCGCCCCTGGCCGGAGCTGATGTCGGGCGACGATCCGCGCTCGGCGCGCCTCGCGCGCAACCGGCTGCAGGAGGAAACGGATCGCGCCTTCGCACGGGAGGCGCTGGGGCGGCGCGAGCTGCTGGTGGGTCGGGACGACGCATCGCTGCAGGCCGGGCTGACGGAGATTTTCCGCGCCGCGCGGGCGAACCGCGAGGAGGGCGGGGCAAACACCCTCTTCCTCACCATCGGCGCCCTGGTGTGGCGGCAGAAGGGCCGCGAGGCCCCTTTCCGGGCGCCGATCCTCCTCGTGCCGGTGGTGCTGGAGCGGCCGAGCATCCGCTCGGGCTTCTCGCTGCGTGCCCATGACGACGAGACGCGGCTGAACTCAACCCTGCTGGAGATGCTGCGCCAGGAGTTCGACATCCGCTTCCCCACCCTGGAGATGGAGCGCCCGCCGGAGGATGAGAGCGGCGCCGACGTCGCCGCCATCCTGGACGCCTTCCGCACCAAGGTCCGCGACATCCCGGGCTGGGAGGTGGCGGAGGACGTGGCGCTGACCAACCTGTCCTTCACCAAGTACCTCATGTGGAAGGACCTGGCAGACCGCGCGGAGGCGCTGCGCGGCAGCGAGGTCGCGCAGCGGCTGATGGATGGGCCCGGCACGGGCGGCACGGCGCCCGCCTTCGGCGGCGAGGACGGGGAAACCGTCGCGCCGCCCTCGCTCGACGAGGCGACGGCCGGCCTCGCCTGCCCGCTGGAATCGGACAGCTCCCAGCTCCGCGCCGTGGCGGCGGCGGCCTCGGGGCGCTCCTTCGTGCTGATCGGCCCGCCCGGCACGGGCAAGAGCCAGACCATCGCCAACATCATCGCCAGCACGCTGGCGCAGGGCCGCACCGTGCTCTTCGTCGCGGAGAAGCGCGCGGCGCTGGAGGTGGTGCAGCGCCGGCTCCGGCAAGTGGGTCTCGGCGAGTTCTGCCTCGACCTCTTCTCCTCCAAGACCAGCAAGGCGGCCGTGCTGGCCCAGCTCGACCAGGCGCAGCAGGTGCGCGAGGCGCGGGCCGAGCACGACTGGGACACCGCGCTCGCCGAGGCGGCGGCGCTGCGCGAGGAGCTGAACGGCTACGTGCGCGCGCTGCACCAGCGCGGCCGCAACGGCTGGACGCCGTTCCGCGCCATGGGCCACGTGCTGCGCGCAGAGGGCGGCGCCGTGCCGGAGCTGCGCCTGTCCTGGCCCGACGCCGACGCGCATGACGCCGGCGACTACCTGCGGCTGCGCGAGCTGGTCGAGGATGCGGCGGCCACGCTGGAGCGCATGGGCGGCTTGGCCGACGCGGCGCCCCTCGCCGGCGTGGAGGCCACGGAGTGGTCGCCGCCCTGGCAGTCCCGCGTGCTCGATGGCGCGATGGCCGCGGCGGCGGCGCTCGACGCGCTGCCTCGCCTCGCCGCGGAAGCATCGCTCGCGGCGGGGCTGCGCGACGGCGGGGCGTCGCGGCCTGCCCTCGCCGCGCTCGACGCGCTCGCCGCCGTGCTGCTGGACCGCTTGGCGCCCGAGGCGGGATGGGCACTTGGCGACGACGCGGCGGCCATCGCCGAGGCGCTGCGCGAGGAGGCCACCCGCGCGGCCCGACACGCCGAGCTGCGGGCGGGGCTCTCGGCCAAGTGGCGGCCGGAGGCGACCGGCCTGCCGGTGGCGGCGCTGCGCGGCGAATGGCTCGCGGCGGCCGGGAAGTGGGTGGTGGCGCGCGCCCTGGCCTGGCGTGGGCTGCGCAAGCGCCTTGCCGGCGCCTGCGACGGGCCGGTGCCGGAAGATTGCGGCCCGGACCTCGGCCGCCTTGCGGAGATGGCGGAGCTGGAAGCGGCCTCGCGCGCGGCAGGCGCGCCGCTGTCCCGGCTTGGCCCGGCATGGCGCGGCTTCGGGACGGACTTCGCCCGGCTCGACGCCTGCATCGAATGGGCACGCGCCCTGCGTGCCGCCGCGGCATCCTGCGCGGCCAACCCTACGGAACTGCTGGAGCTGCGCGCCGGGTTGCGCCTGCTGGTGACGGAGGGCGCCGACCTGCTGGCGCCCTCCGGCAGCATCGGCGCCGCGCTCCTGCGCTTCCGTGACGCGTTGCGCGCCGCCGAGGCCGCCCTGGATGCCCTGGCGCTGGAAAGCGGCGCCGACCCGCGCGGCGTGCTCGATGGGTCGCGCACGGACTGGGCCGGGGCGCTGGCGGCGCACCTGCGCGGCTGGCCGCCCGCCGCCGCGCGCCTGAAGGACTGGACCAGCTGGCGCGGCATCGCCCAACGCGCCGAGGCCGCGGGCCTCGCCCCGCTTATCCGGGCGCTGGAGGATGGACGCGTGGCGCCCGCCGACGCGGCGCGGGTGTTCGAGGCGAACTACGCGCGCTGGTGGGTCGGTCTCGCAGTCGAGGCCTCGCCGCGCCTGCGCTCCTTCGTGGCGGCGCGGCACGAGACGCGCATCGCCCGCTTCCGGGCGCTGGACGCGCACCTCCTCGCGCTCTCGACACGCCTGGTGCGCGCGCGCCTCGCCGCCGGATTGCCGGGCGAGGCGGAGCGCGAAGGCCACCCCGAATACGCGGTGCTCAAGCGCGAGCTCGCCAAGCGGCGCGCCCACCTCCCGCTCCGCCAGCTCGCCGCGCGGATGCCGCGGGCGCTGCGCCGACTGACCCCCTGCCTGATGATGAGCCCGCTCTCCGTCGCGCAGTACCTGCCGGCGGATGCCGAGCCCTTCGACCTGGTGGTGTTCGACGAGGCCTCGCAGATCCCGACCTGGGACGCCGTCGGCGCCCTCGGGCGCGGGCGGCAGGCCGTCGTGGTGGGCGACCCGAAGCAGCTGCCGCCAACGCGCTTCTTCGAACGCGTGCTCCCCGAGGCGGAGGGCGGCGAGGGCGTGGAGACGGAGGTGCAGGACCTCGAATCCATCCTCGACGAATGCCTCGGCGCCGGCGTGCCGGCGGTGGAGCTGCTGTGGCACTACCGCTCCCGCCACGAGAGCCTGATCGCCTTCAGCAACGAGAGCTACTACGGCGGGCGGCTCGTCACCTTCCCCTCGCCGATGACCGAGGACGCGGCGGTGTCCTTCCGCCACGTCGCCGGCGGCGTCTATGCGCGCGCCGGCGCCCGGACCAACCAAGTGGAGGCGCGGGCCGTGGTGGCGGAGGCCCTGTCGGTGCTGCGCGCCACGCTCGCCGGCGGGCCGGAGCGCTCGCTGGGCATCGTCACCTTCAACGCCGAGCAGCAGGCGCTGATCGAGAACCTGCTGGACGAGGCGCGGCGCGACGACCCGGCGCTGGAGCCCTTCTTCGCCGAGGAGCGCGCCGAGCCGGTGCTGGTGAAGAACCTCGAATCCGTGCAGGGCGAGGAGCGCGACGTCATGCTCTTCTCGCTCACCTACGGGCCGGACGCGACCGGGCGGGTGGCGATGAACTTCGGTCCGCTCAACCAGGCCGGTGGCGAGCGCCGGCTCAACGTCGCCGTCACCCGCGCGCGGGAGGCGCTGGTGGTCTTCGCCAGCCTCCGGCCCGACCAGATAGACCTCGCGCGCACGGCGGCGACGGGCGTGGCGCACCTCAAGCGGTTCCTCACCTTCGCGCAGCTGGGCGCGCGGGCCTTCGCGGTGGTGCCATCCGCGCCGGGCGGGGAGGTGGAGAGCCCGTTCGAGGCCGCGGTGGCCGAGCGGCTGCGCGCCAAGGGGTGGACGGTGCACGCGCAGGTGGGCGTCTCCGGCTTCCGCGTCGATCTCGGCGTGGTGGATCCCGACCGGCCCGGCGCCTACCTCGCGGGCGTGGAGTGCGACGGCGCCACCTACCATCGCGGCGCCACGGCGCGCGACCGCGACCGCCTGCGGCAGGCCGTGCTGGAGGGGCTTGGCTGGCACGTGCTGCGGGTATGGTCCACCGACTGGTGGGTGAACGCCGCGCGCGAGGCGGAGCGCCTGCACGCTGCGCTGGAGGAACGCTTGACGGCATCGCGTGAGCGACGCCGTGAGGAGGCGGCACCGCAGGCGGAGGCAGGCGGCCCGGCCGATGGCGCCGCCGATGCGCCTCCCGCCGGGGAGGCGGCGCCCGACGCCGCTGAGGGCGATGATGACCGCGCCTGGGCAGGGGACGCCGACGCGGCGCGGTTCTACGACGCGGACTACCGCGACACGCTGGCGGCGATGGTGGCAGCCGCCGTGGCGTCGCATGGCCCGATCCGCAAGGACCGCCTCATCCAGCGCATGGCGCGCGCGCACGGCTTCAAGCGGGCGGGGCGCGAGATCCAGGAGCGCGTGGAGGCGGCCATCCCCGCCTCGCTGCCGCAGACCCGGGACTCGGCCGGGACCTTCGTCTGGCCGGCAGGGGTGGACCCGGAAGCGGCGGCGCCGCTCCGGCGCGGTGAGCGCGGGCCAGCCGACCCGGCCGAGGTGCCGATCGAACGGCTGCGCGCACTGGCGCGCGAACTAGGCGCCGCTGCGCGACCCGGCGATGACCTCCTCCTGGCCATGCAGGAGGCATGCGGGGTGAAGGCGCTGCGGAGCCTGGTGCGCGAGCGCCTCCAGGAAGCCGTGGACGCGGCACGCGTGACAGGGGGTTGAACGGGACAGGTCGCGCCTCGCCGCGGCACGATGACGCGCGGCCGGGAGGCTCCGCGGCATGCCCGGCCGGGGAGGAAGCAGGATGTCAGCACCGAAGCCCATGCCGAATGGAGTAGGTGGGAGCGTGTTCGCGGCCGCGCGATGCGCTTCGCTGCGCCAGCCGGGATGCGGGCTGGCGTTCCGGCAATGACGGTCCGAATGGCAGCGGATGCGCGCACGCACCGGCCCATAGCTGGATGGCTGTGGGCCTGCCTAACGCTGCGCGAAGGTAGCCCGGCCCTTGCCCTCCGTCCGCTCAGGGAGCGAGGGGCCGGATCGCCTAAACCGCGCTCCTCACCGCCGTTCCGCCACCCTCCGCCGGGAAGCCACCATCCACCATCAAGGTGGCTGCCGTCACATAGGAGGCCTCGTCGGAGGCCAGCCACAGCACGGGAAAGGCCAGCTCCTCAGGCCTGCCCCACCGTTGCAGGACGCAGGGCGGCACCAGCGCATCCACCGCGGCCGGGCCCATGCGCGCCTCGTGGAAAGGCGTGCGGGTGTAGCCGGGGCAGATGGCGTTGACGCGGATGCCGTGCTCTGCCTCCTCGAAGGCCATGGTGCGCGTCAGCGCCAGCACGGCCGCCTTGGAGGCATCATAGGCCGCCATCCCCTTGCGGCCGAAGACGGCGCCGGTGGAGGAGACGTTGACGATGCTCCCCCGCCCGCTGCGTCGCAGGGCCGGCAACGCCGCCCGCGTCATGGACACGAAGCTGAGCAGGTTGACGCGCAGGATGTCATCCCACGCCGCCCACGGCGCATCGGCGACGGCCTCGTAGCGCCGGATGCCGACATTGTTCACCAGCACGTCCACGCCGCCGAACTCGCGCAGCACGGCGTCCACCGCCACCTGGGCGGCGGCTTCCTCCCCCACATCGGCCACCAGTCCGATGACCTGCGCGCCCGGCACGCCGTCGCGGATGCCCGTGGCGGCGGCCTCGACCACGGCCGGGTCACGGTCGAGCAGCGCGACGCGGGCGCCTTCCGCACAGAAGATGCGGCCGGCGGCGGAGCCGATGCCGCCCCCGCCACCAGTGATGATCGCGACCTTGCCGCCGAGCCTCGTGCCGGGCATGGCGTTCCTCCTTCTCTGCTGATCTCGCTGGGTCTCAGGCCCGCCCCGGAGCCGCCACCGCGGCGCGGGCCGCAAGCAGCGCCTTGATCTCGCCTGGACTGCAGCCGATCTCCTCCAGCACGGCCCGGGTGTCCCACCCGCGCGGTTGGGCGGGGCCCCGGAGGGGCGGGAGTTCACCATCCTGCCGGACGGTGGAGCGCACCGCCGTGACCGGACCCTCCGTGGGGTGCTGCTCCGGCACAAGGAGGCCGACGGCGCGCAGGTGCGGATCCTCGCGCAGCGTTTCCAGCGTGTGGCAGGGCATGGCCGCGATGTCGGCAGCGCCGAAGACCGCCAGCCATTCGGCGGTGGTCTTGCCGGACAGCCCGGCGCCGCGCACCTCGAACCATTCCTTTACGTGGCGCGCCCGCGCCGCCACCGTGGCGAAGCGCGGATCGCCGAGCAGATCCTCCCGCCCCACGGCGGCGAGGAAGGCGCGCACCTGCGCGTCGCTGTTGATGGTGACGGAGATCCAGCCATCCGCCGTCTGAAGCGGGGTGTTGCGCGGATTCAGCAGGCGCTGGTCGCCCTCCGGCCCGACCGGCGGGTCGAAGCTGTGCTGCGCCAGATGCTCCTGGAGGACGAAGGCGGCCATCGTCTCGAACATCGGGACTTCCAGGCTGCTGCCCCCGCCGCCGGCGTTCCGGCGCAGCACGGCCGCCAGGATGGCGCCGGCCGCGATCTCGCCTACCACATGGTCGCAGACCACCATGGGGACGTAGGCGGGCCGGCCATCGCGTGCGCCGAACAGCCCGGCGACGCCGCTGGCGCCTTGGACGACGCTGTCGTAGGTCGGCCGGCCGGCATAGGGGCCGTCCGTGCCATAGCCCGTGATGAGGCAATGGATCATCGCCGGGTGGCGCGTGCGCACCGCGGCGGCGTCCAGCCCCAGCCGCGCCAGCGCCCCGGGCCGCATGTTGGCCACCACCACATCCACGCGCGCCAGCAGCCGGGCGATCACCTCCCGCGCGCTGGGTTGCTTGAGGTCGAGGCAGATGTTGCGCTTGCCGCGGTTGAGGTGGAGGAAGGTGCCCGAATGCTCGCCGGTGGGCGAGAGACCGCCCAGGCCGCGCATCAGGTCGCCCTCCGGCGCCTCCACCTTGATCACTTCGGCGCCGTACTGCGCCAGGCGCCAGGTGCAGGCCGGCCCGACCACGACGCTCGTCAGGTCGAGGACGCACAGGCCGGCCAGGGCGTCCCCACTCATCGCCCGGCGCGCCTCACTGCGTGGCCAGGCCGAGCTCGCGGAGCTTGTCGCGCACCGCCACGTCGCCGGTGCGGGCGAAGTCGTCCGCTGCCTGCGCCGTCATCCGTGGCCAGGGCTCCATGCCGATCTCGCGCAGGCGCACGCCAACCTGGGGGTCGGCGGCGGCACGGTTCAGGGCGTCATTCAGGCGCTCCACCGTGGCGTCGGCGGTGCCGCGCAGCACGGCGACGCCCTGCCAGTACGGCATGTCCATGCTGAAGCCGGCCTCGCGGATCGTCGGCACGTTCGGCTGCGCCGCCAGGCGCTCCGGGGCGGCCACCGCCAGCATCCGCAGCTTCCCGGCCTGCATGAAGGGGGTAGGCGTGTTGGCATCGGTGAAGGCGGCGGCGATCCGGTCCGCGGCCAGATCGGCCACGGTGAAGTTGGTGCCGCGATAGGGCACGTGCTCCATCGTCACGCCCACTTCGCGCAGGAAGGCGGCCATGGTGACGTGGGTGATGCTGCCGGCGCCGGAGCTGCCGAACTGCATCGTGTTGGGCGCGCGCGACCGCGCCAGGGCGACGAACTCGGCGGCGGTGGAGACGCCGAGCGAACTCGGCACCATCAGCACCATCGGGATGCTGAGGAGGATGCTGACCATGCGGAAGTCCCGCGCGGCGTCGTAGCTGATCCCCGGCAGGAAATGCGGGACCAGCGAATAGGCTCCCATCTCCAGGGTGAAGATGGTGAGGCCATCGGCCGGAAAGGTCCTGGCGGCGGCCGGCGCCAGGCTGCCGGACGCGCCGGGCCGATTCTCGACCACGATGGGTTGGCCGAGGTTGCGGCTCGCCACCTCGGCGATGATGCGCGCCCCCACGTCCGTGCCGCTGCCCGGCGGGAAGCCGACAATCCAGCGAATGGGTCGCGGGGCGCCCTGCGCGGCAGCGGCGCCGGGCAGCAGCGCTGCGGCGCCGAGCGCGGGCAGGCCCTGCATGACGCGGCGGCGGGTCGTCGCCACCTTGCGATGCCCGATGCGGGCCTGATCCATCTCAGCCATCACGAAGTCCCCCAGGGTTGTTGATCAGGCCGCCGTGCGGCAGCGCGTTGGACTGGCCGCGCCCCGACAGCGGGGCGACGCAGTCGCGGCGCGCGGCGAGGCTGGGGGCCTTGGCAGTCTTGGGCTGGATCATCCGGTTTCCCCTCCTGCTGTCCGGGCCTTGGCAACCCGGCCGGCCTTGTGGCCCACGCTTCCCGACCTGAGCAGTTTTTCAGATATGGAGTCAACAAGTCATATCTAAAATTTTTTCAAGTGGATTCGAAGCCTTCCACCAATGAGCGATTGATTTCAGATATGGAATGTGGTGACTCGGCTGGAACCGGACCCAGGGAAGGAAGCGCGATGCTGATGCAGGGCAAGGCGTGCGTCGTCACCGGCGCAGCGACGAAACAGGGCATCGGCCGCGCCGTCGCCATCGCCCTCGCCGCACATGGCGCGCGGATCGCGCTGCTCGACGTCAGCCCCCTCATCGCCGATGCGGCCTTGGAGGTGACGGCGCTGCATCCCGACTCGGCCGCCATCGGCCTGGCCTGCGACATCACTAGTCGCGACGCCTGCGCCGCGGCCGCGGCCGAGGTGCTGGCACGCTTCGGCCGGGTGGATGCGGTGGTGCATTGCGCCGGCATCATCCGCTCCGGCGGCTTCGCGGAGATCACGCCGGCGGAGTTCGATCAGGTGCTGGCGGTGAACCTCACCGGCGCCTTCAACGTCGCTCATGCCTTCGCGCCCCCGATGGCGGCGCAGGGTGCGGGCGCCATCGTCAACGTCGCCTCCGTCGCGGCGCAGCGCGGCGGCGGGCTGGTTGGCGGGGCGCATTACGCAGCCTCCAAGGGCGGCGTGCTCAGCCTCACCAAGTCGCTGGCGCGCGAGCTGGGCCCCGTGGGCGTGCGCGCCAACGCGGTGTGCCCGTCCTTGATCGAGACGGATTTCGTGACCGGCGCGGTCTCGGCGGAGAAGATCCGCGCGCTCACCGCCGGCCTGCCGCTCGGCCGCCCGGGCCGGCCGGACGAAGTGGCAGCGGCCTGCCTGTTCCTCGCCTCCGACCTGTCCTCCTACGTCACCGGCGCCACGCTGGACGTGAATGGCGGCAGCCACATCCACTGACGCAACCCACCAGGAGAGTTCCCATGGCCACCCGCTTCCACCACGTGAACTTCGCGACCAAGCAGCTGCCGGAGCTGGAGGAGTTCTACCGCGAGGTCCTGCAGCTCGATGAGTCCCACGCCTATGCCAGCAACGCCGCCAATGCGCAGATCACCAACCAGGGTTATGGCGGGCGCGTCGCCTTCCTGACCGATGGCGCGGTGGAGATGCACCTTTCCACGAAGGACCTGAACGTGGCCTTCCGCACCAAGCAGGCGATCAACCCGCTGGCCAACACCCACATCGCCTTCCGCACCGACGACATCGAGGCCATCAAGCGCCGCCTCGAGGAACGTGGCGTGCCCTATGCCGACTACGGCGCCTGGGCCATCAAGGGCTGGACGCAGATCTTCTTCCACGACCCGGAGGGCAACATCGTGGAGGTCCATCAGGTCGGCGCGCCCGAGCCCGCCGAATGAGCGACGCCGCACCCGTCATCCGGGTGGAGACGTGCGGCCTCGCGGCGGTGCGCCGGGTCGCCGCCATGCTCGACCTCGACCCGGACGGGTGGCGGGAGGGCGATCCCCTCCCGCGCGGATGGCAGTTCATCCTGCTGGGCGCCGATACGCGACGCTCCGCCCTGCGTGGCGACGGCTTCCCGGGGCTTGGCGTGCCGCTGCCCGAACTCGGCCTGCCGCGGCTGATGCTGGGCGGGCGCAGCGTGGCCTTCCAGGGCGACATCCCCATCGGCGCCACGTTGCGGCGGGAAAGCCGGATGCAGTCACTGACGCGCAAGGAGGGTCCCAACGGGCCGGCGGCCATCGCCACCCTCTTGCACGCGCTGTTCCTGGCGGGCGCGGCGGAGCCGGCGCTGACCGAGACGCAGACCTACATCCTGCTCGGCCCGCAAGCGTCGCCGCGCAAGGCCGCCGAGGCGGCGCCGGTCCCGGAGCGGGCGCGTCGCGTGGTGCCCGACGACACCTTGCTGTTTCAATACTCCGCCCTGGGCTTCAACTCGCACCGCATCCACCTCGACCGCAGCTATGCCCGCGACGTCGAAGGCTTCCCCGACCTGGTGGTGAATGGGGGCCTGGCGACATTGCTGCTGACCGAGTTGCTGCGGACGGAGAAGGGTCGTGCGCCCGTTTCCATCAAGGCCCGCCACTTGGCCCCGCTGTTCTGCGGCCGGCCAATGCTGCTCGACGTGGCGGATGGGGAGCGCGGATGGCTGCTGCGCGCCTACGATGATGGCGGGCGCGTGGCGGTCGAGATCGAGGCTGCGGCGGGCTGACGGCTGCACATGTGTCCGGCGCCGCGGTAGGCTGCGCCGCACCCAGGGGAAGCCTGCCGATCCTCCGCCGCCGCGGCAGGACGCCCGGGCGCGTGGAAGGAACAGGCATGGCCGGCAGAGCAGCCAGCACGATTAGATCACAGGCGGAGGACGACGAGGGGAGGCAGCCCCTCTACGCCGCGCCGGCGCTGGAGAAGGGCCTCGACATCCTGGAGTTGTTGTCCCGCCAGGAGGCAGGGCTGACACGCCGCGACATCGCGGAGCGGCTCGGCCGCTCGGTGAGCGAGGTGTTCCGCATGATCGAGGTCCTGGCCCGGCGTGGATACATCGTGCAGGATGGCGACTCCTACGTGATGGGGATGATGCTTTTCGCCCTCGCCCACGAGCAGCCGCCGATGAAGCGGCTGCTGAAGGAGGCGCTGCCGCGCATGGATGCGCTGGCGAAGGCCACCGGGCAATCCTGCCACATGACCATGCTGAACGGGCCACGTCAGGTCGTCGTCGCGCAGGTGGACCCTCCGGCGGCGATGGGCTTCGCGGTGAAGATCGGTGCCGTGCTGCCACTGGTGAAGTCGGCGTCCGGCCGGGTGCTGCTGGCCTTCCACGACGCCGAGGAGGCAGACCGCCTGATGCTGCTGGCTGAACCCCAGGCGACAGCGGCGGAGCGCGCCGCCATGCGCCGCACCGTCGCCAAAGTCCGCGCGCAGGGCTTCGCCTTCATGCCCAGCAAGCAATTCAGCGGCCTGGTGGCGATCAGCTGCCCGGTGTTTGACCTGCGCGGCCGCGCGATTGCCGCCCTGACGGTTCCCTACGTCAAGCGCCTGGACGAGCCCGACAGCGTATCCGACGAGGAGGTACGGGCCACGCTGGCGGAAGCCGCGGCAGCCCTCACCGCAAGGGTAGGCGGAAGTGTTCCCGCACACGGACAGGCCACCACGCGAAGCTCGAAGCGCAGCATCCCGGCTTGATGACGTCCTGCACGATGCGTAGTTGCACTGCTCATCCGCCAGATGGTCGTCACTGTGAAGCCTCATCTTTCTACGAGTGGCAGCCACAGCCTACTGACCCATTGGACTGCCGAATTTGCCGTGGAGAGGGGGTAGAACCCTACTCTGGCAGGGTGACAGAAAGACGAGGTCACCGACCGATTTTCCCCGTTCTCCCCGCGGAGATCATTGCCTCGGTTTCTGAGTGGCTAAGCACGTCCCTGTCCCGTCCTCCCCTGATTGCGGCTCGGTCAAAGGCGAAGCCAACCACACATGCGTGGCAAAGCGTGCGGCCACGTCGGTCAATGTGGTGGATGTTGGTGCTGTTCTGCGTGGTTTAGAGCCGCCTTGGTGTGATGCCACACGTCACCCACGCCGCCATTTCGGTAGAGTTGGGCGGGGTGATGTTGTCTGCCAGAGAGGGTGATGAGGCTCGCACTCACAAGCATCGGGTCAGGTCCCGTGAGCGCGATAGGGGGTCCGCGAAAAAAAACTTCGGGCCTCATCGCGGGTTCCTTGCCCGTGACCCGTGCCCCTCAGTCCCATGCCCGCGACATGTCGTGTTACGGCGAGGGTGGGGCACGCGCCGGTGCACCGGCTGAGGCAGCGCCCTTCGCCATCCGTATCGGCGAACCGCAGCGCCAAGCTGGCCATGGCGGCGAGCCCTTCAGGCGTGCGCGGCGTGCAGGACATGGCGTGGCTCGCCAGGACGTGCGCGCCGCGCAGCGCACGACTCTGCCTTGCCTCCAACGCCGAAGCTTCCTGCCTGGGAACCTGCTCCAGGCGTTTGGCCAAGCGCTCGGCCACTCTGGCCTGCTCCTGAGCGGCGGCGCAGAGGCGAAGCAGCAACGCATCGGTAGCCAGCACCGCGTCCAGCCCGGTGGGGGACGTCGGAGCGGCGGGTGCGGTGTCCTGCCCCCTATCCGTGCTTGACGACAGGAAGCCGTGAGGCGCGTCGTGAGGGCCCACCATCATGCGCCCTCCCCACGGCGGGGCCGCGAGACGAGGGGCCGCACATCCTGCACGTAGCGGGCCAGCACCTCCTCCTCGAATTGCGTGCGGGACAGCACCGCGCGGTAGCCGTCCGGCGCGTCGTCAGACACGGCTCGGAGCCCACCGGGCAGGTCGGTGACGCGCAGGAAGCGGGGAGCGCCCGGGAAGACAAGGTAAATGCCCGGCCCTTCGAAGGTATCGGCGGGCAGCACAACCACTGCGCTGCCAAGCATCAGGGGCAGGTCGCCAACCAGCCCCCTGACCTGCATCCGGCGCGGCATCGGCAAGGTAAACCCGAGGGAACGCAGCAGTTGGTCCCCGGACAAGCGGGGGGTATCTTGGCTGTCAGCCATTGCGATGCTCCTGATCTGAGCATTGTGGTGGTCAGGCGGGACGGGGCGCTCCAACGCCCTGTCCTGCCGTCCCCGGCACATGTGCGCCGGTTCCATATACATGGTACAAGACCGCCCAACGGTCAAGGGAAATGTGTACCATGGGTACGACAAAAAGGTTGACGGCAAAGGCGGTAGATCCCATCCCCCTTGCTGCCTCGTCGCCGCCCCTCATCACCGCTGCCCTGTGCCGCGCCGCTCGCGCAGCGTTGCTGTGGAGCCAGTACGACCTCGCCGACCGCTCCCAGGTCAGTCGCGTGGCGCTGGCCGACTGGGAGCGCGGCCACTCCCGCCTGCAGCGACGAAACCTGCAGAAGGTCCAGGCGGCGTTCGAGGCGGCAGGCGTCCAGTTCCTGCCTGAAGGCCCGGATGGAGAACCGGACCACACCATGGGTTTGGGCTTGCGCTTCCCCGCCATTCTACCGAGCGGTCGAGGGGCTCGGACTACCGGAGATGATGTGGCCGCTGGCAGCAGTACCCGCCGAGGGCGTACTACGTCCGGGGGCAGGCCGGGCCGTCCCCGCACCGTGTGATGGACTTTGGCGGCGCGGGCGGCGGCGTTGGTGCTGATGGGGCATCCGCCGTCCTGTTCGGCAAGATGCCTGCAGTCGGCGGATCCAAGGCCAGCGCACGCAGCCTCGCCTGCACCTTGGGGAGCGCTTCGCGCAGGAAGCAGTGCAAGGTGCCCAGCACGTAGAGCTGACGTGCGGCCTTGTCCCATCCTTCGACGACAACCCGCGAACGCGGTGGCGCATGGTCTCCTGGACCGGTCATTTCCTCGGTTGCGATGCGCAGGCCGCGGTGGCGCAGCCGGTCTTGGAGGTCCTGCCCGTTGCGGAGACCGTGATCATCCCAGACCTTGCCCAGTTGGTGGACGAGCAGCGGGAGATCGAGCGGCTGGCTCAGGTGGTCGTGCTGCAGGCGCTCCAAGCGCCTGCGCTGATCTCTGCTGTAGGCAGCCCGGGGCTTGGCGCGCTCGCGCAGCCCGGCGTGGACCAAGCGATCTGCCAAGCGCCGCTGCACGGCATCGCCGCGGTCGAGGTGGTCGAGGACGGCCCGGTTCCACCGACCCTGCACGACGGGCTGGCCCAGCCGGAGTTCGGCGAGGCGCGACACCTTCTCGTGCCGCGCCCGCCAGTTGCGGCTACCGAGCACCCGCAGCGTAACCGGGTCCACTTCGCCAACGAGGGCGTGCCAGTGCACGTCCGGGCGCTCCGACGCTGGAGGCAGCGCGGCACCTGTTTGGTGAGCCGAGCGGGTGGCCGCCCGCCCCTTGTCGTGGCGGACGAGCAGGACAGCGTCGGGGTCGAACCCGAACTCGTTGCCAAGGTCCTGCAGGATGTCAGCGGCATCCGCGTCGTTGAGTTCTTTCGCTGGGGCAATGATGAAGTGCCGCACTGCATAGGTCGCTACCGCATGACGCGCCGTGGCCGCCATCTCGTGCACGTCAGCCTCCGTGCCGCGGATGATGGTGACGGCGTCGTTGCCGTCGCCGCGCAGGACATGGTCGAGCACGGGGCGAGCGCCGCTGGACGAGCGGATGCGGGTTGCGGCGATGATCATGTCCGACCTGCCGGCACGGAGCGTGCCATCACAGCCCGCGGGGTGGTCGCACCGCCCTGCTGCTTGCGCCGTCCATGCCTCGGTCGCAGCACGGCTCCAAGGTCGGCCCGCAACGCCGCGAGGTCGGCGGCCATCGCCGCCAGCGCGTCCGACATCTGGCCCAGACGCCGGCCCTGCGCCGCGTCTCCGCCCCGACGCTGCGCGTCGTAAACGGCCGTCGTGAGCTGGTTGAGGTTGGCCCCAACACCCACATTGATGTCCCGCGCCAGCCTGGCGAGGTCGGCCCGCCAAGCCTTGGGGTCATCGCCAGTAGCGACGGCCTGATCCGCGAGCGCCCGCAGCCAGCCCGACAGGCTCGCAGCGCCGCTCTCCCTCGATGCTTTTCGCCAGCGGTCCATTTCTGCGGGCAACACCCGGATCCGCAGCCGGTCCGCGCGCAGCACCCGGTCGGTAGTTCCACCTGCCTGCGTGCGGCCACCCCGCCTGCCCCCTGCCAGCGCCGTTTCCGCACCCTGCAATCGCCCTGCCTGCATCCCGCGTGCAGGGTGCGGCACCTGTGCTGTTCCGCTACCGCTGTTGCCGTCCTCAGCCTGCCCACCATCGTGCATCGCCCTGTCTCCCAGGGGTCCATCGGCGACGCCGCGGCGGACAGGGACGGACTGTCCCAGGCTCGTGCCCACCAGGCTCTCGTCGTACCGCGTAGGCACAAACGCCAAGCCTGGCTCCCCCGCGGCCACCCGCACCGGCGACCCCTGGCACCAGGGTCAGGCACAGGCTTGCAAGAGAGACCCGGGGGCAGACAGCTCAGCGGGACGAGAGGCACCTCAGTGCCGATACGACAGGTCTCCTCTCCTGCCCGGGAGTGGCGCCAGTCCACCTATCCGGGCGAACCGAAAACCCCTGAAAATGCCGCCTACGACTTGGGCTTGGACATCCTTCCCGTTGCAGCCGGAACTGGTCGGCCTGCGCCCTCAGCCGTGGTGGTCGGCGTATGGCCCTTTGTGGTCCGATCGGCGCTCGCATCGGTGTCATGCAGCACCGCACGGAGCAGGGCCAGTGCCAAGGGGTGACGGTCGGCGGGCAGCAACGCCACGAGGTCCTGGAGATCCCGGTGGAGGCTGCCCTCAACGGCATGGGTGCGGGCGACGCTCGACGAGGTCTGGTCATCCTCCTCCGCGTGGGTGACGCCCAGCAACCGGTCAGGGGTGGTTTCCAGCGCCTTGGCCACCACCACCAGCGTCGCGAGGTCGGGCTCGCGCAGTCCGTTGCAGTAGTTCGAGTACCTCGGCTGCCCGAGGCCAGCTCGCCGTGCGACCTCGGCGTCGCTCAATCCGAGATGCCGGGCCCTGGCGCGCAGGCGCTGGGCAAAGGGGGGCAGGGCGTCCGGGTGCAGGGGACCGCCGCCCGTGGCTGCCGTCTGACTTGCGCTGCCTGTCCTGCCTCCGGCCACCCGTTCCTCCGCCCACTGGTGCTGATGCGGTAGCACAGGGCGGCCGTCGCGTCGTGGCGGCACTGGAGGTGGGGATCGCGCGGCCGGGGGGATACGTGTTGGCATAATACACGTTTGGTGTTGCTTCCCATCACGTACCCGGGCTACCGGTACCGCCCACGCGCCCCTCGGCGCCCGGAGACCCCGATGCCCATCACCCTCCACCTCGACGCGCCAGCCCGGTGCGACCGCCTGCTGCGCGACACCGCCGCCCGGTACGAGGCCCTGGCCGCCGACCTGCGCCGCCTCGCCGACGCAGCCGCGCCGACCCCGGCAGAGCTGGGCGCGGCGCCCCTGCTGGAGGACTGGAGCTGGTCGCCGCGCACCGCGCTCACCCTGACGGGAACCGTGCAGGACCATCCCGTGCTGGCAGACGGTCCCATCCGCACCTCAGCGGTGCTGGTCCACAGCCCCTCGCAGTCCTGGGTGCGCACCCTGTCGCGCTGGTACGTGCTCGGCTGCCCGGCTGGGCAGGACGCGGAGGCACGCCGTGGCTGAGCCCCGCGACGAGGCGGCCCTGGATGGGGATGGCCAGCCCGGCACCCAACCTGACGAGGTGCAGCGCCCCTGGGGCAGCGAGGAGGCGGGTGACGACTTCCTGGCCGAGGCGCCGACCTTGTCCGCGGAGGCCGCTTGCCGCGAGCGGGGCGCCGCCACCCTGGCCGCCCTGTTGCTGCTCCGCCGCGCCCTGGACACCCAGCCGGGCTTCGTCGCCACCGCCAGCCAGTCCCGAGCCGTGTCCCTGCTCCTGCTGCCGTCACTCGACTGGCTCGATGAGGTGGAACGGGCTTGGTCCTGCATCACCCAGGAGCACGCCCGGCAGACGGAGCTGGAGGAGCTCCGCATTCTTGAGGCTGAGGCAGGGGACCCGGTGCTCGCCGCGGTCCGCCGCCGCCAGAGGCAGGGCGCTGCTGCCTCCGCCAAGCGGCTGGCCTATACCATCCCGGTGCGGAGCGCGCCGCCGCGGCAGGCCGAGAACGAGTTCCTCGGCGCCCTGTCGTTGGGTCGTCCAGTCCACGTGCTCGCCGCCGACCAGGCCCTGGTCCACCCGGTCGTGCGAATGGGTGTGCAGCAGGGGCTGCGGGTCCCCGCACCTGACGCGGCGCTGCTGGCGGAGCTGGCCGCCCTGATGCGCGGCGCGGCCTCCGATGGCACGGCGCCGCAGGTGCCGACCGGCTTGGCCGAACGTGCGGCCGAGGTTCGACCCCTGCACCTGCTGCTGGCCGACCGCCCCGGCGCCTGCGCGCAGCAGATCCTCGATCACCTGGACGCGATGATGGATCCCCACCGTCCCGCCTGGACAGATGTCACCGGCGTGGACGGCGTCGGCGTACTGCTGCGCCCGGTGGCCGCGCGGGACCTGCGCCGGGAGGTACGGCTGGACGACCTGCCGGGGATGGGAGAGGCGGGGGAGTGGGCAAGGCAGGTGGCAGCCGACCTGCGATCGCACAAGGCGGGCCTGCTGCCGTGGACGGAGATGCCGCGCGGGGCCGTCCTCGCAGGACCGCCGGGCACGGGCAAGAGCACGCTGGTCCGCGCACTCGCCGCTGATGCCGGGGTGCCGCTGGTCACCGGCAGCCTCGCGGAATGGCAGGCGAGCAAGGACGGCCACCTGGGCAACCTCCTGCAGGCAATGCGCGAGACCTTCGCCACCGCGCGGTCCAAGGCGCCTTGCGTGCTGCTCATCGACGAAATTGACAGCTTCCCCGCTCGAGCTTCGGTCCGCCACCGCCACCGCGACTACGTCGTGGAGGTGGTCAACGCCCTGCTCGAATTGCTGGACGGTCCCACGCCGAGGGACGGCGTCGTGGTCGTGGGCACGTGCAACGATCCGTCCACCCTCGACCCCGCCTTGATCCGGCCTGGGCGCCTGGAGAAGGTGATCCACATCCCCTTGCCCGACGCCGAGGCGCTGGCGGAGATCCTGGCCGTGCACCTGGGGCTCGGGGCCGCTGGCGACCATGACGTTCCGGCGCCTGCCGCAAGGCAGGTGCAGGACATGGTCGCGCAAGGCCCGGCCCCCACCGCCGCGGCGATCACCGTGGCCGAGTTGGAGGAGCTCGCCCATTCCGCGGTGGAGCGCGAGGCGACGGGCGCGATGATTGAGCGCTGGTGCCGCGACGCCCGGCGCCGCGCCGCCGCCCTGGGCCGTGGCGTCGTCGCCGCCGACCTGCGCACCGTGCTTGGACCTGGGAGGCCACCGGTCACCCCCGCCCTGCGCCATCGCACGGCGATCCATGAGGCCGGACACGTCATCGCTTACGAGGCCGCCGCGGCGGGCTGCGTGCTCGAGGCCCGTGTGGCGCTGCGCGGGCCGCTGTCGGGTGCGACGGAACTGCACCACGAGCGCAATCCCGCGTTGCCCCCGCTGCACACGCCACGGACGCTCTGGCTGACGCTGCGCGCGCAGCTCGCGGGCCGGGCGGCCGAGGAGGAACTGCTGGGGATGCCCTCATCCGGGTCGGGCGGCAGCGCCCAGTCCGATCTCGCACTCGCCACCCGATTGGCCGTGGGAGTGCTGGGCGCGTACGGGGTGGCGCCGGGCACTGACGCAATATGGTGGCACGGACCGCCGGAACTGCTCGCGGATCCTGGCCACCAATTGATGCTGGCGCCGGACCTCAAGCGGCGAGCACACCAGCTGCTGGCACAGGCCTACGAGGCAGCACGCCTGCTGGTCGGCGCAAACCGGGCGCTGGTCACCCGCCTCGCTGAGGCTCTGCTGACACGGGGCGTACTCGATGCAGCGGCGATCGCCGTGCTCATCGGCCCGGACGGGGTGCTGGATCCGTCTGGGGAGGCGGACCAGCCAGCAAGCACGCGGACAAGGGAGGCGCGGCGATGACGGGCGCGGTGGAGCAAATGGGTGGGAAGGAGGATGCAGGAATGAACTCGATGGCCTCTCCGTGGGCGGAGGGCACCCGGATCGGGCGCTTTGTCATCGTGAGGGACGCTGACGGCATCTGTCACGCAATCTGCGCAACGGGGGTGTTCGCGCTGTGCGACGCGGGCGACGGGGCGACCGTTCTTCTGCTCGGCGGCGGCAGGATGCTTCGCGTCGAGCAGGATTTGCCGACCGTGCTGAGCTGGCTCGAGATGGGGGCACGGCCATGACACGGCCCCCTTCAGCTAAGCTGACAAACCCGCCGACGTCAGCCTCCGCCGACGCAATGGCCGCGATGGCACCGAAGGTGCTGCCGGAGACGGTGACTTTGGAGGATCCATCACACGAAATGCGGGGTGCGGGCACAGTTCCCGCAACGCCCGCGCGGGGCGTGCCTACCACCGCAGCCGCACAGGCCGAGAGGCCGTTTCGGCTCTACCTCATCACCGAGCGGGCCACGGGCCGTAGGTACGTCGGTCTCACCACCCGGCCGGAGCAGATGCGCCTGCGAGCCCACTGGTACCGCGCGGGCCGCGCCGGGCACCGACACCGGCCCGGATCGCTCGGCGCGGCCATGCGCCGGGCGCGCGAGCAAGGAGACGTCTTGGAGCAAGCCTTCGCAATGGAGGTCCTGGAGGTGGTGCCGGACTCGACGGCCGCGCGGCGGCGAGAGCGCGATTGGATCGTTTCCTTGCGCACCGCCTCGCCGACAGGCTTCACCCTGATGCCCCGCGGGGCATCGTTCGGTGGGCCAGCCAACAGCCGGATCACGCGGGTCCGCGGACCGGACGGGCGAGCCCGGACCTTCGGATCTTTTGGCGACGCATGGGCTTGGTGGCACCGATGCTGGCAGTCCGCGGCACCGGCGCAGGTGACCGCCTGGACTTCCCAGGGACTGCACCGGCCCACGCTCGGCTTGGCCCACGCCCGCATCGGCTTGGGCTGGTCCGTGGAGGAGGCGCTCGGCATGGCGGCGCACGCTGACCGGCGCGGACGGCGTGATGGGGGCGTGCTCGTGGACGGCGTGTGGTGCCAGCACTTGCGCGAGGTCCAGGATGTGGCAGCTATCCCAACCCTGCGCTCGCGCCTGCATCGCGCCCGGCAGGCGGGCCTGGATGGGGAGGCTGACCTTGCCGCCGATCGCCGGCGCCAGGGTCAGCCCAGGCAGACGCGACGGGTGGTGCGGCTGCCCGCGCCGGATGCGCCAGATGGTCCCCGCCACCTCACGCTTCGCGACCTCGCCGCGCGCTCCGGCATTGCATTCGCGACACTGCAGCACCGGCTGCGCAAGCTGGAGCGGCAAGGGATGGACCCCGCAGCCATGTCGGGCGATGCGCTGCTCGCACGGCTGCTGGCGCCTGTCGCCGACCGGCGCACCGTGCTCACCATTCGCCTGCGGGGCGGGCGCGTGCTTCGTGGCGGGCAGCGCGAACTGGTCCGGCTCGTGCAGGACGATCCCGCGCTGCAGCCGCTGCGCATCGAGACGCTCAGCGAGCCAGCCATCCGGCGACGCCTGCGCCTCGTCGGTGCCGGGGCGACGCAGCGCGCGCTTCGATGGGCACTCGGGCTACGCGGAGGTCGCTCGCCTGTCGGCAGCACGGAAGTGACGCGGTCGGAGGCGAACCGATGACGGGCAGAGGGCGCGCAGACATCGTCACGGCGCGGCGGCAGGGCTGGCGGCCAATGCGCCGCCGCGATCGCATCCGCCTGTCCGGCGCCGCGCTGCGTGCCTTCCTGCACCTCGCCAAGGCATGGCGGCTCATCCCGGCCCGGCAGCGCGCCGCGCTGGGTGGCGTGGCGCCGGCGACGTGGCGATGCTGGGTGGCGCTGGCGCGGCGCCGCCGGACCCTCGCCCTGCCGGAGCGGGCGCTGCTGCGGCTGTCGCTGCTCCTCGGCGTGGCCAGGGCGCTGATCACGCTGCGCGGCAGCGCCAGGAACTGCGCTGGGTGGCTGCGACGGCGGAACCGCCCGGCGGCAGGCAGATTGTCCGTCCCACTCGCTGTCCTTGCCCGCGGATCTCTGGACGACCTCGCGCGATTTCGACGCGACATGGAGTCCATGGCGGCAGGCTGGGTGAGTTCTCGGTGCTCCGACGCGCCCAGCATTCGCGCCCTGAGGTACAACGACATTATCCACGTGGACGATCAGCGAGGAAGTGAACTCGGATACCGTTGTGATCATGGTTCAGCGTAGATCCAGAACATCGCAGCACTGGATCGTGACGGAAGAGACGATCCTGCTGTCCAGCAGTCGCTCGCCGCGCCGGAGACGGGTGTGTACACACGTCGCATAATGAAACGTGAGGCAGGCATGGCCGCGGTTCCAAGCTGCCTCCTTCGTCTCTCGCGCGGCGTCAGCAGAAGAGCAGCCTCAACCACGATGTACGACAGCATCCCAAATATCGCTCAATGCGAGGCTGCGACAAGATCAGGCTCAGTTCCGCGGTGACGAGCTGACGCTCAGGCGATCCACCTTTCACTGGTCGTGCATGAGTTCGTGGCAGACCCTGAGCATTTCCTTACGCAGGGGCGTACCACAATGCCCGAGCAGGGCCTCGGCGCGCAGGAAGGCTTCTACGGTCTCCCATTCCTCCGCATCGCTCAGCAACGCCCGCGTGCCCGCGTCCCACTCATGGGACAGCTCCAGCTCAGTCTCCCAGTCAAGCGGCTCTCCCTCTGCTGCCTGCCAGCAGGCCAGGGCGACCTCGCCCGCCACGGCCAAGGTGTGACGGTCCTCCCGGGCGGCTTGGTGCCACACCGCGTCGTCCACCTGCAGCGGAGCGCTCCACAGCAGGTCGTACGGAAGCGCGGCGAACGGGTGGAAGCGCAGCGCCCGCATCACCGTCGGCAGGCCCAGGTGGGTGGACACGACGAGCGTGGCTGCGGCACGCAATCCGGCGGCTCGCCTGTCACGCGCCGAGATCTGCTCCCGCGACAACGGGCGGCGCACGCGGGTCGGCGGGAACGCTGCGGGCGCGCCAGGGGTGAGAACGTCAGTCATGATGAGAACTCCTGGTGAAGAGGGGATTGGCAGAGGAAGGAAAACAGGGGAGGGCGGCCCGCCCGGCAAGCGTGCGGACCGCACGACGCAGTCGGTTCCATACACGGCGTGGAAGATGGCCCGTGGGTTCGGTGGCGCCGACGGCGAGAGCGCCACCAGCACCATCGCCCCGCATGCACAGATCGGGTGTCCGATAGTCTCGAAGTCTTCGAGGCAGCGGACCAAGCTGTCTACGGTTGTGCCTGCCAAGCCTCGCTTCGTGGCGGCCTTTGTCCGGACGTACCCCGAGCACACAAGGTCGCAGATCTCGGCCTCTATCTCGCCCGCGACCACAAGGACGCCGTCAATGTCCTCGTCCGGTTCGCGCGGCTTCCGAGCATCCTTGAACATGTGCCCCGCGTGCAGCCTTGGGCAATACATGGCGCTCTTGGAACGGAGCGGGAGGGTGCAGGCGAGGGTGGCCATCTGCGAGCAGTCCCGCAGCGGCTTGCAGCTCCGCGCGGCAGCGTGCAGCACGAGCGCGTCCAGGGCGTCGGAAACGTTCGCCGTGCTGCGCTCCTTCAGCTCCTCAATAATCTCGAATGGGGTCAACGACGATGGGTCCATTGTAGTCGTCTCCTGTTGACATGGCTCGGCGGCCGCGGGCGGGATCGCACCGCGTGGCCCGGCCACGGGATGGCAGTGATCGGTGGGATAGGACGTGCGCGGTTACCTGGACCGGCGGCGTCCTCCGTCGCCGGTTGGGCTGGGCGAATGCTGGGTCGCCAAGCCGCCGCGAGTCTCGGTCAGCTCGGCTTGCTGACGGCTTTGCCGTGCCTCCTGGTCCGCCCGGCTGCGCGCGGGGCGCAATCGTTGGCCGCGCTTGGCGGCGTGCCAAAAGTAGCCACCGGCAATCCGGCAACGAAAGCGCGAAGGCTCGCCGCTTCGACGAGGGTACGCCCGCCGAGGCGCCGGGCCTTAAGTTCGCCTCGTGCCAGCAGTGCATAGAGGGTGGTGTGGCCAACGCTTAACAGCGCCCGCGCCTCGGCCACAGACAGAAGGAGCCGACCAGGCACCGGGTCGGCGGGTACCGGCGTGGGCAGGTTGTCCTGCACCGGCGGCTGCGAGGCTGGGCGCCCCGATGGTCGGTGACGACCGATAGGGCCATGTGCGAGTTGGGCGGTGTGCATAGCGGCACCCATGGGTGTGCGCATCCGGACGGCAGGGCGCCGAACGAGGCGGGTTGTGGGGATGTGTGGCGGAGCACACCGGGCCATGGCCGTCTCACAAGGAGCGGCAGCAGGATCAGGACGGGTGCGGTCGGTGCTCACCTACAATAGTCCGTGCGAGGTCTGGTGTAAGTCAACCCTTTCGTTGCTCTCGAACGAAAAATCTGCGGAGTGGCCTGTAGGGCGTTCGTCAGGCACCGCGTGGCGGTGCCAGAAATGACTGACGGCGAGCGAAATCGCGGAGATCACAAGGACCCGTGCCATTCACCTTGTAGGCAGTCCACTTTCGGCTGGCACATCGGAGCGACGTTCTGGCGCGCCATTCATTTCGACCGGACATCCAGCGTAGCCGCTGTCCATCAAGGCAAGTTGCACGAAGGGCCAGCGGCTGCGCGACATGCGCATCAGCGGCAGCGCGCCGTCGCGGTCCTGGATGCTGGCTGCATGGTTGTCGAGCGCCAGCCCCCGACCATCCGTGTCCACCATGGCGGGCCGCTTGCGGCCCTTGATCTTCTTGCCCGCGTCATAGCCGCACGGGCCGCCGCTCCGGTGGTCTTGACGCTCTGACTGTCGATCACCGCCACTGTCGGACTAGCCCCGCGACCGGCGCGCTCGCGGTAGAGCATGATGAGATGATGGTTGATCGCCTCGACCACGCCGCCATCGCGCGGCCTGACAAACCAGCGGTAGCCCGTACGCGAGGGCGTAAAGCTGTCGGGCAGCAGGCGCCAGCTGCAGCCCGCCCACAGCATGTGGAAGATGGCGTTGGTGATCTTGCGCAGCGGTCAGACACGCCGTCGACCAAGTCTGCGCCCGCCGGGCAGCAGCGGCTCCAAGATCCGCCATTCGTCGTCCGTCAGGCACTCGCATGCCATAAGCCCGCGCGGCTATGCTGCCGCAGGATGGCGGGGGCCTACATCGCGTCGTTCGTCCAACGTGTCGCAACCTGGTCGAACCACAGTACAGTCCTACCAGCTCATATTGATGATGTTTCGAGACAGCCTCCAAATGAGACAACAATTGAACGGTTATCATTCGTATATTTTGGATTAAAGGATCGTCGGGATGTCATATTCAAATCATAAGATAGTCCCATGGGACGATCTGCAGGGCTATGAGGTATCTGAATACGATCAAGTGGATAAGGTTCTCGGCTGCTACATTAGGCTCGAAAATGGCGATACCTTCGAGTGCGAACACGATGTAGAGCATGAAATCGAAGAAGGTTAATTCTGCGTCGTCTTTAAGCGTCCCCACAACGAATTTCGGATTGCTGAAATGCTAAATTTTTTTGAAAGCTTTAGGCCGATGGGGAATGTCACCAATCATCAGGATATAGTTGACCGACTTAAGCTTACTCTTGCAGGCTTGAAGAGCGGAGAGCGGCAACCTTTTGATTCTTTTATGCTGCTTATCGGCAGCAATACTTACTCCGTCGAGCGCAAATAAGAGCGCCTTACAGAACCTGCTGATCTGACCGAGGCACACGAGGGCTGCAGCGAGGGTGGCGAAGGCCAGATGGATGTCGGCGCGTCGCTCGTAGCGCACGACGAGGCGGCGGAAGCGGGCCATCCACGCGAAGGTGCGTTCGACCACCCAGCGGTGGCGACCCAGGCGGTGGCTGCCGTCAGTGGACGCTTACGGGCGATGCGCGGCGTGATGCCTTGCTTGCGCAGCGCCGCGCGGACCGGACGTCCCGTATAGGCCTTGTCCGCGTGCAGTTTCGTCGGACGCATGTGGGCCCTGCCGCGCTTGCCGCCGCTGACCGGCGGCACGGCATCGAGCGTGGCCTCCAGCATGCGGCTGTCATGCCGGTTGGCGCCACTGATGGTCAGGCCGAGCGGTGTGCCCTCGGCGTCCGTGACCATGTGCCGCTTGGTGCCCGGCCTGCCGCGGTCCGTCGGGTTCGGGCCAGTCTCCACGCCCCCCTTTCTGCCGGAACAGCGGTGCTGTCCAGCGCGGCGCGGTCCCAGCGGATGCGGCCCCCTCCCTCCAGCCGGTCGAGCAGCACCTAGTGCAGCCGCGCCCAAACACCTGCCGTCTGCCAGTCCCCCAGCCGCCGCCAACAGGTCATGCCCGACCCGCAGCCCATATCCAACGGCAGCCGATCCCAAGGCGTGCCGGTCCTCAGCACAAACAGAATGCCCGTCAGCACCGCCCGATCCGGCACGCGCGGGTGGCCACCCTTCGGCTTGGGCTTCTCGGGTGGAAGCAGGGGCGCAAATGCAGCCCAGAGGTCTGACATCATGGGCTTCGCCACTCAGCCCAAAGTCTATTAGGCAGTTTTGTTAGGCGCTCAAGGTTCCGCCTGGACTACTCGATGGGGGCTAGTCAACAACACGGCCTGCAGCACCTTCTGCTCCAGCTCTGTTACAGGCGACGCCAGACAGAACACGCCCCACGCCTCCATCATGGGGCGCCTCGGCTCAAGGAGGGTATCGCGCGCGTAGGCCGCACGCACACCGTTCGCGTCGCGGTGCGCCAGTGCAAGTTCGGAGAGCTCGTCCCGGAAATCATGATACCGCGCCCACTCCTTGAACGATGAACGGAAGCCGTGGGGGACAACGCATGTGCCGTGTGGATCGCGCCACCGCGGTTGCTCGCCATTTTGCAACCCGTCGAGGCTCATGCCGCGCACGAGCTCGGTGATGCTCATGTCGGACAAGGGGCGGCCAGCCCGATATCCCGGGAATACGAGGAGGTCGCGCTGAACTTCGCCGCTCCCCGTCTGCGCCAGGGGCGCCACGTGATCCAAGATGGCCAGCGCCGCTGCCGAAAGCGTCACGGCGTGTGTCGCACGGCCTTTCATCCGTTCGGCCGGCACAGTCCACAGGGCCCGCTCGAGGTCGATCTCCTTCCACGTTGCGCCTCGCACCTCGCCAGACCGCGCGGCGGTGAAGATTTGAAACTGCAACGCAAGCGCTGCCATGCCACGCCGCCCGGCAAGTGCACGAATGAAGGCGGGGACCTGCGCGTAGGGAAGCGATGGATAGTGCGAGCCCCGTCCCTGCCGCTGCCGCTTCCTGGCCTTCAACGTGCTTGGCGCCGCCAATACATTCTCGAGGTGCCCCCGCCACTGTGCCGGGTTGGCAATCTCAGCAGGCCGCCAACCCATTGTTCGCGCGTAGGCGAAGACCTGTTCCAGCCGCCCGCGCACCCGTGATGCCGTCTCCGGCGACCGCGACCAGACGGGATTGAGCGCCTTCACCACGTTCTCCGTAGTGACGTTGGCGACCGGAAGGTTGCCCAGGCTCCCGAGGACGTGGCGTTCCAGCGACGACAGCCATTCGGCGCGATGCCGGGCGCTGGTCCATCGCTCGAACTGCGCCTCGCGGCAGGCCTCGGCCACGGCGCGCACCGTGCGGGTGCGGGCTTCCTGCGCACGCTGGCGCTCGCCCTCACGCTCCGCCAGCGGGTCACGTCCGTCGCGCAGCGCCGCGCGATGGCGGGCCGCCGCCTCCCTTGCTTGGCTGAGCGTCACTGCGTCTGCCCCGCGCGCGGGGCCAATGCCGAGTTCGCGGCGCCGGCCGCCCGATTGGTATCGCAGGATCCAGGATGCACCCTTCGCGCCGACGACCAATGTCAAGCCATTGCCGTCGAAGTAAGTGCCTGGCGGGTGGCGCGCGACCTGAATGGCGGTGAGAGGCTTGGTATGGCGTGGCAAAGCTCGATCTCCGGCGGTGAGAAGGGGGATTATCTTCCCCCCTACCTTCGCCCCTACATGAGATAGCCTAGACACGAACAAAGGTGAACATCGACGTGCTTGCCATCACATCGGGCGCAGAAATATCGTTGTATTTCAGTAAATTAGTGATCTTGTGCGACTGATCGCGTTTCGGGGTTCGATTCCCCTCAGCTCCACCATTCCAAATCTTTCGAAAACAATTGCTTAGAATTACGCGTCGGGGGCTTCACGTCGCTTGTACCCAGCGGATTTGCATGGGCAACGGGCGCCATGATGGAGAGTCGGCGCCTTGCTACATAAGACGCTACACAAGCCCCGCATGAAGCGCCGCGCTGGCGCGCATTTGACGCGACGTGGATTGACCTACAGCTTTCGTATGCGTGTGCCGGACAGGCTTTGGGTGGCGCTGAAGCGTGCGAAGGTGGTTCGCGCGATCGGTTCCGGTGTGGTTGTTGCCCGGTGTGTCGCAGCTCAGGTTGGCGCACGCATTGGCGCCCTTTGGCAAGCGTCGGACGTGATGGCAAAGAGAACAGAAACCCAAAGGACCCCAGGATAGACCGTGAGGTGAAGCGGTGGTTTGAAGCTCAGCTTGAAGCCGCCTTTGCGATCTTCAACAGAGGCGACTTTGCCGATGCCATCCTGCCTACTGGTGTGACCGCTGAAGTCAGGCGGCGGGCACAAGTGGAGTTATTCGGTGCTGAGGCAGTGGCGCAATTGGATACTCTATCCAGCGAAAGTCCTGATTATTCCATCGGGCGGGCAGTGGCCAAGGGCATAAGCGGAACGCGGATGAGTGGAGTGCTTCGCCCCGGCACGCAAGGGTTTGCTTTACTGGAAAAGCAGGGCGCGCGGCATGAAGCACTCGTTTGGGAAGGGCGCGTTGCGTGGGCCAATGGAGAAATTGGGTTTCGGCCTCCATACATGCCTTTGGTCCCTGAGGCAGCACCAGCGCACAAGCTGCCACACCGGCTCGGTCAGTGAGCGTTGAGCAGATGCCGACACAAAACGACGGTTGCGTTGAAGGTCCAGGTGCCTGCCGAACTCCAGCAAGGTCTAAGCTTTGCTCGCTGAGCGTTTCGGCTTTGCATCTACCACCACGATTTCCGAAGCACGCTCCCCGCGCTTGAGCTGGTCAGCCCGCATCTTCTTGATCACGCTCAACTTTTGTCCCATCTTTCCCAAGTCCATAACCAAGAAAAATGCAGCATCAGTGCGCGCAGAATTCTTGTATTTTTCGAGCTGGGTCGAATATCCGTGCTCAACCGTTCCCATTGATTTCTTTACCTCAACAAGAACACGACTATGATAACCTGTTGAAAATTTGAAATCAACGGGACCCCCTCCAGCATTCGTTTCCGGAGATATATCTAGATTGTTCGCTCTACAGAAAACATCTGCAACGGCAAAGAAAAGAAGTTGTCCTGCTTTTTCTTTCTTCGGCTCTCCATTGTCCCACATCAGCTCCCAAAGATTGTTATTTTCAATCTGGAACTTAAAATTATCTATGATCTCACCGACAACCCTGACTAATTCACCAGAGTTTCGTTGCTTCGGTGGCATTATCTTGTTTTCAAACGGCTGGAGATTGGATTTCAGAATTTCTCTAATTCGATAGACATTTAGAGGGTCACCATCGGGGTCGTAGCTATCGCTGGCATTAATCACAGCACTTAATAGCTGACGGAAGCCAGCAAGTGATTGCAATGCAGCGTCCTTGAGAGCCCGCTTTTTTTCGGAAACTGTTTTTGCAGTTAGCGCACCAAGATAATTGTTAAATGCGTCACGAATTCCAGAAATCTCAGAGACTACGCGCGATACATCAGACCAATCCGCAGCCAACGGCAGATCTCGCAGTATATCTCTGGGAACTAGTACAATGGGCTGCATGGGATAGTAAGGGTTCTCGGGTAATATTCTTCCGCATTTAGTTTCTATCGAAACCGGAATTGATTGTTTTTTGCAAAAATCCTCGGTTATCTCAGCAAGTGCCGGATAAATCGCGTTAGCAGTTAAGTCACTAATCGTATCTGGCCCTACTCCTTCATCAAAAAGACCCATCAATGATATGATTTCTGGATTTTTCGCTCCCAGGTGCACAATCTCATGGGCAGTTTGTATGATTTTCTGTCGTATTTCCTCTGGTCTAGAATTCCCCTTGGTCGTAGCCCCTCCGTAACCAAGGCCCGTTTCTGGGCGCTCATCTAAATCTAAAAGCTTTGCGGCTGCGCGCCAGGGAGTATCATTCTGTTTTTGTGAAGAATCAACTAGTTTGACTATGTTCGTAAATCTTTCGATTAGTAAATTGTTACCCCTCTTGGAGATTGTTTTGTTCACACTCTTGGCAATTAACAAGGGATCGATAAACAATTTTGTGTCAGCGTTTAGGATTGGATCGAGTAAACCTGCCCGGTTCAACTCGGTGCTGTTGATGTTAAAGCGGGAAGAAAACAGCTCAGGGTTTATAAGCGATGGCATTAAATGCTACTCCATACTGTTACTAACTTGCTTTTGCCTGTGAAGCAGCATGGTCGTTGCCGACCTGCGCCTGCAAGCGCCATCGAAAGTGATCTACCGTCGCGCTTCTTGCGCCTTCCGATCGCCCAGACCAGCATACGCTCCTCAAACCTGCGTGCCCGCGACGCTGAATAACTGTCTTTGTCAAGAAAACTTCGTGAGGGGGATTTTGCCCTCAACTCCACCATCCACCCCCTGCCCGGCAGCTAGGCCCCTGGCGCCTTCACGGAATGCCAGGCCAGCAGCAGCGCCCCGCGATACACGGCCGTGTAGAGCATCCGCATGGCGATGACGCCGCCGGCCTTCTCCAGCTCCGCCTCCGACTCGCCGAAGACCAGGGTGATGCCGCCCTCCTGCCGCGCCTCGCGCCGCACCACGGCGTAGCGGCGGTAGCGCCGCGCGCCGGAGGAGAGCATGCGCAGGAACTCCGCCTTGTCCTCCACGGCGCCGTTGGAATGGACGTAGTGCAGGTCGTCGGCCAGCAGGGCCGCCACCGCGTCCACGTCATGCGCGGCCAGCGCGGCGAAGCGCCGGTCCTCGGCGGCCAGGGCGGCGGTCGTCGGGTCGCTCACGTCACATCCTCCGGCAGTTGCAGGCGGTACATCTCCAGGAATTCGGGCGAGGGCGGCAGGCCCCAGACGTCGCGCGGCAGCCCGGTCCAGACCTTGGGGCGCTGCGGGCGGTCGCGGTGCCAGGGGCGCGGGTCCCAGAAGCCCAGCGCCTCGTCCGTCATGCTGTCCAGGTCGTAGAACAGCTCGACGATGTGGCCGTCCGGGTCGCGGTGGTAGCAGGCGACGTTGTGGCCGGGGCCGTGGCGCACCGGGCCCCACAGGATCTTCACCTTCTGCCCGCCCAGGATGTCGCAGGCGCGGTGCATGTGCCCGGCGTCGCGCAGCGCGAAGGCCATGTGGTTCAGCCCGGCATGCGGGCCGCGGGTGAAGTTCACCGTGTGGTGCTCGTGCGAGCAGCGCAGGAAGACGAAGCGGTCCTCGATCCAGTCGGAGACGCGGAAGCCCAGCTGCTCGCCCCAGAAGCGCGCCACGGCTTCCGGGTCGGCGGTGTAGTTCGCCACGTGGCCCAGCTTCAGCGGCGCGATGCCGGGCAGCGGCTGGCGGTTGTCGTGGAAGTGGTGGCCGGCGAAGAGCTCGACGCCGCGCCCTTCCAGGTCCGCGAAGCGCAGGGCCTGGGGGGCGCCGGGCGTGGCGTCCTCCAGCATCGCCGGGCGCAGCCCGGCCTCGCCCAACCCGCGCGCCAGCTCGGGCAGCGAGGCATCGGGCGCCACGTCGAAGCCCAGCGCCAGCAGGCGGGGCTGCGGCCCGCGCTCCAGCACCAGCGCCAGCTGGCCGGATTCGGCGGCGAGGAAGGCGCGGTCCTTCTCCTGCGCCACCAGCGCGAGGCCGATGACGTCCCGGTAGTGCGCCAGCATGCGCTCCATCTGCGGGGTTTCGAAGCGCGCGTGGCGCAGGCGCTTGACGGCGATCATGGGGTGCTCCTCCCGCCCAGGGCGGCGGCGAACAGGGCGAGGATGCGGCGCCAGACATGCTCGGCCGAGGCCTCGTGATAGGTGGCGCGCTCGGGGAAGCCGAAGCCGTGGTCCACGCCGGGCAGCACCTCCACCTCGGCATCGCGGCCCCGGGCGGCGAAGGCTTCGCGCATCGGCGCGGCATGGGCGGCGGGGGCGTGCTGGTCCAGCTCGGCGAAGACGGTGTAGGTGGCGGCCGGCGCCTCGGCGGCCAGCAAATGCGGGCTGTCCGCGCCTTCCGTCACCAGCCCGGTGCCGTAGACGGAGGCGGCGGCGCGCACCTGGTCCGGCCAGCGCCGCGCCGCCACCAGGGCGAAGCGGCCGCTCATGCAGTAGCCCAGCGTGCCCATGCGCGCGGTGCCGGCGGCGCGCTGCGTCTCCAGCCAGCGCAGCAGCAGCGCGGTGTCCGCCATCACCGCTTCCAGCGGCAGGCTGAGATACAGGCCGATCATCCGCTCATGCCCCGGCGTGGCGGGGTCGGTGCAGTCGGCGGGCAGGCGGAAGCCCGCGCCCTCGCGGTAGAACAGGTTGGGCAGCGCGACGCAGTAGCCGGCCTCGGCCAGCCGGGTGGCCATGCGGTGCAGCTCGGGCCGGATGCCCGGCGCGTCCATGTAGAAGATCACCGTGGGCCAGGGGCCGGCGCCCTGCGGATGCACCACGAAGACGTCGGCCTCGCCATCGGCGAGGCCGACCGTGTGCTCCTGCGCGATCATGGCGTGATCACGAAGTTGGAGAAGCCGCCATGCCGCGCGGCGATGCCGGAGATGGCCTGGTTCGCCTCCTCCAGCGGGTGCGCGTGGTGCTCCAGCACCGAAAGGTCCAGCACGCCGCTGCCGGCCATGTCGGCCAGGTCCTGCCCCTCGGCGGTGGTGAACCAGACGGAGCCGATGAGGCGCATGTTGTTGTCCATCAGCCAGTGCACCTCGATGGGCACGTCGCCGGCCACCGCGCCCACATTCACCAGCCGGCCGCCGCGGCGCATGGCGCGCATGGCGTCGAGGAAGGTGGCGTGGTCGGCGCCCGGGCCGAGGCAATCCACCACCGCGTCCACGCCCTCGCCGCCATTGGCCTGCTTCGCCCAGGCGGCGATGGAGCCGGTGCCGATGGGGAACACCTCGATGCGGCGCGGGGCCAGGGCTTTCACGTCGGCCAGCAGCTTCGCGTCGCGCCCGGTACACAGGATGCGCGGCACCCCCATGGCCAGGGCGCAGAGCACGCCGCCGAGCCCCAGCGTGCCGCTGCCGCCGTTGATCAGCACGGTGGTGGCGGGCCCGGCCTCCGCCTTGCGCAGCGCCGAATAGGCGGTGCCGATGTAGCCGAAGCGCGCCGCCTGCTCATAGGACACGCTGTCGGGCAGGGTGACGATGGCATCCGCCGGGGCGGTCATGAACTCGCTCATGCCGCCATAGGGGTAGTCGGCGAAGGTTTCGAGCGAGTGCGGCGTGAAGCCGAAATAGCCGTTGAAGGTGAAGGAGGTGCAGGCGATGGGGTCGCCGCGCCGGCAGCGCGCGCAATTCCCGCAGGAACGCGCGGGGTTCACGTAGACCCGCTTGCCCGGCTCGAGGCGGCGCACCAGCGGCCCCACCGCCGCGATGTCACCCGCCGGGTCCAGCCCGAAGGAGGCGGGGAAGGGCGGCAGCGGCAGCTCCGGATACCAGGTCGGCCACTTGGCCAGCACGTTGCCCAGGTTGGGCACGATGCCGCAGGCGCGCACGCGCACCAGCACGTCATGCGCGCGCGGCTCGGGGACGGGCAATTCCTCGATCACCAGCGGCCCGCCGACCTCGTGCATGCGGGCAATCCTCATCCGTGGCGGCAATGGCGGCACCGGCGCCTCCCCTTCATGTTCGTTGCGCCGGAGGGTGCATGCCGGTCCCGCGGGCGTCAATCGAAAATCGGCGTTGTTTCGAAACATGCTTGTGTTTCGAAAATCGCCGTGGAATGGTTGGCCCGACGGACCGGAAGGGCAGGCGGGTGGCTTCGGCGACGGCAAGGCGCAAGGCGGCGGATGGCGGCGGGCTCATCAGCCAGGACGTGGTGGCCCGGCTGAAGGGCGACATCCTGGATGGCCGCTTCGCGCCCGGCTCCAAGCTCGGCACCGCCATGCTGCAGGCCGCCTACGCCGCCAGCGTCGGCACGCTGCGCGAGGCGCTGTTCCACCTGCGCTCCGAAGGGCTGGTGGAGATGGAGGCGGGGCGCGGCTTCCGCGTCGCCCCCGTCTCCGCCGAGGATCTGCGCGACGTGTCGGCGCTCTATGTCGAGATGGAGGAGCGCACGGCGGTGGAGTCCGTGCGCCATGGCGACGAGGAGTGGGAGACCGGATTGGTCGCCGCCTTCCACCGCCTCGCGCGCATCGAGGCGCTGCCGCGGGAGGAGCGCATCCGCCGCTCCTCCGAATGGCTGGTCTGCCACCGGGAGTTCCACCTGGCGCTGGTGGCGGGCTGCCGCTCGCGCTGGATGCTGCGGGTGCGCGCGCAGCTCTTCGACCACATGGAGCGCTACCGGCTGCTGTCGCAGAAGCACCGGCCGCTGAGCATGACCAAGCGGCGCGAGCACGCGCTGATCCGCGACGCCGCGCTGGCGCGCCGCGCGGAGGACACCGGCGCCCTGCTGCGCGCCCACCTGGAGGAGACGACGGAAACGGTGCTGCGGCACGCGCCGCAGTTCATGCCCACCGCGTGAGTGGCGCAGCGGGCGCGCAGACGCCCGCGCGCGATGGAGGAGACGTTGATGATGTTCAGGCGAACCCTGCCTGCCGCCCTGCTGGCCGCCCTGTCGGCGCCCGCCCTGGCGCAGGATGCCCGGCGCCGGCCGGTGACGCTGGTGCACGGCTTCGCGCCGGGCGGCCCGGCCGATGCCATCGCCCGCGTGCTGGCGCCGCCGCTTTCCCAGGCGCTGGGGCAGCCGGTGGTGGTGGAGCCGCGGCCCGGCGCCGGCGGCAACATCGCCGCCGCCGCCGTGTCCCGCGCCACGCCGGATGGCAGCACCATCGGCCTCGTCACCGGCGGCCATGCGGTGACCGCCGCCTTCGGCCGCAACCAGAACTACGAGCCGGTGGAGGGCTTCGAGCCCATCGCCCAGGTGGTGCGCTACGCCTTCGTCGTCGCCGTGCGCGCCGACCACCCGGCGCGCGACCTGCGCGCGCTGCTGCGCCTCGCCGCCGCCGCGCCCAATGCGCTGCAATTCGGCTCCGCCGGCACCGGCACGACGCAGCACCTGGCGGGCGAGCTGCTGAACGCGCTGGGCGAGGTGCGGATGACGCACATCCCCTATCGCGGCGACGCCGCCAGCATCACCGCGGTGATGGCGGGCGAGGTGCCGGTGGCCGTCACCGCCTCCAACGTCGCGCTGCCCTTCCAGGAGACGGGGCAGCTGCGGCTGCTCGCCGTCACCGGGCCGCGCCGCACGCCGCGGCTTTCCGCCGTGCCCACCGTCGCGGAGGCGGCGCTGCCGGGCTACGACGCCTCCACCTGGGCCGGGCTGGTGGCGCCGCGCGGCACGCGGCCCGAGGTGGTGGAGGCGCTGAACGCCGCCACCAACGAGGCCCTGCGCGACCCCGCCGTGGCCGCCCGCCTGGGCGAGATGCTGGATGGCGAGGTGGTGGGCGGCACGCCCGAGGCCTTCCGCGCCCTCATGACCACCGAAATCGCCCGCTGGCGCCAGCTGATCGAGGCGCGGCGCATCACGGCCGACTGAAGGACGACACCATGGATTTCCCTGTCAGCTTCCCCTCCGACGGGCTCACCCTCGCCGGCAACCTGCACATCCCCGAGGGGCGCCAGGAAGGCGAGCGCCTGCCGGCCTTCATCGTGCTGCACGGCTTCATCGGCTCCAAGGATGACAGCCACGCCGAGCTGATGGCGCGCATGTTCGAGGGCTGGGGCTACGCCGCCCTGCGCTTCGATTTCCGCGGCTGCGGCATGAGCGGCGGCGAGCGCGGCTACGTGCTGTGCCACGACCAGGTGGCGGATGCGAAGAACGCGCTGAACTGGCTGCGCGAGCGCCCGGAGATCGACCCGGACCGCATCGCGGTGATCGGCCATTCCTTCGGCGCCGCCGTGGCCTGCTACGTCGGCGCGGTGGAGCCGCGCTTCGCCGCCGTCATCTCCTCCTGCGGCTGGGGCCATGGCGAGCGCAAGTTCCGCGGCCAGCACCCCGGGCCGATGTGGGACAAGTTCACCACCATGCTGGCGGAGGCCCGCAAGGAGAAGGAGCGCACCGGCAAGGCCCCCATCGTGCCGCGCTTCGACGTGGTGCCGATGGCCGAGCACCTGCGCAAGCACCTCTCGCCTAAGGCGCAGCTCGAAGTCTCCGCCGACACGGCGCAGAGCATGTTCGACTTCAAGGCGGAGGAGATGATCCACTGGGTCAGCCCGCGCCCCATCCTGTTCATCCACGGCGCCGACGACACGGTGACGCCGACCGAGCAGAGCATCCGCATGTGGGAACTCGCCGGCCAGCCGAAGGATTTGGTGCTGATCACCGGCACCGACCACTTCCCGCTGGCCGGCAACAACCAGCGCACCAAGGACCTGGTGAAGGGCTGGCTGGACAAGCACTTCCCGCGGCGGTTGGCGGCATGAGCGCGCGCGTCGCGCCCGGGGCGCTGGAGGCGCTGGCCGCCGGCATCTTCCGCCATGCCGGCGTGGCGGCGGCCGATGCCGCGATCTGGGCGCGGGTGCTGGTCTGGGCCAATGCGCGCGGCGTGGACAGCCACGGCGTGCTGCGCATCCCCCGCTATCTGGAGCTGCTGGCGAAGGGGGAAATCAAGGCCCGCCCCGCCATGCGCGTGCTGACGGAGGCCGGCGGCATCGCGCTGCTGGACGCCGACCGCGCACCGGGGCCGGTGGGCATGGGCCGCGCGATGGAACTCGCCATCGGCCGGGCGCGGGCGGTGCATGTGGGCTGGTGCGTGGCGCGCAACATCACCCATGCCGGCGCGGTGGGCTTCTACGCCCAGCAGGCGGCGGAGGCAGGGATGATCGGCATGGCGATGACCGCCTCCCTGCCGCTGATGGCCTATCACGGCTCCCGCGGCTCGGTGGTCTCCACCAACCCGATCACCATCGCGGTGCCGGCGGGCAAGCGACCGCCGCTGGTGCTGGACATGGCGACGGCCACCGTGGCGCTGGGCAAGATCCAGAACGCCAGGAATGCCGGCACGCCCATCCCCGAGGGCTGGGGGCTGGATGCGGCGGGCCAGGCCACCACCGACCCGGCGGCGGTGGCGACGCTGACGCCGATGGCGGGCCCCAAGGGCTCCGGCCTGTCGCTGATGATCGAGTGCCTGGCGAGCCTCGTCGCCGGCAACCCGGTGATCGCGCCCGCGCTGCAGGGTGCGGCCGGCACCAACATGAACGGCGTCGCCATCGCGCTCGACGTCGCGGCCTTCGGGCCGGAGGCGCAGTTCCGCGCCGAGGTGGATGCGCTGGCCGATGCCGTGGCCGCGCAGCCCCCGGCGCCGGGCACCGAGCGCCTGCTGCTGCCGGGCGATCGCGGCCGTGCGGAGGCGGAACGACGCGCCCGCGACGGCATCCCCCTGCCGCCCGGCACGCTGAAGGGCTTGCAAGCGGCGGCGGAAGCATCCGGAATGCCGATGCCGGCCCTGCTTGGCTGAGAAGAACGACACGCAAGGAGGAAACACGATGACCCAGGCCATCACGCGCCGCGCGCTCGGCGCGGCCACGCTCGCCCTCGCCGCGCCCGCGGTGCACGCGCAGGGCAATGCGCCCTCCGCGGTGAAGATCGGCTACGCCGTGTCCAAGACCGGGCCGAATGCCGGCGGCGTCGCCGTCACCATCGCGCCCAACTACCAGCTCTGGGTGCAGACGGTGAACGCGGCGGGCGGGCTGAAGCTGGGCAACCGGCAGGTGCCGATCGAGGTGGTGGAATACGACGACCGCTCCTCCTCCGAGGATGCGGTGCGCGCCATCGAGCGGCTGGTGAACCAGGACCGCGTGGACCTGATCCTGCCGCCCTGGGGCACGGCACTGAACCTCGCCGTCGGCCCGGTGCTGAACCGCGCCGGGCACCCGCACCTGGCGGTGAACGCGGTGACGGACCGCGCGCCGGAGATGGCGCGGCGCTGGCCCAATTCCTTCTGGTTCCTCGGCACCTCCGCCCAATACGCCGCCGGGCTGGTGGAGATGCTGGTGCGCGAGCGCGAAGCCGGGCGCATCGGCCAGACGGTTGCGATGGCGAGCGTGGCCGACGGCTTCGGCATCGACCTGGTGAACGCCGCGCGCCCGGCGCTGCAGCGCGCCGGCTTCCGCACCACCTATGACCGCACCTACCCGGTCGGCACGCAGGACATGGCGCCCATCCTGGCCGAGGCGGCGCGCGGCAACCCGGAGGTGTTCATCGCCTTCTCCTACCCGCCCGACACGCTGGCGATCACCGAGCAGGCGCGCGTCTCCGGCTTCAACCCGAAGGTGTTCTTCACCGGCGTCGGCACCTCCTTCCCGCTGTTCCGCGACCGCTTCCGCGACAATGCCGAGGGGGTGATGGGCATCGGCGGCTGGCCGGCGGAAAGCCCGGCGGTGCAGGAATACCAGCGCCGCCACCGCGAGGCGGTGGGCCGCGAGCCGGACCGCTGGGCCAGCCCGGTGGTGTATTCCTCGCTCCAGGTCCTCCAGCAGGCGATCGAGCGCGTGGGGCGTATCGACCGCCCCGCCATCATCCGCGAGATCGCCGGCGGCAGCTTCGACACCATCCTCGGCCCGATGAAGCTGGAGGGGAACGTCCGCAAGGAGCAATGGGTGGTCGGCCAGTGGCAGGGCGGCGAGTTCTACGGCGTGGCACCCGGCGACATGGCCGGGGCGCGGCGCCCCGTGCTGCCCAAGCCCGCCTGGCGGACGGCCTGAGCCGATGGAAGGCGTGCTCGCCACCCTCGTCTCCGGCCTCGTGCTGGGGGGCATGTACGCGCTGGTGGCGACGGGCCTGACGCTGCAATACGGCGTGGCGCGCATCATGAACCTCGCCTATGGCGAGTTCGCGGTGGCGGCCGCCTTCGCGGCGCTGTGGCTGTGGACGGCGGCGGGCGTCAGCCCGCTGCTGGGGCTGCTGCTGGTGGCGCCGCTGGCCTTCGGGCTGAACCTGCTGGTGTACCGCGTCTTCCTGGTGCCGCTGGTGCGGCGCGCCAAGGATCCGGGAATGCTGGAGACGGACAGCATCCTCGCCACCTTCGGGCTGCTCTTCGTGGTGCAGGGGGTGATGCTGGCGATCTTCGGCGGCGCCTACCAGAGCTACAGCTACCTCTCGGTTCCCGTCTCCGTGCTGGGGGCCACCGTCACGGTGAACCGGCTGGTGGCGCTGGCGCTGGCGGTGGTGATCGGCGCCGGGCTGTGGCTGTGGCTGGCGCGCAGCCGCACCGGCACGGCGGTGCGCGCGGTGGCCGTCAGCCCCGCCGCGGCGCGGCTGGTGGCGATTGATGTCGGGCGCATCGCCAGCCTCGCCTTCGCCACCGGCGGGGCGCTGGTGGCGCTGGGGGGCGTGCTGCTGAGCATGTACACCACCTTCAACGCCTCCATGGGCGTGGTCTTCACCATGAAGGCGCTGGTGGTGGTCATCATGGGCGGCGTGGGCAACCTCATGGGCTGCCTGGTGGCCGGGCTGCTGCTGGGGCTGGCCGAAACCGCCGTGGCCGCCTGGGTGGATCCGGGGCTGACCATCGCCGCCACCTACGCGCTGTTCCTGTCCGTGCTGCTGCTGCGGCCGGCCGGCCTCTTCGGGCGCCCGGCGCGATGACGGCGCTGGCCTTCGTGCTGGCCGCGCTGGCGGCCCTGGCCTTCGTGCCGATGCTGGAGGACGGCTTCTGGCTGGCCCTGGGCATCAACCTCGCGCAATACGCGGTGCTGGCCACCGCCTGGGCCATGTTCTCCGGCCCCACGCGCTTCGTGTCGCTCGCCACCTCCGCCTTCTTCGGCATCGGCGCCTACACGGTGGCGGTGCTGGGCGAGGTGCTGCCCTGGCCGGTGGTGCTGGCGGTGGCGGGCGCCATCGGCGTGCTCGTCTCGCTGCTGGTGGGCTTCGCCACGCTGCGGCTGTCGGGCGTGTACTTCGTCGTCTTCACCTTCGGCCTGGCGGAGCTGATCCGCCAGCTCGTCACCTGGTTCGAGGTGAACGTGGCCGGCTCCATCGGCCGCTACGTCTTCGTGGACGTGACGCAGGCGGCGATCTACTGGCAGCTCCTGGGCTTGCTGGCGGTGCTGCTGGTGCTGGGCGCCTGGCTGCGCCGCTCCCGCCTCGGCTTCGCGCTGCGCGTCATCGGCGAGGACGAGACGGTGGCCCGGCACGTCGGCGTGGACACGGCGCGGGTGAAGGTGGCGCTGTTCGCGCTGTCCTCCCTGTTCATGGCGCTGGCCGGGGCCGTCATGGCGCCGCGCTGGACCTACATCGACCCCGCCATCGCCTTCAACCCGATGCTGTCCTTCCAGGTGCTCATCATGGCGCTGCTGGGCGGCGTGACGGCGCTGCTGGGGCCGCTGCTGGGCGTCATCCCGCTGGCGCTGCTGTTCGAGGTGCTGAGCGCGAACTTCCCCAACCACTTCTCCATCCTGCTGGGCGCGGTGTTCCTGCTGGTGGTCTACGCCGTGCCGCAGGGCGTGGCCGGGCTGCTGGCGCGGCTGCGGCGCCGCCCGGCATGAGCGCGCCGCTGCTGGACGTCAGCGGCCTCACCCGCGCCTTCGGCGGGCTGGTGGCGGTGGATGGGCTTTCCTTCACCGTGGGGCGGGGGGAGATCGTCGGGCTGCTGGGGCCCAACGGCTCGGGCAAGACCACGGCGCTGAACTGCATCTCCGGCGCGCTGGCGCCGGGTGGCGGGCAGGTGCTGCTGGAAGGGCGCCCGGTGGGCGGCATGGCGCCGCACCGCCTGGCGCGGCTGGGCGTCGCGCGCACCTTCCAGCTGGTGCGCGTGCTGCCCTCGCTGAGCTGCGCGGAGAACGTGCTGGCCGGCCTCGCCTTCGGGCGGGAGGGCGCCTGGGGCGCGCCGGCGCTGGCGCGCGCGGGCACGCTGCTCGACCGCGTGGGCCTCGCCGGCAAGGGGTCGCTGCCGGCGGGCGTGCTGACCTACGTGGACCAGAAGCGGCTGGAGCTGGCGCGCGCCCTGGCGCTGTCGCCCAGCCTGCTGCTGCTGGACGAGTGGCTGGCCGGGCTGAACCCGACGGAGCTGCAGGACGGCATCGCCCTGATCCGCTCCCTGCGCGAGGAGGGGCGGAGCATCCTGATGGTGGAGCACGTGATGGACGCCATCCGCTCGCTCTGCGACCGCTGCGTGGTGATGGCGGCCGGGCGGCGCATCGCCGAGGGCCCGCCGGAGGCGGTGCTGGCCGACCGCGAGGTGATCCGCGCCTACCTGGGGGACGGGGATGCTTGAGGTGTCCGGCCTGTCCGTCAGCTACGGCCGCCACCGCGCGCTGGACGCGGTGGGGCTGGAGGTCGCGCAAGGCGAGATCCTGGTGGTGCTGGGCGCCAACGGCGCGGGCAAGAGCACGCTGCTGAAGGCGCTGGCCGGGCTGGTTCCCGCCGCGCCGGGCGCGGTGGTGCGGCTGGGCGGCGCCGCCATCGCGGGGGCGGAGGCGCACCGCATCGTGGAGGCCGGGCTGGCGCTGGTGCCCGAGGGACGCGGCATCTTCGGCGAGCTGACGGTGCGCGAGAACCTGCGCCTGGGCGCCTATCCGCAGCGCGCCCGCGCCGGCGAGGCTGGCCGGCTGGCCGAGGTGCTGGCGCTGTTCCCCCGGCTGGGCGAGCGGCTGGGCCAGGCGGTGCGGACGATGAGCGGCGGCGAGCAGCAGATGGTCGCCATCGGCCGCGCCCTGATGTCGGCCCCCGAGATCCTGCTGCTGGACGAGCCCTCGCTGGGCCTGTCGCCGCTGATGTGCGCCGAGCTGTTCCGCGCCCTGCAACGGGTGCGCGCCGCCGGCATCGGCCTGCTGCTGGTGGAGCAGAACGCCCGGCGCAGCCTGGCCATCGCCGACCGCGGCCTGCTGCTGGAGAACGGGCGCGTCGTCGGCGGCGGCCCGGCCGCGGCGCTGGCCGACGACCCGGCGGTGCGCCGCGCCTACCTGGGCGGCTGAGCGCCCTCACCCCCCCGGGAAGGAAGCGGGCAGCGCGCCGTCGCGCCGGAACGCCTCGCGCGGGCCCGCCGCCGCCAGCGCGGCGTCCAGCCCATCGGGCCCGCCGAACTGGAAGCCCAGCTGGGTGGAATAGGCGTGGCAGGCGCGGCGGCGCGCCGCGGCGTCGCCGTGCAGCGCCAGCGCCGGCAGGTGGCCGAAGCCCAGCGGCCGCGCCGGATGGCTGTGCGGGCGGGCGGCGTAGGGCCAGTCCTCCCAGTGCAGCAGCGCCGTGCCGGGCGGCCGCGCCAGGGCGGCGGCGCGCAGCAGCTGCACGTGGTCCACATGGCCGCCGATGGCCTGCGGCAGCAGCCACAGCGCCGCCGGCGGCAGGGCGCGCAGCGCCTCGGCCAGCGGCAGGTGGATGGCGTCCTCCGCGCGCAGCGGGCCGAACAGCGCGGCGGCGCTGGCGTAGCCGCGGTGCGGCGCTTCGCGGAAGGGCAGGTGCAGCGCCGCGGCGCCCAGGGCGGCGCAGGCGGCGAGGTCCTCGGCGCGGCGCAGCGCCATGTAGTCGGCGCTGTCGGGCAGGCCCTTGTCGCGCTGGCATTCCAGCGCGAAACCGGTGGGCGAAGCCACGCTGGCGGTGAAGGCGGTCACCACCGTCACCGCCCAGCCCACCGCCGCCAGCCGCGCCAGCGTGCCGCCAGCCGAGAAGGCGGCGTCGTCCAGGTGCGGCGACAGCGCGTGGGCGATCACAGCAGGTGCGGCGCCGCGATGAAGCGGCAGGAGGGGTCCTCCGGCAGCGCGGGGTCCACCGGCGGGCGGCGGGGTGCGGCCACCACGCGGCCGTAGCTCTCCATGATGAGGCGGCCGACGGCGGGCCAGGAGTAGGTGGCGCGGCATTCGGCCAGCGCCGCTTCCGCCAGGCGGGTGCGCAGCGCGCCGTCCTCGATGACGCGGCGCAGGGCGGCGGCCAGGGCCGGCAGGTCGCCCGGTTCCACCAGCAGGCCGTTCTCGCCGTCGCGCAGGCAGTCCATCACGCCCACCGCCCGGCAGGAGACGCAGGGCAGGCCGCTGGCCATCGCCTCCAGGATGGTGTTGCTGAACCCCTCGGCGTAGGTGGGCGAGACGAACACGTCGCCCATCGCATAGACCGCCGGCGCGGCGGCGTAGTCGGCGTAGCCGGTGAAGCGCACGGGCAGGGCGAGTTCCGCCGCCAGCGCCTGCGCCGCGCCGAGGTCCGGCCCGATGCCGGAATACACCGCCGCGAAGGGCACGCCCTGCGCCCGCAGCAGCGCCAGCGCGTGCAGCAGGTCCAGCGCGCCTTTCCGCCGGTCCACCCGGCCGTGATACAGCAGGCGCACCGGGTCCGCCGCCGCGCCGGGCGGCTGGTGCGGCACGAAGCGTCCGGTCTCCACCGCGCCGGGCACGATGGTGAACAGGCTGCGCGGCACGCCCAGGCGCTCCACCACCTCATGCGCGAAGCTCTCGCAGCCGATCAGCACCGCGTCGGCGCCGCGCAGCACGCGCTCCATCGCCACGCGATGCGTCTCGCAGCAGGAGCCGACCCAGTGGCCGTCGCCGCCCTGGATGGAGACGACGACCGGTACCCCGGTCTCGCGCGCCGCCAGCAGCGCGGCCCAGCCATTGGGGTAGCCGTACTGCGCGTGCAGCACGTCGAAGGGCGCGCGGGCGTGCTCGGCCAGGATGGCGTCGCGCATCGCCGCCACGTCGCGCGCGAAGTCGGCGCCGCCGGGCCGCTCCTCGCCATGCGCCTGCAGGCCGATGACGCGCACGCCCGGCACCGGCGGCGGCGGCCCGCCGCCATAGATGCCGGTGCCCGCGGCGTCGCCGCGATACTGGCTGACCATGGTGACGTCGTGCCCCGCCGCCACCAGCTCGCCCAGCAGGTTCAGCGCGTAGACGCTCATGCCCGAGATGGCGGGGAAGAACCGGCGCGAGCAGAACAGCACGCGCATCACGCCGCCTCCCGGCAGGCGCGCAGCCAGCGCAGCGCCTCGGGCACCATGCGGTCGGCGCGGTGGCTCTCGCGCGACAGCTCCACGCAGGCCAGCCGCGCGAAGCCGGCCTCCTCCAGCGCGTCCAGGCAGGCGGGGATGTCCATGTCGCCCTCGCCGAAGGGCAGGTGCACGTGCTCGCCGCGGCGCATGTCCTCGATGGCGACGGTGGCGACGTGCGGCGCGAACTCGCGCACCGCCGCCGCCGGGTCGCGCTCTCCCGTCACCAGGCAATGGCCGAGGTCCAGCGCCAGGCGCAGGGCGGGCAGTTGCGCGTGCAGCAGGGCCCAGTCGTCCAGCGTCTCCACCAGCATGCCGGGCTCGGGCTCCAGCGCCGCATCCACGCCGCGCGTGCGCGCGTGGTCCAGCACCTGCGCCACGCCATCCAGCAGCCATTCGCCGGCCTCGCCGCGGTCCACGCCCGGTTGCGGCACGCCGGCCCAGAAGGACATCGCCTCGGCGCCCAGCAGGTTGGCGATGTCCAGCGCGCGGTGCAGGAAGGCGACGCGCCGCGCCCGCCCCTCGGCCGAGGGGGTGAGCAGGGTGGGCTCGTGCTTGGCGCGCGGGTCCAGCAGGAAGCGCGCGCCGGTCTCGATCACGCAGCCCAGGCCGCGCGCGTGCAGGGCGCGGGCCAGCGCCTCGGTGCGCGCCACCCAGCCTTCCGCCATCGGGTCCAGGTGGTGGTGGTCCAGCGTCAGCGCCACGCCATCGTAGCCGGCATCGGCGATCAGGGCGACCGCGTCCTCCAGGCGGTGGTTGGCGGTGCCGTTGGTGTTGAAGGCGAAGCGCAGGCTCATGCGGCGGCGCGCCGCCGGGCCAGCAGCAGCTGCGCCGCGAAGGGCCCGCTTTCGCGGTAGAGCGGGAACAGCGGCGCCACCAGGCGTTCCGCCGCCGCGGCGTCCCACCAGGCGGGACCGCCGCAGCGGTCCTCGTCCTCCGGGCGCAGGCGCACGCGCAGGGCGCCCGGCGCCGGCGCGTCCAGCAGCAGCGGGTCGCGCCGGGCGCGCAGGCGGCGCACGCCGCGCCAGCCCAGCCGGCCGTAGCTCATCGTCTCGCATTCCAGGCCCGGCACGATGGCCTTGACCACCCGCACCGCGCCGCCGGGCGGCGAGCAGTCCACCCACAGCACCTCCAGCCCCTCGGCGGCCAGGGCGCGCACCAGCCAGTCCAGCCGGGCGCGGCTGTCGGCGGAAAGCGCCGGGCCGGCGTCGGGCAGCGCGGAGAACGGCACCTCGCGCCCCACCCTGAACACGCTGCCGGACAAGCGGCGGCGCAGCTCGGCGGCGTCCTGCGCCAGCCATTCGGCCATCGCCTCCACCGGGCGCGGCTCCTGCTCCTCGGCCAGGGCGTTGCGCATCTGCCGCTCCACCATCTCGGCCGGCATCACGCGGCGGATGGCGTCCACTGGCCCGTGGGTGGCGGATTTGCGTGCGCGCGAGCCGCAGAATTCCAGCAGCGCCTTGCGCAGGCTGCGCGCGCGGTCCGGGTGCGCCGCCTCGCCGCAGGCGGTGAGCTGGAGCGAGATGGCGGCCTGCGGGTCGTCGCCCACCACGTAGAGGTTGGGGATGCCGAAATCGTCCGCCGCCAGCTTCACCGTCACGCCGATGCCCAGGCCGCGCAGGTGCTCCAGCAGCGCCTTCACCGGCGCTTCCTCCACCGCGTCCAGCGCCACCGCCACGCCCTGGTCCAGCGCGCGGTAGCTCACCGAGTTGCCGTCGCGCTGCAGCAGCTCCATCAGCCCGTGCGCCAGCGCGTGTTCCAGGTCGAAGCCGGCGCCCAGCCCGTTGGTGATGGGCATGATGACCTCCGGCGCCGTGCCGGTCTGGTAGGGGTAGGCGGCCACCCATTCCACCGGCACCCAGCAGGCATCGCCCGAGGGGAAGCGCCGCGCCTCCACCCAGGTCAGCGGCATGTCGGGCGTCCAGGGGCTGCCGGCGGGCAGGCACAGCGTCAGCGGGTCCGCCACCGCCGCCGCGCCGTGGATGGCCACCATGGCGCGGAAGCTGTCGCGGATGCGCGGGGCGCTCTTGGCCCATTCGCCGACGAAGTGTTCCTCCAGCACCTCGCCCACCGCTCCGACCTCGGCCTCGATGGGCTGGAAGCCGTAGCCGTAGCCGATGGTGGCCGGGCTGCCGTCGGCCGGCAGCAGCGCCGCCTCGCAGACCGGGATGCCGGTGCGGTCCAGCGCGTCGATGCGGAACACCTCCAGCCGGTCGCCCGGCGGCAGGGCGGCGCGGAAGGCGGCGGCGACGTCGTGCAGGCTCATCGCGTCAGCTCCTCGATGGGGATGTGGCGCACGCCGGGCGGGCCGCGCAGCTGGTCGTCCAGCACCGCCAGCGCCACCTCGCGCCCGATGCCGGGCGCGTGCTCGAAGGGGGTGCAGACGGTGTCGAAGTCGAGCGCCGCGATGACGTCGCGGTAGCGCCGCGCCTCGCCGGGCGTGATCGGGATGGACTTGTGGAACGCCTTGTGGGTGGACACCGCGAGGTTCCGCCCCTCGGCATCCTGGTCCACCTTGAAGGCGTCGCCGCAGAACAGGATGCGGCGCCGGGCGTCGTGCAGCACCGCCTGGCCCTCGTAGTGGCCGCCGACGTGGTGCAGCACCTGGCCCGGGCGCAGCTCCAGCACCTCGTCATAGGGGGTGTCCACGCGCATGGCCTTGGTCAGGCGCAGGTCCTCCTTCTGGATGGCCAGCACCTCCGGCCGGAACACGTCCTGCAGCTGCCACAGCGCGCCGTAGCCATGCACGTGGGAGGCGGCGAGGAAGCGGATGCCCCCCAGGCGGCGGATCTCCTCGATCATCGGCGGGGTGTAGTAGGGCGCGGCCTCGAAGGCGGTGTTGCCGTCGGGGTGCAGCAGCAGCCAGCCGGTGCCGTTCAGCCCGAAGGCCGGCGTGGTGGAGAAGGCGACCATGTCGCGCTCCAGCCGGCGCCAGTGGCCGGTGAGGTGCGCGGCCACCTTCTCCTCCGGCCAGAAGTCCCAGCCATCGGCGGGCAGGTCGTTGCGGGTGTCCTCGCAGACCGGGCAGCCGGAGGGGGCGAAGTGCTTCTGCCAGAAGCCGCAATGCGAACACGCCCAGGGGGTCAGCGGCATGGCATCATCGCCCGAGGGCGCTCCGGTAGGCCTGGTCGAGCAGGCGCATGGTGTGCAGGTCCCGCTCCAGGTCGAAGGCGGGGTCGGGGCGGCCGGCGGCGTGGCGGGCGAAGGCGGCCATCTGCCGGGCGAAGGGGCTCTCCTCCGCGCCGGGCACCGCGATCTCGCGGCGCAGGCCCAGCCGGGCGTCGGTGAACCACAGCCGCCCGCCGGGGGACTGGCCCATGCTGCGCTCGGCCACCAGCTGGCCGCGGGTGCCCAGCACCTCCAGCCGGCGGCGCGGCAGCGCCTCGGGGCAGTTGTAGGCGACGTGCAGCTGCGCCAGCACGCCCGATGGCGTGCGGCCGATCAGCAGCGCGCCGTCATCCACCGCGTAGTCCTGCACGCGGTTCTGGGTGAAGGCGCGCACCTCGGCCAGGCTCTCGCCCAGCAGGTGATCCACCAGGTCCAGCCCGTGCGGCGCCAGGTCCATCAGCGCGCCGCCGCCGGCGCGGCAGGGGTCGGCGCGCCAGTTGTCGGCGGCCCAGCCGGCGGGCACCCAGCAGGCATAGGCGATGCGGATGGCGGTGACGCTGCCCAGCATCCCCGCCGCGATGGCCTCGCGCATCCAGGCGTGCAGCGGGTGGTGGCGCTGGTCGAAGGCGCAGCCCCAGGGGGTGCCGGCGCGGCGCACGGCGTCGGCCATCGCCTCGGCGTCGGCCAGCGTGGCGGCCATCGGCTTCTCGCACAGCACGGGGATGCCGGCGGCGGCGGCCTGCTCCACCGCGGCGCGGTGCAGGTGGTTGGGCGTGGCGACGTAGAGGGCGCGCAGCCCCGGCTCGCGCAGCAGCGCGTCCAGGGCGGCATGGGCGCGCGCCCCCAGCGCCTGGGCGCCGCGCCGCGCGGCGGGCGAGGGGTCGGCCACGCCCAGCAGCCGGCCGCCGGCCGCCAGCAGCCCCGGCACCGCGTAGTCGCGCGCCACCCAGCCGAAGCCCGCCACGCCCCAGCTGCACGCGGCCACCCCCCCGCCGTCGGGCATCACCAGCGCTCCGGCAGGTCGAGCAGCTCGCGCCGCCGCGCCTGCGCCTCGGTGGCCGGGGCCAGCGCGGCGCGGGCGGGGGCGTCGCTGCGCGGCGGGTAGGTGGCGCGCGGCCCGTATTCGCGTTCGTAGCGCGGCGAGGGCCAGGCCAGCGCGCCGTCCGCGCCATACAGCGGGTTGCGGCGCAGCGGGGTGCCCGGCGCCGGCAGGCCGTGCACCGCCCGGGGCGGGCCCGCCCCCTCCACCAGCGAGAACGCCTCCACCCCCGCCAGCGCCGCCACCGGCTGCGGCACCGGGGCGCGGCCCTCGGCCAGGGCGCGGGTCAGCTCGGCGTCGTCATAGGCCTGGGCGGCGGGGAACATCGCCGCCACCTCGGCCGCCGCCATGGCGCTGCCGGCGGACAGGTTGGGCCAGTCGCGGTTGTGGATGTGCGACAGCGCCAGCGTGCCGCCCAGGGCGCGCAGCTTCTCCAGGATGGGGGCCTTGGGCTCCAGGAAGTAGAAGGCGTCGTGGCAGGCCACCAGCTCGAAGCGGCCCAGTTCCGGCCAGGGCTGGGCGGCGTCCAGGCAGAACAGGCTGGCGCCCGGCACCACCCAGTGCCGCGCCACCCACAGCTTGGCGAACACCACGTCCGCCCCCGCCACCCGCGCGCCGCGCGCGGCGTGCCAGCGCAGGTGGTGGCCGATGCCGCAGGCGAGCTCGAACACCGTGGCGGGCGCCGGGCAATGCGCCTCGGTCAGCGCCAGCCCGGCCAGGAAGGTGGGGTCGGACCAGCGATGGGCGAAGTAGTCCGCCACCGGCCCCCAGGACAGCAGCGCCATCGCCTCGCGCAGGGACAGCGCGTCGCGGCGGCGCACCAGCTCGCGCAGGGCGGCGGGCTCGGCGCGCGGGCCGGTCCACCAGTCGTCCTGGTCGGCCAGCAGCAGCACCAGGGCGCCTTCCTCGTCGCCCCGCTCCTGGAGGGCCAGGGCCTCGGCGGCCAGCGCCTCGCGCCCCGCGCGCAGGAAGGGGATGCCGTCGAGGACCGGCGCCAGGACGGGCGCGCCCGTCACGCCGCCAGCCCCACCTCGCGCAGCAGCCCTTCCTGGAAGGGGCGCACGGGGCCGTCATGCACCAGCTCCATCTCGCGCAGCAGGAAGCCGATGGTGGTGCCGGCGGCGCGCAGGTGGTGCTCCATCTGCAGCACGCGGTCCAGCGTGTCGGCGGCGTGGAAGGCGCGGCCCTCGGCGCTGGCGGCGTCGGGCAGGATGGCGCGGGCCTGCACGGTTGCGGCGCGCAGGGCGTCAGGCAGCTCCGCCAGGGCCTGGGTGGTGGCGCTCTCCATCGCCGGCTCCAGCCAGCGGCCCAGCAGGGTCTCGCCGGCGAAGCCGCTGTCGGGCAGCAGGGCGTTGTGCAGGTGGTGCGCCAGCGCGGCCAGGAACACGGTGGCGGGCGCCGCTCCCCAGCAGGGCGAGAGCACCACGCCGGCCACCGCGGTGACCAGGCAGTGCTCGGCGTGGTCCTCCGGCGGCTCGAACATCAGGCGGCCGCGGCCGGGGCAGGTGGCGCCGGCGCGCGGCTGCGCCGCCAGCCGCGCCACGAAGGGCGGCGGCGCGTTTTGGGCCAGCGCGGGCGGCGCGGCCAGCCAGCCGCGCAGCGCCGGGTCCAGCGGGCCGGACACCTCGGCCACCGCGGCGCGCAGGATGGCCTGCGCCTCCGCCCCGGGGATGCCCACCGCCGCCATCGCCGCCGCGTCGAGGTCGCCCAGGCGGGCGGCGGCCAGGGCGGCGGCGGTGGTGGCGCGGGCCACTTCCTCCACCCCCTGCCCCGCCGCCAGCGCGCCCCAGGCGGCGGCGAACAGCCGCTGCGCGACCGAGCCCGCGCGCCCGGCCGAGCGGACGCGCTTCAGGTCCCCCAGCTCGCGCACCAGGGGCAGCAGGTCGGCCGGCCGGCTCATTCGGCGGCGGCGGACCGGGGGGCGCCGCGGTGCAGCCACTCGTGCAGCATGCGCTCCTGCGCGGGGAAGGCGTGCTCGGGCGCGCGGCCCTCGCGCGTCTGCGGCGCCTTGAAGAACAGGCTCAGCTGCTCCTGCGCGCCGGCCTCGCCGCGCTGCTGCGCCAGGTCCAGCACGCGGGCGATCTCGATGGCCAGCGGCGCGGCCAGCACGCTGTCCTTGCACAGGAAGTTGACCTTGATCTGCATCCGCTGGCCGAGGAAGCCCGTGACGTCGATGTTGTCCCACGCCTCCTTGTCGTCGCCGCGCGGGCGGTAGTAGCGGATGTCCACGATGTGGTCCTCCACCGGGTAACCCAGGATGGAGTCGAGCACGCTGCCCTTGGTGTCCAGCTTGGATTGCAGCGAGGCCGGGTCGCGCAGCGCCTCGCCGTCGCGGTTGCCCAGGATGTTGGTGGAGAACCAGCCATCCACGTGCAGCGCCCGCGCCCGCAGCGCCGGGGCCAGCACGGTCTTCATCAGGGTCTGGCCGGTCTTGCCGTCCTTGCCCGCCACCGGCACGCCGCGCTCCAGCGCCAGCTCGGCCAGGGCCGGCACCTCGGCGGCGCAGGAGGGGGTGAAGTTGCCGTAGGGCACGCCCGCGGTGATGGCGGCGTAGGCGTAGAGCATGGCCGGGCCGATGGCGGCGTCGTCGGCGTCCAGCGCGCGCTCGAACGCCGCGGGCGAGCGCAGGGCCGGGCTGTCGCTCGCCGTGCGCTCGGTGGAGGCGAGGTTGACCATCACCAGCCCGTCGAAGCCGTTCTCCTCGCGGAAGCGCTGGAGGTCGGCCTGGATGGCGGCGATGGCGGCGCGGTGGCCGGGGGCGGCGTTGAGGTTGCGCCCCTCGATGTTGCGGCAGAAGTCGCGGCTGGCCACGGCCTTCCACGGCTGCCGCCCGCCCACCTCCTCGCCCAGCATCGCCAGCTGCTCGGGCCGCAGCACGCCGTGCTCGGCGGCGGCGGCGGCCAGGGTCTGGGCGTTGAGGTCCCAGCCATCCAGCTGCAGGTCCTCGTAGGCGGCGAGGCCGGGCACCGCCACGTTCGCCAGCGGCAGCCCGTCCATGCGGTTGCTGCCCCGGCGCAGCATCTCCAGCCCGGCCGCCGCAGTGGTGGCGACGGCGCCCCCTGCCCCGACGATGGCGACCCCAACGCGGCGGCGTGGCGAAACATTCAGCATGGCGGGCACGGTCCTCCGGTGATGCCGCAGGAACGGTCCCGGTCAGGCAAGGTTGTCGGCGGCCGGCGGCGGCGGCGCAGATTTATTCTCCCGCCTGGACCCTTGCGGATTCCAGCTTCCGCAACATGGGCCGCGCCAGCACCGCCCCGGCCAGCAGCACGAGGCCGGCCAGCGCGGCGGTGCCGGCCAGCCCCAGCAGCCCAGCGACCGGCGCCCCGGCGGCCGAGCCGGCGACGTCCCCTGCGTTCAGCGCCGCCATGTAGAGGGCGAAGCGCGAGGCCGCGACCGGCCCGGCGGCGGCGCGCATCACCGCCGGGGCCAGCGCCACGAAGGCCAGGGCGGAGGTGACGGTGGACAGGCCCAGCGCCAGCGGCCCCGCCCCCAGCCCCGCCCACAGCAGGGCGGCCGCCAGCGCGTGCGCCGCCGCCGCCGCCCCCAGCAGCAGCGGCAGGCTGCGCGCCGCGCCGGCGCGGTCGGTCCACCAGCCCACCGCCAGCGCGCCCAGCGTGCCGGCCCCCAGCGCCAGCGCCCCCTGCGCGGCCGACAGCGCCGGCGCGCTCCAGCCTTCCTCCTGCAGCAGGAACACCCCCAGCGGCACGCGGAACATCGCGCTGGCGAAGTCCTGCGCGGCGCAGAACAGCAGCAGCGCCAGGCTGGCCGGGCGCGCTGCCTCCCGGCCCAGCGCGGCCAGCAGGGGCCGCAGCCCGGGCGCCGCGGCGTGGCCCCGTGCTGGGGGCGTGCCGTTCCCCGCCGCCTCGCGCAGCAGCAGCGGCGCCGACCCCAGCGCGGCGCCCGCCGCCAGCAGGGCCGCGGCGGCGCCCGCCACCCCCACCGCCGGCAGCAGCAGGGCGAAGCCGGCCGCCCCGGCCGCGGTGCCGCCGGCGAAGCCGGTGCGGGTCAGCGCGGTGACGGTGCCCAGCGCGCCGGGCGGCACGCGGTCGATGATCCAGGCGTCGGCGGCGGTGTCCAGCAGGCAGGCGCAGGCGCCGTGCGCCAGCACCAGCGGCGCCAGCGCCGCCAGGCTGCCCGGCGCGGGCCCGGCCAGCAGCGGCACCAGCGCCGCCAGCGCCCCGGCCTGCGCCGCCAGCACCCAGGGCCGCCGCCGCCCCAGGCGCGAGCCGCCGAAGCGGTCCACCACCGGCCCCCACAGCGGCTGCAGCGCCCAGGGCAGGCCCAGCAGGGCCAGGTGCGCCCCCACCTGCGCCGCCGAGGCCAGGCCCAGCGCGGCGAAGTGGTTGGGCAGCGCCACCCCCAGCAGCCCCGCCGCCAGCCCCTGGTAGCCGTAGATGGCCAGCACCAGCGCCGCCCGGCGGCGCGGCGTGTCGGCGGCCCGCGTCACCGCGGCCGCGAGGACAGCACGCAGAACGGCACCGCCAGCACCAGCCCGGCCAGGGCGGGCAGGGCGGCCAGCGCAGCGAAGGGGGTGGCCCAGGCCAGCAGGGCGGCCAGCATCGCCACGCCGGCCAGGCTGTGCGGCCACAGCCGCCGCGCCGCCGCGCCCCAGCCGATGCCGCCGCCGTCGCGCCGCTGCGCCGGCCAGCCGGGGCGGCGGCAGCCCAGGGCGTGGGCCAGCACCGTCCAGCTCTTGTCCAGCGCCATCACGGCCTCCAGCAGCAGCAGGAACAGGCTCTCGGCCGCCGCCGCGCCCAGGGCGGGCCAGCCGCGCCGCCGCACCTGCCGCGCGTGCCCGCCCAGGCGCGGCAGGTGCAGCGCGGCGTAGGACAGCGCCACCCAGCCCAGCAGCAGCGCGCGCGGCGTGCCCTCTGCCCCGCCGGAGACGGCGTTGAGCACCGCCAGCGGCAGCAGCGCGAACCAGGCCGGGGCCAGCAGGTAGTGCGCCATCGCCTGCGCCATCTGGAACCGCCCGAGCCGCGACAGCCGGCGGTCGCGCAGCAGGAAGCGGTATTGCATGTTGCCCGCGGCCCAGCGCCGGTCGCGGTCCAGGAAGGCGGGCAGGTCGGGCGGGTGGCCCTCCCAGGAGCCGTCCTCCACCGGCATCACCCGCACCTCCCACCCCGCGCGGTGCAGGCGCGCCGCCTCCACGAAGTCGTGCGACAGGATGTGCGCGCCGTCCGGCAGGGGCTCCAGCCGGGCATGGGTGCGGAAGGGGGCGATGCGCAGCAGGGCGTTGTGGCCCCAGAAGGCGCCCTGCGGCCCCTGCCACCAGGCCTGCCCGGCGGCCCAGACCCGCGCCCCCGGGGCGTGGCCCAGCCCGAACCAGTGGGCGAAGCGCGTGCGCGCGCCCTGCCCGGCGATGGTGGCCTGCAGGATGGCCAGGCGCGGGCTGGCGTGCATGCGCCGCACCATGGCCGCCACCAGCGCGGGGTCCATGGCGCTGTCGGCGTCCAGCAGCAGCAGGAAGGCGTGGCCCTCCGCGTGGTGGTCCAGGAAGTCCATGAGGTTGCCGGCCTTCCAGCCGGTGTTGGCGGCGCGGCGGCGGTGGCGCACCACGCCCGGCGGCAGGCCGGCGGCGAAGGCGCGCACCGCCGCGTCCTCCGCCGCCGCGCGCGCGGGGTCCGTGGTGTCGGACAGCAGCGCCACCGTCGCCGGCACCTCCAGGGCGCGCCACAGCGCGCCCAGCCGCGGCAGGATCTCCTCCATCGCCTCGTCGCGCAGGCAGACGGCCAGCAGGGTGGCCGGCGGCGGCCCGGGCGGCGGCAGGGGCGACGGGTCGGGGCGCGCCAGCAGGCCGGCCAGCCCGGTGGCGCCGGCCAGGGCCAGCCAGGGCAGGTTCAGCAGGTAGAGCAGCAGGATGGCCACCTCCCAGGCGCTCCAGCCGCCGAGGGCCAGCACGGCGACGGCCAGCCCGCCCAGCCCCGCCGCCAGCACCAGCGCCAGCGCGGCGAAGCGCCGGCGCCGCGCCCCGGTGCGGCGGGCGGACATGATGGGAGGGTCGGGTTGCATGCGCCCTCAACGGCGCAGGGGCGCCGCGGCTGCCCCGGCCCTGCGCCTCAGCCGTTCGCCTCGACCAGGGCGGCCAGCGCCTCCAGGATCTGCGCCGGGCCGGGCGGGCAGCCGGGCACCAGCAAGTCGGGCTGCAAGGCGGCGCCCACCCCGCCCTCCACCGCGTAGGAGCCGCGGAACACCCCGCCATCCACCGCGCAATCGCCCAGCGCCACCACGAAGCAGGGCTCGGGCGTCGCGGCGCGGGCGCGCTCCAGCGCCACGCGCATGTTGCGCGTCAGCGGCCCGGTCACCAGCAGCAGGTCGGCGTGGCGGGGCGAGGCGACGAAGCGCAGCCCCAGGCGCTCCAGGTCGTGCACCACGTTCTGGGTGGCGTTCACCTCCAGCTCGCAGCCGTTGCAGGAACCGGCATCCACGTGCCGGATGGCGAGGGAGCGGCCGAGGCGGCGGGTGGCGGCGGCGTCCAGCCGCGCCTTCAGCGCCGCCACCAGCTCCGGTGCCGGATGCGGCGTGGGGTCGGTGGCGGGGCGCGACAGCAGGTTCCGCGCGAGCCGGGGCCAGAGCGCCATCTAGAGGTCCACCCCCGAATAGGAGCCGTTGATGCTTTTGTTGATCAGCGGGAAGTCGGCCAGGATGTTGCCGATCACCGCCGCCTCCAGCAGCGGCCAGTGCAGCCAGGAGGGGTCGCGCAGGAAGGCGGCCTCCACCAGCCCGCCCTCGTCCAGCCGCAGCCAGGCCAGGCACTCGCCGCGGAAGGATTCCGCCAGCGCCAGCCCCTCGCCGCCGCGCGGCGGCAGCGGCGTGGCCAGCGGCCCCTCGGGCAGGGCGTGCAGCAGCGCGTCCAGCAGCCCGAGCGACTGCCCGGCCTCGGCGTGGCGCTGGCGCCAGCGCGCCTCCACGTCGCCGGCCGTCTGGGTGGGCAGGGCCATCGGGCCGTCCAGCAGCCGCGCGTCGAAGCGCCGGCCGGAGGCGCGGCCCACCACCCCGCCCGGGGCGTAGGCCGCCACCAGCGCGGGCGGGATGCTCCCGGTGCCGTGCAGCCGGTCCAGCAGGGAGGCGTGGGAATCCAGCATCGCGCCCAGCCGCGGCAGGCCGGCGCGCACCGCCGCCAGCGCCCCGCGCAGCGCGGCGACGCCGTCCTCGGCCAGGTCCTGCGCCACGCCGCCCGGCGTCACCCGGTCCATCATCAGGCGGTGGCCGAAGGCGGCGGCCTGGGCGCGCAGCAGCCCCTCGCGCAGGCGCCCGGCCTCGGCGTGCAGGGCGCCGAAGGCGGCGTCGTTGGCGATGAAGCCCAGGTCGTTCAGGTGGTTGTGCAGCCGCTCCAGCTCCAGCATGGCGCGGCGGATGGCCTCGGCGCGCGGCGGCGGCGCGGCGCCGGAGGCGGCCTCGGCGGCGCGGGCAAAGGCCAGGGAATGCGCCACCGTGGCGTCGCCCGACAGCCGGGCGGCGAAGCGCATGGCCGCGCGCGGGGACTTGCCCTGCATCAGCGCCAGGATGCCCTTGTGCGTGTAGCCCAGCCGCGCCTCCAGCCGCACCACCACCTCGCCCTGCACGGTGAAGCGGAAGTGGCCGGGCTCGATGACGCCGGCATGGATGGGGCCGACCGGCACCTCGTGCAGCCCCTCGCCCGCCACCGGCAGGAAGGCCGGCCATTCCTGCCGCGGCGAGTGGCGGGCGGCGGCGCCGGACATCGGGGCGCGCACCGGCCACAGCCCGTGGTCCAGCCAGGGGCGGCCATCGGTGCCGCCCTCGGCCTCCAGGCCCCAGAGGTCGGCGATGGCGCGCTCGAACCAGGCCGCCGCCGGGTGGCGGGGCGACAGGGCAGGGAAGCGGCCGCCGGGCGCGGCGACGCTGGCGCGGGTGATGGCCAGGGTGGCAGGGTCCAGCCAGGCGGCGTGGGCACGGCCGGGCTCGGCCCACAGCGCCAGCAGGTCCAGCCCCGCGCTGTCGGGCCAGGCGGTCATGGCAGCACCGCGGCGGCGTCGCGCAGCAGGGCGGCCAGCGGCGCCGGCAGGGCCAGGCCCAGCACCGCCGCCAGCGCCAGCTGCGCCCAGAGCGGGCCCAGCGCCGCCGCGCCGGCCGGGCGCGCCGGCAGGGAGGGCGCGCCGAAGCACAGCCGCCCCAGGGCCGCCAGCACCGCCAGCGCTGCCAGGAACAGCCCCGGCAGGAAGGCGGCGAGCAGCCAGGGCGCCTCCCGCCCCGCGGTGGCGGCCATCAGGAATTCGGAGGCCAGCAGGGCGAAGGGCGGCAGCCCGGCCAGCCCCGCCAGGGCCAGCGCCAGCCCCCAGCCCAGCGCGGGGTGCGAGCGCGCCAGCCCCGAAAGGTCCGCCATGGCCTGCGAGCCGCGGAGCTGCGCGGCGCGGCCGATGGCGAAGAAGGCGGCGGGCTTCAGCAGCGCGTGCCCGCACAGGTGCAGCATCCCGGCCAGCGCCCCGGCCGGCCCGCCCAGCCCGAAGGCGAAGGCGGCCAGCCCCATGTGCTCGATGGAGCTCCAGCCCAGGAAGCGCTTGGCGTCCCGCCGCCGCCACAGCGACAGCGCCGCCAGCCCCAGCGAGAGCAGCCCCGCCGCCACCAGGAAGGGCCCGGTGGGCAGGGCCGCGGCGTTGCCGCCCAGGATGGCGGCGCCGCGCAGGATGCCCAGCATGGCGGCGTTCAGCAGCAGCCCGGACAGCACGGCGGCGATGGCGGTGGGCCCCTCGGCATGGGCGTCGGGCAGCCAGGAATGCAGCGGCGCCAGCCCGGCCTTGGTGCCGAAGCCCACCAGCAGGAACACGAAGGCGAGCGACAGCAGCCCGGCATCCGCCCGCCCCGCCGCCGCGCGCAGCGCCGCGAAGGAGAGGAGGTCGTGCTGCGGCAGGTGACCCTGCGCCGCCATCGCCAGCAGGATGATGCCCAGCAGCGCCAGCGCGATGCCGATGCCGCACAGGATGAAGAACTTCCACGCCGCCTCCGTCGCCGCCGGGGTGCGGCGCAGCCCCACCATCAGCACGCAGAGCAGGGTGGCGGCCTCGATGGCCACCCACATCAGGCCCAGGTTGTCGCTCAGCAGCGCCAGCAGGTTGGCGGCGCAGAAGCCCTGGAAGGCGGCGTGGTACAGGCGCGACTGCGCGGGCGCGAAGCCCTCCTCCCCCACGTCGCCGGCCGAGAACACGGCGGTGGAGAGCCCGACCACCGCGGCCACCAGCACCAGCGGCGCGTTCAGCGCGTCCAGCCGCAGCCAGCCCTCGCCGCCCGGCCCCTGCCAGGCCAGCGCCGCCGCGAGGAGGAGCGTGAGGGCCGAGGCCAGGATGTTCAGCGCCGGCGCCCGCGCCGGCCACGCCGCGAGGAGCAGGGCGGCGCCGGCCGGCAGCAGCACGAGGAGCGGCGCCATCGCCCTAGCGCCCCCGGTGCGGGTCGAGCAGGGCGGTGTCCTGCCCCTGCATGCCGCGCGCCAGCACCCCGGCCAGCAGCGCCATCGTCAGCACCAGCCCGGCGGTGGAGATCTCCAGCACGAAGGGCATGCCGGCGACGCCCACGGCGGCCAGCACCACGCCGTTCTCCAGCGCCATCAGCCCCGCCACCTGGGACAGCGCCAGCCGCCGCGTGCCCATCAGCAGCAGCGCCAGCAGCACCAGCGAGAGCGCCACCGCCAGGTCCATCCGCAGCAGGGCGCGCGCCCCGGCGGTGATGGGCAGCGCCACCAGCAGCGCCAGCGCCACCAGCGCGAAGGCCAGCGCCAGCGAGGCCGCCACCGGCGCGGCCTCCGTGCGCGCCGCCGGCGGGGCGGCGCGCAGCAGGCGGTGCAGCACCACGGGGATCGCCACCCCCTTGGCCGCGATGGCGATGACGCCGGTGAGGTAGAGCTGCGGCGCCCCCTGCACCCAGCCCTGCCACAACGCCGCCAGCCCCAGCAGCGCGCCCTGCACGGCCAGCACCGTCACCATCGCCTCCAGCCGCCGCTGCCCCAGCAGGGCGAAGGCGCACAGCAGCATGGCCCCGCCCAGCGCGTGCGCGACGTCGTAGGGAAGCTGGCCGAACTGCATCACGCCCCCGATGGCCGGAACGGCGCGGGCGGCCGCGCGGGGCTGGGCCGGCGGCGCATCACGCCAGCCCGGTCGAGACGAACAGCAGCGCCGCCGCCAGCAGCGCCAGCAGCAGCGCCCCGCCCAGGAACTCGGGCACGCGGAACACGCGCAGCTTGGCGATGGCGGTCTCGAACACCGCCAGCGCGGCGCCCAGCACGGCCAGCTTGGCGGCCCAGGCCAGGGCGCCGCCCGCCCAGCCCAGCGGCCCGGCCCCGGCCGGCGCCATGCCCCAGGGCGCGAACAGCGCCAGCAGCAGCGAGGCCCACAGCAGCAGCTTCAGCGCCGCCTGCGCCTCCCACAGCGCCAGGTGGCGGCCCGAGGCCTCCAGGATCATCGCCTCGTGCACCATGGTCAGCTCCAGGTGGGTGGCGGGGTTGTCCACCGGCAGGCGGGCGTTCTCGGCCAGGGCCACCGCCCCCACCGCCAGCGCCGCCAGCAGCAGGGACACGCGCAGGCCCTGCCCGCCCTCGCGGAACAGGGCGGCGATGGCGTCCAGGTTGGTGCCGCCGGCCAGCACCGCGAGCGACAGGAAGGCCACCAGCAGCGCGGCCTCGGCGAAGAGGGCGAAGGCCATCTCGCGCCCCGCGCCCATGGCGCCGAAGCCGTTGCCGGCGTCCCACCCGGCCAGGGCCAGCGCCACCCGCGCCAGGGCCAGCAGCCCGGCGATGAACACCAGGTCCGACAGGCCCGCCAGCGCCATGCCGCCGGCGAAGCCCGGCACCAGCAGCGCCGCCAGCGCGGTGGCGGCCAGCGCCAGGTAGGGCGCGGCGCGGGTCAGCACCGTCGCGTGCCCGGCCAGCACGGGCTGCTTGCGCCACAGCTTGCGGATGTCGCGCCAGGGCTGGCGGATGGGGGGGCCGCGCCGGCCCAGCAGCCGCGCCTTCACCCAGCGCACCCAGCCCAGCAGCAGCGGCGCGGCCAGCGCCAGCAGCGCGGCATGGATGGCCTGGGCCAGCAGCGCGGCGGTCACGCGAAGCGCTCCAGGGCGGCCAGCAGCGCCAGCAGGGCGCACAGGGCGGCGAAGGCCAGCCACACGAAGCGCCGCAGCGACAGGTCGCGCAGGCGCTCGGCCTCGCGCGCGGCGCGGCGGCGGGCGCGCAGCAGCGGCACCAGCGCGGCGGCGGCGCGGTCATGCGCGGTGACGGCGAAGCGGGCGGGCCGCGCCGCGCCGGGCGGGGCGGGGGCGTGGGCCTCGCGCACCGCCAGCGGCAATGCGCCCAGCATGCGGCGGATGGGCTGCGCCGCGCCGTCCGGCACCGTCTGGGTGCGGACCTCGCCGAAGGGCAGGTGCGGCGGGGGCGGGCCGAAGCCGCAATCCCAGGCCGGGGCCACGACCGGCGCCGCGGGCGAGAGACGGCGCGCCAGCCCCCAGGCCAGCCCGCCCAGCATCCCCAGCAGCAGCAGCGCCGCCAGCGGCGAGACCAGGCCGGTGCCTTCCGGCGCCACCAGCGCCAGCCCCGCCGCCGGCACCGCCGCGCCCGGGCCCAGCGCCAGGCGGATGGCGCCGCCGGCCAGGGCCAGCGCCGGCCCGGCCAGCACCGCCAGCGCCGCCAGCGCCAGGGCCGGCAGCAGCAGGGCGGCGCGGCCCCAGCCGGCGGCGTCGGTGGCGCCGGCGGTGCGCGGCGCGCGCGGGCGGCCCAGGAAGATGGCGCCGAACAGGCGCAGCATGGCCGCCGCCCCCAGCGCCGCCGCCATGGCCGCCGCCGCCAGCGCCGCCACCGCCAGCAACTGGAACGCCATCTCGGCCAGGCGCCAGGATTGCAGCAGCGCCTGCAGCAGCAGCCATTCGGAGGCGAAGCCGGCCAGCGGCGGCAGCGCCGCGGCGGTGGCGGCGGCCAGGCCGAAGCAGGCGGCGGTCACCGGCATCGGCCGCAGCAGCCCGCCCAGGCGGTCCATGTCGCGTGTGCCGGCGGCCTGCGCCACCGCGCCCACGCCCAGGAACAGCACCGTCTTGGCCAGGGCGTGCACCAGCGCGTGCAGCAGCGCCGCCCCCAGCGCCAGCGCCGCCAGCGGCCGCAGGTCGCTGCCGCGGAACAGCAGGCACAGCCCGAGCGCGAGGGTGATCAGGCCCACATGCTCCAGCGTCGAGCACGCCAGCGCCGCCTTGGCGTCGCGCTCCAGGTTGGCGCGGATGGCGCCCCACAGCGCGGTGGCGGCGCCAAGCGCCAGCAGCGGCAGCCCCCACCAGGCGGGCTGCCCCGCCCCCGCGAGGTCCAGCACGCCGCGCATCAGCACGTACAGCGCCACCTTCACCATCGCCGCCGACATCAGCGCCGACAGCGCGGTGGGCGCCGCCGGGTGCGCCACCGGCAGCCAGGCGTGCAGCGGCACCAGCCCCGCCTTGGCCCCCGCCGCCACCAGCAGCAGCGCCCCGAAGGCCAGGGCGCGCCCGCCTTCCGGCGGGGCGGCGCGCAGCGCGGCGAAGGACAGCCCGGCCGGCGCCAGCACCGCCAGCGCCCCCAGCAGCGCCAGCCCCGACAGCATGGCGTAGGCGAGGTAGAGCCGCGCCGCCCGCCGCTGCCCGCCCGCCGCGATGGCCGCCCAGGACAGCAGGGCCATCGCCTCGAAGCCAAGGAACAGCGCCAGCGAATCGGCCGCCGCCAGCGCCAGCGCCATGGCCAGCACGAAGGCCGGCAGCAGCGCCGCCTGCGCGCGCTCCATCGGCGCCTGCGCCGCGAACAGCCCGGCCGGGATGGCGGCGAGGCCGAGCACCAGCAGGAACCAGGCCGACAGCCCGTCCAGCGCCACGGTCAGCGGCGCCCAGGGCGGGCCCAGCGGCAGCGCCGCGGCGCCCGGCCCGGCCGCCAGCGCCGCCAGCGCCAGCGCCGCCCCCAGCGCGGCGGTCCCCCCGCCCATGACCCGGCCCCACATGCCCGCAGCCTAGACCCCGGCCGCACGGGGCGCGAGGGGGCCCGGGTTTACAAAGGGTAAGTTCCGTTTCACCCCCGCCCCGGCTACGCACGCCCGCCCGCCATGCCCCGACCCGGGACTCAGCAAGGCCAGAAGGAACCTCGCCCCAGATGCACCGCCGCCACCTCGCCGGGGGCCTTGCCGCCGCCGGCGCCGCCACGCTCGCCACCCCTGCCCTGGCCCAGGCCCTGCCCGAGATCCGCTGGCGCTGCGCCTCCTCCTTCCCGCGCACGCTGGACACCATCTACGGCGCGGGCGAGCTGATGTGCCGCCGCGTGGCCGAGCTGACGGACAACCGCTTCCGCATCCAGCTCTTCCAGGCGGGCGAGCTGGTGCCGGGCCTGGCCACGGCGGAGGCGGTGCAGAGCGGCACGGTGGAGTGCTCCCACACCGCCTCCTATTACTTCGTCGGCAAGGACCCGACCTTCGCGCTCGACGGCACCATCCCCTTCGGCTTCAACTTCCGCCAGATCAACGCCTGGCTGAACGCCGGCGGCGGGCGCGAGGTGCTGCGCGAGTTCTTCGCCTCCTTCAACATGGTGTCCATCCAGGCGGGCAACACCGGCGCGCAGATGGGCGGCTGGTTCCGGCGCGAGATCCGCTCCGTCGAGGACATGCGCGGGCTGAAGATGCGCATCGGCGGCTTCGCCGGCAACGTGATGGGCAAGCTGGGCGTGGTGCCGCAGCAGATCGCCGGCGGCGACATCTACGCTTCGCTGGAGCGCGGCGTGATCGACGCCGCCGAGTGGATCGGCCCCTACGACGACGAGAAGCTGGGCTTCAACCGCGTGGCGCCCTTCTACTACTACCCGGGCTGGTGGGAGGGCGGGCTGAACCTGTCCATGCTGGTGAACAAGGCGCAGTACGACGCGCTGCCCGCGCACTACAGGCTGGTGCTGGACGTCGCCGGCCGCGACGCCACGCTGGAGACCATCGCCAAGTACGACGCGCTGAACCCGCAGGCGCTGCGCCGGCTGGTGGGCGGCGGCACCCAGCTGCGCCCCTTCCCGCGCCCGGTGCTGGAGGCGAGCTACCGCGCCGCGATGGAGCTGTACGCCGAGACGGCGGCCGCCAACCCCGCCTTCAGGCGGGTGTGGGACCACATGCGCGCCTTCCGCGAGAACCAGATCGCCTGGTTCCGGGTGGCGGAAAGCAACTACGACAGCTTCGTCAACGCCATGCAGGCGGCCGAGCAGGCCGCCGCCCGCCGCTAGCCAACAACCGGGCGGGGCGCTATGCGGCGCCCCGTCTGCTTTCCGAAGGACATCCGGGACATGGGCATGCTGCTGGCCTTCAGCCGGGGCGTCGATTGGGTGAACCACAAGTTCGGCAAGGTCGCCGACTGGTGCATCCTGCTGTCCTGCGCCATCAGCGCGGGCAACGCCTTCATCCGCTACGGCGTCAACTACTCCTCCAACGCCTGGCTGGAGGTGCAGTGGTACCTGTTCGCCGCGGTGGTGATGCTCGGCGCCTCCTACACCCTGTTCCGCAACGAGCACGTGCGGGTGGACCTGGTCTACGGCTCCCTGGGCGAGCGCGGGCGGCTGTGGGTGGACGTGTTCGGCCTCGTCGTGTTCCTGCTGCCGGGCATGGCGCTGCTGGCCTGGATGACCTGGCCCTTCGCGCTGGACAGCCTGGTGCGCAACGAGGGCAGCCCGAACGCCGGCGGCCTGCTGCGCTGGCCGGTGAAGATGCTGCTGCCGCTGGGCTTCGCCCTGCTGGTGCTGCAGGGCCTGTCCGAGCTGATCAAGCGCATCGCCCTGCTGCGCGGGCCCGTGCAGGGCGTGGACGTCGTCACCGAATACCAGCGGCCGGAGCAGTGAGCATGACTCTTGAGATGATGCCGCCGCTGATGTTCGGCGGCCTGGTGGTGTTCCTGCTGATCGGCTTCCCCGTCGCCTTCTCGCTCTGCGCGGTGGGGCTGTTCTTCGGCTTCCTGAGCATCGAGCTGGGCTTCTTCACCAGCGCCTACCTGGGCAACCTGCCGCTGCGCGTCTTCGGCATCCTGTCCAACGACCTGCTGCTGGCCATCCCCTTCTTCACGCTGATGGGCGCCATCCTGGAGCGCTGCGGCCTGGCGGAGGACCTGCTGGAGGGCACGGGGCAGCTGTTCGGCAAGGTGCCCGGCGGGCTGGCCTACGCCGTCATCCTGGTGGGCGCGGTGCTGGGCGCCATCACCGGCACGGTCGCGGCCTCCGTCATCGCCATGGGCATGATCTCGCTGCCCATCATGATGCGCTACGGCTACGACATGCGCATCGCCACCGGCGTCATCGCCGCCTCGGGCACCATCACGCAGGTCATCCCGCCCTCGCTCGTGCTCATCATCCTGGGCGACCAGCTGGGCAAGAGCGTGGGCGACATGTACGCGGGCGCCATCGGGCCGTCCTTCCTGCAGATCCTGCTGTTCCTGGCCTTCATCGCCGTGGTCAGCATCGTGGCGCCCCACAAGGTGCCGCCCCTGCCGCCCGAGGCGCTGGCGCCGCGCGGCTGGCCGCTCTACTGGCGCGTCATCAAGGGCATGGTGCCCTCCATCGTGCTGATCTTCCTGGTGCTGGGCACCATCTTCCTGGGCCTGGCCACGCCCACCGAGGCCGGCGCGATGGGCGCGGTGGGCGCGGTGGTGCTGGCCATCATCAACCGCCGCTTCTCCTGGACGCTGCTGCGCCAGGCGATGGAGAACACCATGCGGATCACCGCCATGGTCATCTTCATCCTGATCGGCGCCACGGTGTTCAGCCTGGTGTTCCAGGGCGTGGACGGCTCGCTGTGGATCGAGCACCTGCTGAGCCACCTGCCAGGCGGGCAGGTCGGCTTCCTGGTGTTCGTGAACATCTTCGTGTTCTTCCTGGCCTTCTTCCTCGACTTCTTCGAGATCGCCTTCATCGTGGTGCCGCTGCTGGCCCCGGTGGCCACCAAGCTGGACATCGACCTCGTCTGGTTCGGCGTGCTGCTGTGCATCAATCTGCAGACCAGCTTCATGCACCCGCCCTTCGGCTTCGCGCTGTTCTACCTGCGCGGCATCGCGCCGAAGGAGGTGAAGACCAGCGACATCTACTGGGGCGCGGTGCCCTGGCTGGGCCTGCAGCTGGTGCTGGTGGCCATCGTCATCTTCTGGCCGGCGAGCGTGACCTATTTCCTCGACAAGGGCACCGGCGTGGACCCCTCGACCGTGCGCATCGAGGTCCCGCTGCCCGACATGCCCGAGGACGACGCGGTCCCGGTGTTCCGGTGAGGCGGAGCCTCACCGGAGTGGTTTTTGTTGGTGCCCTCATCGCCGCCGCCTAAGGCGGCGGCTACGCCGGGCGGCGGGCATCCGCCCGCCTTGGCTTCGGCCCCCTGAAGGGGGCCGGCGCGCGCTGTGCGCGCGCATCCTCCGTGCGCGGTGTTGACCCTGGATGGGCGGCTCCCGCTGGCCGGCCTCGCCTGCGGCGTCGGCCTCTGGGGTTGGGGGTGCGCTCACTCTCTGCGGGACGGCGCGGGCGGGCCGGCCCGCCTGCGGCGTCGGCCTCTGGGGCTGGGGGTGCGCTGACCTTGCACGGTGCGGCGCGGGTGGGCCGGCCGCGCCTGCGGCGCCGGCCTGGGCGGCAGGGTGCGCTGACGGGCAAGGCACCCCCCACATCGCGGTCGCGCCGGGGCTTCTCCCTGGCGCGGAGCAGGCCCCCCAGGACCAGGCACGGCCCGGAGCGCGCAAAGCCGCGCGGCCGCCCCCCAGCCGGCGGCCACACTCAACCGAAACGCGCACCCCCCACCCGGGGCCCCCGCCGCGGGGGGGGGGGGGGGGGGGGGGGGGGGGGGGGGCGGGCGGGCGGGGG
>NZ_JBJJBR010000003.1:510-74941 GCF_045449635.1 Sabulicella flocculans | reverse complement strand
GCCCCCCGGCGGGTTGCCCCCCCCCCCCCCCGGCGGGGGCAAAAACCGCGGTGGGGCTACAACATATGCCCGAACCGCTCCGCCTTGGTGGCCAGGTAGCGGTCGTTCACGCCGTTGCCGGCGAAGGCGTGCTTCTCCCGCCCCGCCACCTCGATGCCGCAGGCGGCGAGGCCGGCCATCTTGTCGGGGTTGTTGGTCAGCAGCCGCACGCGGCCGATGCCCAGCTCGCGCAGCATCACCCCCGCCAGCAGGAAGTTGCGCTCGTCGGCGCCGTAGCCCAGGGCGCGGTTGGCATCCAGCGTGTCCAGCCCGGCATCCTGCAGGGTGTAGGCGCGCAGCTTGTTCACCAGCCCGATGCCCCGCCCCTCCTGCGCGAGGTACAGCAGCACGCCCGCGCCCGCCTCCGCCATGCGGCGCAGCGCGCCCTTCAGCTGCGGGCCGCAGTCGCAACGCAGCGAGCCCAGCAGGTCGCCGGTGAAGCACTCGGAATGGATGCGCGCCAGCGGCGCCTCGGCATCCTCGGGCCGGCCCACCAGCATGGCCAGGTGCTCGATGCCGCCATCGGCGGCGCGGAAGGCGACGATGCGGGTGTCCGGCGCGTCCTCCAGCGGCACCCGCGCCTCCGCCACCCGCCGCAGCGTGGTGGCCGAGGTTTCCGGATAGGCCAGGATGTCGTCGGCGGTGACGCGCAGCAGGGTGGGGTCGTCGCCGGGGGCGGGCGCAGCCACCAGCGCGGGCAGCAGCCGGCCCAGCTTGGCCAGGGCCAGGGCGGCGGCGCCCAGCGCGGGGGTGGGCTGGCGCTCGGGCAGGGCGGGCAGCAACGCCTCTGCCGTCGGGTCGGCCAGGGCGGCCAGCCGGACGGGGTCGAGCAGGCCGGGCGGCAGGCGCAGCGCCACCACCCCTTCCTCCGGCGCGGACAGCGGCACGGGGCGGCTCAGCACCGCCGCGGCGCGGGCCGGGGCCAGCAGCAGCACGGGCGGCATCGCCGCCAGGGCCGAGAGCTGCGCCAGCCCGGACGCGCCCACCGTCTCCGCCGCGGCGATGACCAGGCGGGCGCCCGGCGCCTCCAGCAGCACCGGCGTGCCGCGCCGCAGCTCCGACACCGCGCGGTGCACCGCCCGGAGGGCGAGGGCCTCGGCGGCCAGGGACGGGCGCGGGGTGGAGGTGGGGGTGATGCTCATCCAGCGTTCCTGATTGGCCACAATGCTTCATCCCGAATGTGGCGTTGCTGCGGCGCCTGACAGCATAGCACGGTGAAACTTTGTGCGCGCCCGCCCGGATGCTAGGACTGCGCCAGCAAGCCACCTGGGCGACATGCCGATCCCGCGCCGCATCCTGCTGTTGACCGACGACGCCGCCCTGGCCCGCTTCCTGCCGCAGCAGCTCGCGCCCGAAGGCTATGCCCTGCGCGTCGCCCCCGCCGGCCCGGCCGGCGACGCCGAGGCGGTGCTGCTGGACGCCGCGCTGCCTCCCTCGCCGGAGGCGCACCTGGCGGCGCTGGACGGCGGCGTGCCCGTGCTGCTGCTGGGCCATGCCCCCGGCGAGCCGCCCGGCGCCCCCCTGCCCGCCGGCGCCGCCGAGCGCCTGGCCAAGCCGCTGCGCCTGGCCGGGCTGCTGCCCCGGCTGCGGGCGCGGCTGGCGGCGTGGGACGCCTCGCCCGGGGCGGCGACGCCGCTGGGGCCGTTCAGCTTCCACTTCGCCGGCCGGCTGCTGACCGCGGCGGACGGCGCGCGCATCCGGCTGACGGAAACCGAGGCCGCCATCCTGGCCTACCTGCACCGCGCCGGCCGCCCCGTCCCGCGCGAGGAGCTGCTGGGTGAGGTCTGGGGCTATTCCGCCGCCGTGGCCACGCACACGCTGGAAACCCACATCTACCGCCTGCGCCGCAAGCTGGGGCAGGCGGCCGAGCTGCTGCGCCGGGAGGATGGCGGCTACCGCATCGCCTGATGCGCCGTCAGCCCAGGGCCTCCCAGCCGTCGCGGCTGACGACGACGCGCCGCGCGGCGAATTCCGCGACGCGGCCGGCCGCCTCCGCCTCCTCCAGCTCGCCGCAGAAGCGCTCCGGCTCGGTGGCCGGCAGCGCCAGCACGACGTCCGGCCCGAAGCGCCACCAGCGCGAGCCCAGCAGCCGCTCGCACAGCGCGTCGGGGAAGCGGCGGCGGCGGGGCTGGGCCGGGTTGCCGGCGACGATCATGTAGGGCTCGACGCTGCGCGTCACCACCGAGCCGGCGGCGACGACGCAGCCCGTCCCCAGCGTCACGCCCATGGCGAGGGTGACGTCGCGCGCGATCCAGACATCGTGGCCGATGGCGGGGTAGGGCTTGGGCCCGCGCGGGTCGAAGGGATAGCGCTTGGCGAGGCCCGGCGGCAGCAGGTCGTGGAACAGGGGGTTCTTGGGCCGGAAGGTCACGGCGCTGGTGGTCACCCAGTCGAGCGGATGGTGGCTGTCGAGGAAGGCGAGGCCGGCGGAGATGGAGCAGTAGCGCCCCACCGTCACCTCGTCGTGGATCGCGCTGTAGCTGTAGGTGAAGGCGCCGCAGGAAAAGAGGCCGGAGCCGAAGTCGCCGCCGATGGAGGGGCGGTAGCGCCCGCCATAGAGGCCGGTGCGCTCCTCCAGCGTGATCGGCGCGGCGGGGACGACCTTCTGGCCCGCCTTCATCCAGCCATGCTGGCCGGCGGGCGCCTCCTCGCCCAGGCGCTCCGCCGCGCGGGCGGCCGCCGGGGGCTGCAGCAGGATGCGCGCGGCGCGCAGCGCGGCGATGAACTCCTCGGAAACCAGCATGTCGCGGAACGGCCCCTGTGGTGCGCGGCGAGGATAGGCGCGATGGCGCCGGCGCGCACCGCCGGCGGCGCTATTCCTCCGGCCGGAAGCCGCTGGCCTGCACGATGGGGCCCCACTTGGTCGTCTCGGCGCGGATGCGGGCGGCGAAGTCGGCGGCGCTGGTGTGGGCGGGCTCGAACTCGCGCTGGAGGAGGTTCTGGCGCAGCGTGGCGTCGGCCACCGCGTCGCGCAGGGCGGCGTTGAGCTGGCCGACCAGCGCCGGGGTGGCGCGGGCGGGCAGGAAGGCGCCGAACCACTCGTCGGCGGTGAGGTCGGGAAAGCCCTGCTCGGCGAAGGTGGCGACGTCGGGGAAGCGCGGCAGGCGCTGGGGGCTGGTGACGGCGACCATCCGCAGCCGGCCGCCGCGGTGGTGCTCGGTCTGGTCGCCGATGACGTTGATCGTCATCGGGATCTGCCCGGCGATGGCGTCGGTGATGGCCGGCGCGGCGCCGCGATAGGGGACGTGCGTGAGCTCCACCCCCGCGGCGCGGGCCAGCATCACGCCCGTGAAGTGCGGCACCGAGCCGGCGGCGGGCGAGGCGTAGTTTAGCCCGTTGCGGGCGCGCGCCAGCGCCAGCAGCCCGCGCAGGTCGGTCACGCCCGGCGCGCCGGGGCCGACGCCCAGCGCGAAGGGATACAGCACCACGGGCGAGACGGGCGCGAGGTCCGCCTGGGCGTCGTAGCGCAGCCGCGCGCCGTAGAGGTGCGGGTAGATGGTGATCATGCTGGCGGGCGAGACGAGGATGGTGGTGCCGTCGGCCTCGGCGCGGATGGCTTCCTCGATGGCCAGGCGCCCGGCGGCGCCGGCCCGGTTCTCCACCACCACCTGCGGCGCCCAGGTGCCGCGCAGGCGCTCGGCCAGCAGGCGGCAGGTGACGTCCACCGTGCCGCCGGCCGGGAAGCCGCAGAGGATGCGCGCGGTGCGCCCCACCGCCGGCGCCTGGGCGCGGGCGCGGGCGGGGGCGAGCAAGGGCGCGGCCAGCAGCGCGCGGCGGGCGAGGGTCATGGACGGGGCCTCCGGTTCGTTGGAACCCCTATGCCCCGGCGGCGGCAGCGCGCGCAACCGCCCGCTTCCGCCGGGAGCCGCGCCGCCTCAACGCCAGAGGCGCCACGCCGCAGGCGGGCGCCGGCCCAGCCACGCACGGCCCCGCAGGCCCCGCGCCGTCCCAACGCCAGAGGCGCGACGCCGCAGGCAGGCGCCGGCCCAGTCACGCCCGGCCCCGCAGGCCCCGCGCCGCCCCAGCGCCAGAGGCGCGACGCCGCAGGCGGGCGCCGGCCCAACAGCACCCAATCCCCCGAGCCCCGCGCCGACTCCATCACGAGAGGCGCAACGCCGCAGGCGAGCGCCGGCCATCCAGCGCCCCAGCCCCGCGCCGACTCCATCACGAGAGGCGCGACGCCGCAGGCGAGCGCCGGCCCGTCAGCACCCCAGCCCCGCACCGAACCCCCACGAGAGGCGCAACGCCGCAGGCGAGCGCCGGCCATCCAGCGCCCCCCACCCAAGACCACCACCACGCACGGAGGATGCGCGCGCACCTGCGCGCGCCGCGCCCCTTCAGGGGCGCGAAGCCAAGCCGCCCGGAGGGCGGCGCCCGGCGTAGCACGCGGCCCCAGGCCGCGTGCGGTGAGGGCACCGAAAAATCAGGCGTATCAGGCGCGCAGCGCCTGATACGCCGCGAGGGTGGCGAGGTCGAGGATCTGGTTCACCCCCGCCCCCGTGCTGACGATCTGCGCCGGCTTGGCGAGGCCCATCAGCACCGGGCCGATGGTGGTGGCGCTGGTGAGGTGCGGCACCGCCTTGCACAGGATGTGCGCGGCGTGCAGCCCCGGCATCACCAGCACGTTGGCCGGCCCGGTGAGGCGGCAGAACGGGTAGAGCTGCGCGCGCAGCTGGGGGTCCAGCGCCACGTCGGCGCCCATCTCGCCGTCATGCTCGAAGTCGGCGCCTTCCTGGTCGAGGATCTTCACCGCCTCGCGGATGGAGCCGGGGATCACGCCCTTGGGATCGCCGAAGTTGGAGAAGGACAGGAAGGCCACGCGCGGCTCCATCCCCAGCCGCCGCGCCGCGCCGGCGGAGCGCCGCGCGATCAGCGCCAGGGTCTGCGCGTCCGGCCGCTCATGGATGGCGGTGTCGGCCACCAGCACGGTGCCGGAGCGCCGGGCGACCATCATGGTCAGGCCGAACAGCACGCCGTCGGCGTCGATGCCGTGCTGCACGCCCTTCAGCGTGGCGAAGAAGGAGCGCGTCTCGCCCGTCACCAGCGCGTCCGCCTGGCCGAGCGCGACCATGCAGGCGGCGAAGGCGTTGCGGTCCTGGTTCACCAGGCGCTGGCAGTCGCGGAACAGGAAGCCGTCGCGCTGCTTGCGGGCGTAGAGGTATTCCGCGAAGCGGCGGTTGTCCTGGGAAAGCCGGGCGTTGTGGATCTCGATGCCGTCGGGCAGGCGGATGCCCATGGCGGCGACGGTGGCGGTGATGCGGTCCTCGCGCCCCACCAGGATGGGGGTGCCGAAGCCGCCATTGCGGTAGGCGATGGCGGCGCGGATGACGTTCTCCTCCTCGCCCTCGGCGAAGACCACGCGCTTGGGCTCGGCGCGCACGCGCTCGTGGATGGCCTCCAGCGCGTTGGCGGCCTCGTCCAGCCGGCTGTTCAGCTCGCGCGCGTAGCGGGCGGGGTCGGCCAGCGGCTTGCGCGCCACGCCGGACTTCACCGCGGCCTCGGCCACCGCCACCGGCACGCGGGAGATCAGCCGCGGGTCGAAGGCGTTGGGGATGATGTATTCCGGGCCGAACATCAGCCGCTTGCCGGCGCCGGAGCGCGCCACCTCCTCCGGCACCGCCTCGCGCGCCAGCTCCGCCAGCGCGCGGGCGGCGGCGATCTTCATGGCGTCGTTGATGGTGGAGGCGCGCACGTCCAGCGCGCCGCGGAAGATGAAGGGAAAGCCCAGGACGTTGTTCACCTGGTTGGGATAGTCCGAGCGGCCGGTGGCGATGATGCAGTCCGGCCGCGCCGCCTTGGCTTCCTCCGGCGTGATCTCCGGGTCCGGGTTGGCCATGGCGAAGATGATCGGCTTCTCCGCCATGGCGCGGATCATCTCCTGCGTCAGCGCGCCCTTCACGGACAGGCCGAAGAAGACGTCCGCCCCCTCCAGCGCCTGGGAGAGCGTGCGCGCCGTGGTCTCCACCGCGTGCGCGGATTTCCACTGGTTCATGCCCTCGGTGCGGCCGCGGTACAGCACGCCCTTGGTGTCGCACATGATGATGTTCTCGGGCCGCATCCCCATGGCGCGCAGCAGCTCGGCGCAGGCGATGGAGGCGGCGCCGGCGCCGTTGATGACCAGGCGCGTGGTGGCGAGGTCGCGGCCCGTCAGGTGCGCGGCGTTGATGAGGCCGGCGGCGGCGACGATGGCGGTGCCGTGCTGGTCGTCATGGAAGACCGGGATGTCCATCAGCTCGCGCAGGCGCTGCTCGATGACGAAGCACTCGGGGGCCTTGATGTCCTCCAGGTTGATGCCGCCGAAGGAGGGGCCCAGGAAGCGCACGCAGTTGACGAACTCGTCCACGTCCTCCGTGTCCAGGCACAGGTCCATGCCGTCCACGTCGGCGAAGCGCTTGAACAGCGCGACCTTGCCCTCCATCACCGGCTTGCCGGCCAGCGCGCCCAGGTTGCCCAGCCCCAGCACGGCGGTGCCGTTGGAGACGACGGCGACGAAGTTGCCCTTGGAGGTGTAGTCATAGGCCAGCGACTTGTCGCGGTGGATGTGCAGGCAGGGCTCGGCCACGCCGGGCGAATAGGCCAGGGACAGGTCGCGCGCCGTCACCAGCGGCTTGGTCAGCCGCGTCTCCAGCTTGCCGGGCCGCCCTTCGGCGTGCATGGCCAGCGCCTCCTCGCCGGTCACCCGCGCGGTGCGGGTGTCGTTGGGGTCCTTGCGCACGTCGTCCATGGAAAGGCAGGTCCTTGGTTATGTTCCCGGGAAGGCCCTCCTTAGCCGCCCCCCGCCGCCCTGCCCAGGACGGCGCTTCGCGGGTGCGAGAGGGCTTGCTAGACCGGGGCGGTGGACACCCCCCTGACGAGCGCCGGCGCGACCCCGGCCATGGCGCAATGGTTCGCGGCGAAGGAGCGCGCGGGCAGCGCCCTGGTCTTCTTCCGCATGGGCGACTTCTATGAGCTGTTCTTCGCCGATGCCGAGGCCGCGGCGGAGGCGCTGGGCCTGGCGCTGACCCAGCGCGGCGAGCACCAGGGCCGGCCCATCCCGATGTGCGGCATCCCGCACCACGCCTGCGAGGCGTACCTGGCGCGGCTGCTGCGCCGCGGCTTCCGCGTCGCCATCTGCGAGCAGCTGGAAACGCCCGAGGAAGCCAAGGCCCGCAAGGCGCCCACCCTCCGGCGCGAGGTGGTGCGCGTGGTCACCCCCGGCACCGCGACGGAGGAGGCGCTGCTGGACGCCGCCCGCCCCGCCTGGCTGCTGGCCCTGGCCGATGGCGGCGCGGCCTGGCTGGATGTCTCGACCGGCGCCTTCCACACCGCCGCGGGCGAAGACGCCGCCACCCTCGTCGCCCGGCTGCGCCCCGCCGAGGTGCTGGCCGCTGACGGGCGCGACGGCGCGACGCCGGCGGTGATCCCGCGCGACGCCGCCCGCCGCGTGGCCGAGGCCTTCGGCGCCGCCACGCTGGAGGGCTTCGGCTCCTTCACCGAGGCCGAGGCGCAGGCCGCCGCCATGGCGCTGGACTACGTGCGCGCCATGGGCAACGGCGCCCTGCCCCGCCTCTCGCCGCCCAGCGCCGAGGGCGCGCGCGGGCGGATGGCGATGGACGCCGCCACCCGGCGCTCGCTGGAAATCCTGGACTCCCCCCAGGGCGGGCCGACCCTGCTGGGCGCGCTGGACCGCACGCTGACCGGGCCGGGCGCGCGGGAACTGGCGGCGCGCCTCGCCGCCCCGCTGGACGACCTCGCCGCCATCCGCGCCCGCCACGCCGAGGTGGCGCTGCTGCTGGCCGAGGCGCCGCGCCGCGCCGCCATCCGCGCCGCGCTGAAGGGCGCCCCCGACATGGCCCGCGCCCTGGCCCGGCTGTCGCTGGAGCGCTTCGCCCCGCGCGACCTGGGCGCGGTGCGCGACGGCCTCCGGCGCGCCGCCGCCCTGGCCGACGCCGCGCGCGGCACCGCCCTGCCCTGCCCCGACACCCTGCCCAGACTGGCGCAGGAGCTTTCCCGCGCCCTGGCGGACGCCCTGCCCGCCCGGCTGGAGGATGGCGGCACCGTCGCCCCCGGCTATGACGGCGAGCTGGACGCGCTGAAGCGCCTGCGCGACGGCGCGCGCGAGGCCATCGCGGCGATGCAGATGGAGCTGGCCCGCGCCTGGGGCGTCGCGGCGCTGAAGGTGCGCCACCACCAGCAGCTGGGCTTCCTGGCCGAGGTGCCGGCGGCGGCCGGCGAGAAGCTGCTGCGCGCCGCCCCGCCGGTGGCCGAGCAGCTGGCGCCCATCCACCGCCAGAGCATGGCGAACGCCCACCGCTTCACCTGCCCCGCCCTGGCCGACCTCGACCGCCGGCTGTCCGAGGCCGGCGAGCAGGCGGCGAAGCGCGAGCGCCTGGTCGTCGCGCACCTGCGCCGCCTCATCCTGGCCGACGCCGCCGCGCTGGCCGGGGCCGCCGCCGCCATGGCCGCGCTGGACGTGGTGGCGGCGAACGCGGAACTCGCCACCGAAGGCGCCTGGTGCCGGCCGGAGGTGAGCGAGCGCCCGGACTTCGCCGTGCAGTCCGGGCGGCATCCGGTGGTGGAGGCGGCGCTGCGCCGCGCCCGCGGCCCCGCCTTCGTGCCCAACGGCTGCGACCTGTCGCCCGGGCGGCGGCTGTGCCTGCTGACCGGGCCCAACATGGCGGGCAAGAGCACCTTCCTGCGGCAGAACGCCCTGTTCGCCGTGATGGCGCAGGCCGGGCTGTTCCTGCCGGCGGAGGCCGCGCGCATCGGGCTGGTGGACCGCCTGTTCTCCCGCGTCGGCGCGGCGGACGACCTGGCCGGCGGGCGCTCCACCTTCATGGTGGAGATGAGCGAGACGGCCGCCATCCTCAACCAGGCCGGCCCGCGCTCGCTGGTGGTGCTGGACGAGGTGGGGCGCGGCACCGCCACCTGGGACGGGCTGGCCATCGCCACCGCGGTGCTGGAGGCGCTGCACGACCGCATCCGCGCCCGCACCCTGTTCGCCACCCATTTCCACGAGCTGACCAAGCTGGCCCCGCGCCTGCCGGAGATGCGGCTGGCGCGCATGGAGGTGCGCGAGTGGCGCGGCGAGGTGGTGTTCCGCCACGAGGTGGGCGAGGGCGCGGCGGAGAAGTCCTGGGGCGTGCACGTCGCCCGGCTGGCCGGCGTGCCCGCCCCGGTGCTGAAGCGCGCCGCCGCGGTGCTGGGGGCGCTGGAGGCGCGCGCGGAGGAAGGCGCCGACCCGCTGGTGGCCGAGATGCCGCTGTTCGCGCCCGCGCCGCCGCCGCACCCCGCCCTGGCCGCGCTGGCGGCGCTGGACCCGGACGCGCTGAACCCGCGCGAGTGCCAGCAGGCCCTCTACAACCTCAAGTCCCTGCTGTGAGGCCGCGCGCTAAGGCGTCATCCCAACTGGCGGTGCGCGCCGCGGCGCACTACGCTCTGCCGTCATGAGGATGGTCGCGGGCGAACCCGCCGATGTGGAGCTGAACCTGGTGCCCGGCGGGGTGCCCCTGCCGCGCGACCAGGCGCTGGCGCTGCTGCGCCGGGAGCTGGGGCGCGTGCAGGCGGAGGTGCAGCGGCTGTTCGAGGCGCGCGAGACCGGCGGGCTGGGCGCCGCGCGCCGCCTGAGCGCGCGCATGGACCAGGTGATGGGGGCCATCCAGGGCTACGCCGCGCTGATGGTGCCCAACAGCCGCGGCGGGCCGGGGCTGGACTTCGCGCTGGTGGCCACCGGCGGCTACGGCCGCGGCGTGCTGGCCCCGCACAGCGACATCGACCTGCTGTTCCTGTCGCACAAGGACCCCGGGCCGCGCACGCGCCGGCTGGTGGAGTTCCTGCTGTACCTGCTGTGGGATTGCGGGCTGAAGGTGGGCCACGCCACCCGCAGCGTGAAGGAATGCCTGGGCGAGGCGCAGAAGGACGTCACGGTGATGACGGCGCTGGTGGACGCCCGCTTCCTGGCCGGCGACCCGGCGCCCTTCGCCCAGTTCCAGGCCGAGTTCAACCGGATGCGCCAGAAGAGCGGCCTGGCCCCCTTCCTGGCCGCCAAGCGCGCCGAGCGCCAGGCCCGCCACGCCCGCTACGGCGAGAGCGCCTTCCTGGTCGAGCCGCACGTCAAGGAAGGCAAGGGCGGCCTGCGCGACCTGCAGACCCTGTACTGGCTGGCGCGCTTCGGCTTCGGCGTGCAGCGGATGCCCGAGCTGGTGGGCGCCGACGCCCCCGGCGGCGGCCTGCTGAGCGAGACGGAGGCGCGCGCGATCCGCCGCGCCTGGGACTTCCTGTGGACGCTGCGCTTCCACCTGCACTACGTGACCGGCCGCGCCGAGGAGCGCCTGACCTTCGACCTGCAGCCGGTGGTGGCCGCCCGCATGGGCTACACCCGCCACGGCACGCAGGACGGCACCGAGCGGCTGATGAAGCACTTCTTCCTCACCGCGCGCGACGTCGCGCGCCTGTCGCGCGTGCTGGAGCCCGCCATCGAGCGCGCCGCCCTGGGCCCGCCGGCGCGGCGGCGCGACGGCGACCCGGCGATCGCCGCCATGGGGCTGGCCTTCGCCGACGGCAAGCTGGTGGCCGCCCCGCCCGACCGCGACTTCTCGCGCGAGCCGGTGCTGATGCTGCGCATCCTCAAGGCGGCGCGGGACCGGGCGCTGGACATCCACCCACTGGCCATCCGCGCGATGATCCGCCATTCCCGCCGCGCCGAGGCGCTGCGCGGCGACGAGGAAGCCAACCGCATCTTCCTGGACCTGCTGATGGGCCGGGACGCCGCCAAGTGGCTGCGCCTGCTGAACGAGATGGGCTTCCTGGCCCGCTTCATCCCCGAATGGCAGCGCATCACCGGGCTGATGCAGTTCGACACCTACCACGTCTTCACCGTGGACGAGCACACCATCGAGGCCATCGGCATCCTCCAGGGCATCGAGACCGGCGCGCTGGCCGAGGTGGCGCCGGTGGCGACGGAGCTGATGGGCCAGCTGCAGTCCCGCCGCGCGCTCTACGTCGCCGCCCTGCTGCACGACATCGCCAAGGGCCGCGGCGGCGACCATTCGGAACTCGGCGCCCGGCTGGCGCAGGAGATCTGCCCGCGCCTGGGCATGAGCGCGGAGGAGACCGAGACCGTCTCCTGGCTGGTGCTGCACCACCTGCTGGTGAGCCACACCGCCTTCAAGCGCGACATCGAGGACCCCAAGACCATCCTCGACATCGCCGACCAGGTGCAGAGCCCCGAGCGCCTGCGCCTGCTGCTGGTGCTGACGGTGGCCGACATGCGCGCGGTGGGCCCGCGCGTGTGGAACGCCTGGAAGGCCACCCTGCTGCGCGAGGTGTACTGGCGCGTGAGCGAGGTGCTGGCCGGCGGCATGACGGTGCCCGAGCGCGACGTGCGCGTGGCCCGCGCCAAGGAGGCCGCCAGCGCCATGCTGCCCGCCTTCACCCAGGAGGAGACGGAGCGCTTCCTGGCCCTGGGCTACCCCGGCTACTGGCTCTCCTTCGACGCCGAGACGCACGCCCGCCACGCCGGCATCATCCGCGAGGCCGAGGCCGCCGCCGCGCCGCTCACCGTGCGTTCCCGCGTGCTGGCCGACCGCGCGGTGACGGAGGTGACGGTCTATGCCGCCGACCACCCGGGGCTGTTCAGCCGCATCTCCGGCGCGCTGGCGGTGGCCGGCGCCTCCATCGTGGACGCGCGCATCCACACCCTGACCAACGGCATGGCGCTGGACACCTTCTGGGTGCAGGACAGCCAGGGCGGCGCCTTCGACGCGCCGCACCGCCTGGCGCGCCTGTCCGTGCTGATCGAGCAGGCGCTGAGCGGCCACCTGCGCCTGGACGCCGAGATCAGGAAGGTCCGGCGCGAGCCGGCGCGCCTGGCGGCGGTGACGGTGCCGCCGCGCGTGGTGGTGGACAACCACGCCTCGAACACCCACACCGTCATCGAGGTGAACGGGCGCGACCGCCCCGGCCTGCTGCACGACGTGACGGGCGCCATCAGCGAGCACGGGCTGCAGATCGCCTCCGCCCACATCACCACCTACGGCGTGCGGGCGGTGGACGTGTTCTACGTGAAGGACGTGTTCGGCCTGAAGGTGGAGAACGAGCGCAAGCTGGCCCCGCTGCGCCTGGCGCTGCTGGAGGCGCTGAGCCCCACCGTGCCGCCCGGCGGCGGCGCGGTGGCCAGCACCGTGCGGGAAGCCGCCGCGAAGGCGTAGGCCCCGTCAGCCGATGCGCGCGAGGTCCATCGCATAGGTGCAGTCCCGGCTCTCGAAGGTGCCGCTGGCGCGGCTGCCCTCGATGCGCCCCTCGATGACCACGGAGGTCCCCTCCGGCCCGAACAGGCGGAAGCGCCCATCCGGCCCGGGCACGCCTTGCGCCCGCCGGCCCTCGTCCCGGTTGTAGGGCCTGCTTGCCCGTTCGCCCTCGACCACCAGCGTCCGGATGATGACCCGGTCGCCGCGACGTCCCGCCGCGTTGCGCGTCAAGGTCATGGCACCTTGGAAGCTGGTGCCCGCCGCCACCGGGGTGCCGGTGACCGGGCCGGCCGCCTGCTCCTGGCAGGCCGCGAGGGTGAAGGCGAGCGCCCTGCCCGCCAGGGTGCGACGGACGGCGAAGGCCATGCCGGACGCCTTTCCATCGTGGAAAGGTGGCCGCATGGCGGGCAAGGCCGAACTTCGCGGCGCGCCATCTTCAAGCGGCTTCGCCGATGGTCTAGGCCCCTCCCATGCTCCGCGCCATCGCGACCGTGGGCGGCTGGACCATGGCCTCCCGCATCCTCGGCTTCCTCCGCGACATGCTGATCGCGGCGAAGCTCGGCGCCGGGCCGCTGGCCGACGCCTTCTTCGTGGCGCTGAAGCTGCCCAACCTGTTCCGCCGCTTCTTCGGCGAGGGTGCCTTCAACGCCGCCTTCGTGCCCGCCTTCGCCGCCCTTCTGGCCACCCGCGGCCCCCAGGCGGCGCGCGAGCTGGCCGAGCGCATGGCCACCCTGCTGGGCCTGTGGCTGGCGCTGCTGACCGGGCTGGGCCTGGCGCTGATGCCGCAGCTGATCGGCCTGCTGGCGCCGGGCTTCGATGCGCCGAAGGCCGCGCTGGCGGTGGAGCTGGCGCGCATCACCCTGCCCTACCTGCTGCTGATCTGCCTCACCGCGCTGGTGTCGGGCGTGCTGAACGGGCTGGGGCGCTTCGCCGCGCCGGCGGCGGCGCCGATCTTCTTCAACATCCTGTCCGTGGCCGCGCTGTGGGTGCTGGCGCCGGTCACGCCCACGCCGGCGCACGCCCTGGCCTGGGGCGTCACCGCCTCGGGCGTGGTGCAGCTGCTGTTCGTGCTGTGGGCGGCGCGGCAGGCGGGCATGCCGCTGAACCCCTTCCGCCTGCCGCGGCTGACGCCCGAGGCGCGCGTCGTGCTGCGCCGCATGGGCCCCGGCATGATCGGCGCGGGAGTGACGCAGCTGAACCTGGCGGTGGACGTGATCGTCGCCTCCTTCCTGCCCTCGGGCGCCGTGTCCTTCCTGTACTACGCCGACCGCGTGGCGCAGCTGCCGCTGGGCGTGATCGGCGCCGCGGTGGCCACCGCGCTGCTGCCCATCCTGGCCAGGCAGATCTCCTCCGGGCAGCCGCTCTCGGCGCACCGCTCGATGAACCGGGCGCTGGAGGTGGCGCTGGCCCTGGCGGTGCCGGCGGCGCTGGCGCTGGCGGTGCTGGCGCTGCCGATCCTGCAGGCGCTGTTCCAGCGCGGCGCCTTCGGCGAGGCCGAGGCGCGCGCCACCGCCTGGGCGCTGGTGGCCTACGCCTTCGGCCTGCCGGCCTTCGTGCTGGTCAAGGTGTTCCTGCCCGGCTTCTTCGCGCGCGGCGACACCGCGACGCCGGTGAAGGTGGGCGTCTCCTGCCTCGGCTTGTCGGTGGCGCTGAACCTGCTGCTGATGGGCCCGCTGGGCCATGTGGGGGTGGCGCTGGCCACCTCGCTCTCGGCCTGGGCCAACACGGCGCTGCTGGCCTGGCTGCTGGCGCGGCGCGGGCGCTTGGTGGCCGATCGCGGGCTGCGGCGGCGGCTGCCGCGGCTGGCGCTGGCGGCGGCGGGCATGGTGCTGGCGCTGTGGGGGCTGGACCGCTGGCTGGCGCCGGGCGCGGGGTGGGACGGGGTGTGGCGGCTGGCGGTGGTGTGCGCCCTGGGCGGCGCCGCCTACTTCGCCGCCGCGCAGGCGCTGGGCGGGATGGAGCTGCGCACCCTGCTGCGGCGGCTGCGGCGGGCTTGACCATCGCGCCCCGCCGCGCGAAGCCCGCGCCCATGCAGCAGCGCGTCTTCTCCGGCATCCAGCCCTCCGGCGTCCCCACCCTGGGCAACTACCTCGGCGCCATCCGCAACTGGGTGCCGATGCAGGACACGCACGACTGCCTGTATTGCGTGGTGGACCTGCATGCCATCACCCAGTTCCAGAAGCCCGAGGACCTGCTGCGCCAGACGCGCGAGATGGCGGCCGCCCTGCTGGCCTGCGGCCTGGACCCCGAGCGCTGCATCCTGTTCGTGCAGTCCCACGTGCCCGCCCATGCCGAGCTGGGCTGGCTGTTCAACTGCGTGGCCCGCCTGGGCTGGCTGAACCGCATGACGCAGTTCAAGGACAAGGCCGGCAAGAACGCCGAGAACATGTCCTCGGGCCTCTACGTCTATCCCAACCTGATGGCCGCCGACATCCTGCTCTACAAGGCGACCTCCGTCCCGGTGGGCGACGACCAGAAGCAGCACCTGGAGCTGGCGAACGACATCGCGCAGAAGTTCAACCACGACTACGGCGTGGCGCTGTTCCCGCGCATCGAGCCCTTCATCGGCGCCACCGCCGCGCGCGTGATGTCCCTGCGCGATGGCACGAAGAAGATGAGCAAGTCCGACCCCTCGGACCAGTCGCGCATCAACCTCAACGATGCGGACGACGACATCGCCAACAAGATCAAGCGCGCCAAGACCGACCCCGAGCCCCTGCCCGACAGCCTGGCCGAGCTGGAGAAGCGCCCGGAGGCGCGCAACCTGGTCGGCATCATGGCCGCGGTGACGGGGCGCGAGCCGGCGCAGGTGCTGGCCGCGCATGCCGGCCAGGGCTTCGGCCAGTTCAAGCCGGCGCTGGCCGACGCGCTGGTGGCGCACCTCTCGCCCATCCGCGCCGAGATGGCCCGCCTGCTGGAGGACACCGACGCGCTGGACGCCGCCCTGCGCCGCGGCGCCGAGAAGGCGGAGGCGATCGCCCTGCCTATCCTGGCGGAGGCGAAGGCCGCCATGGGCTTCCTGCCGCGCCGCTGAGCAGGCGCACCAGCGCGTCCTCCACCGGCGGCCCGTCCTCCAGCGCTTCCAGCGGCTCGGCGAACATGGCGTAGCCGTCGCCGCCGCGGCGCAGGAAGTTGTTCGTCGCCACCGTGTAGGCGCGCTCCGGCTCCAGCGGATGCCAGTCGCCGGCGGCGTCGCGCACCTCGGCGCGCAGCAGCCGCACGCCATCGGCCGCGTAGCGCAGGGCGGCGAGCTGCGGGAACCCGCCGCCGCGGCGGGCCAAGGCGTGTTCCAGCGCCTCGCGCAGCGTGCCGCCGCGCAGGGTGATGCGCACGGCGGTGTTGGAGAAGGGCAGCGTGGTCAGCACGTCGCCCCAGCCCACCGCGCCCGCCGGCAACCCGGCGCGCAGCCCGCCCGCGTTCTGCCAGCCGATCTCGGCCCGCATCGCCCGGCGCATCGCCTCAGCCACCGCCTCGCCCAGCGCGCAGGGGGCGCGGCCGCAGCCGTCGGCGGGCAGCGCGGCCGGCAGGTCGAAGGCGGGGCGGCGGCGGATCGCCTCCAGCGGCGCGGCGAGTTCCGCCACCAGCGCCGCGGCCTCCGCATCCTCCGGCAGGTCGGGCGTCAGCTCGCGCGTGCCGCCCGCATGCGCCGTCACGCGGCCCGCATCGTCCAGGTCGAGGTCCAGCCGGCCCAGCCAGCGGCCGAAGGCGCCGGCCTGCGCCACCAGCACGGGGCGGTCGGGGCCGGCCACCACCTCCGGCGGGGCGATGAGGGTGTGGCTGTGCCCGCCCAGGATCACGTCCAGCCCCGGCACCTCGCGCGCCAGGCGGCGGTCGGCGGCGGCCCCCAGGTGCGACAGCGCCACCACCGTCGCCGGGCCTTCGCGCCGCGCCTCCCACACCGCGCGGCTCGCCGCCTCGGCCGGGTCGGTGAAGCGCAGCTGCGGGCCGGGGGAGGACAGGGTGGGCGTGTCGGGCGTCACCAGTCCCGCCACCACCAGCCGCGCGGCGCCCGAGCGGAAGCTCGCGGTCGGGCGCAGCTTGCCGGCCAGCAGCGGCTCGGCGGCGGCCTCGACGTTCGCCGCCAGCACCGGGAAGTCCACCGCCTCGAGGTAGCGGGCGAGGCCGGCGGGGCCGAGGTCGAACTCGTGGTTGCCCAGCGTCATCGCCCCCACGCCCCACAGGCGCTGCATCCCGGCCTCCGCCAGCCCGTCATGATGGGTGAAGAACAGCGAGCCGAGGAACTCGTCCCCCCCGTCCAGCAGCAGCGGCGCGCGGCCCTCGGCGCGGGCGGCGTCGCGCGCGGCGCGGATGGCGGCGGCCATGCGGGCGCTGCCGCCGCGGCAATCGCCGCCCGGGCGGCAGATGGCGGCCGCCGCCGTGATGGCCTCGTGGCGCGAATGGAAGTCGTTGAGGTGCAGCAGCGCCACGCGGGCGGATGGCTGCGCCCGCGCAGGCAGCACGAGGCAGGGGGCGGCGAGGAGGCTGCGGCGCAACATGGCGCGCAGCATACCGCCCCTTGCCAGCCAGGCGCATCGGGTGAAGGGTTCGGCGGTGCAGATCTACCTGCCGATCGCCGAGATGAGCGTGGATGCCTTCCTGCTGGCGGGCATCGGCTTCGTCGTGGGCTGGCTGTCGGGGCTGTTCGGCGTGGGCGGCGGCTTCCTGCTGACGCCGGTGCTGCTCCTCATCGGCATCCCCTCGCCGGTCGCCGTCGCCTCGGGGGCGAACCAGACGCTGGGCGCCTCCGTCTCCGGCCTGCTGGCGCAGGCGCGGCGCGGCAACGTGGACTGGGTGATGGGCGGGGTGCTGGTGGCGGGCGGCCTGCTGGGCAGCGTGGCCGGCGTGCAGCTCTTCGCCTTCCTGCGCGCCGTGGGGCAGGTGGATGCGGCGGTGGCGCTGTTCTACGTGGTGGTGCTGGGCGTGGTCGGCACGCTGATGGTGATGGAAAGCGTGCGCGCCATCTTCCGCCGGCGGCGGGCGGCGCCGCGGCGGCTGCACCAGCATTCCTGGGCGCATGGCCTGCCCTTCAAGCTGCGCTTCCGCAAGAGCCGCCTGTACATCTCCGTCATCCCGCCGGTGGTGGTGGGGTTCGGCATCGGCGTGCTCTCGGCCGTGATGGGCGTCGGCGGCGGCTTCATGCTGGTGCCCGCCATGATCTACGTCCTGGGCATGCCGACCTCCGTGGTGATCGGCACCTCGCTGTTCCAGGTGGTGTGCGTCACCGCCAGCGTGACCTTCCTGCAGGCCGTGCAGGTGGGCGGGGTGGACATCGTGCTGACGCTGCTGCTGCTGGTGGGCGCGGTGGCCGGGGCGCAGTTCGGCGCCGCCATGGGCGGGCGGCTGCGCGGCGAGGAGACGCGGGCGCTGCTGGGCGCGCTGGTGCTGGCGGTGGCCGCCGCCCTGCTGTGGGACCTGCTGCGGGTGCCGGCCTCCCTGTTCTCCGTCGGGCCGGCGGGATGAGGCCGCCGCGGCCCCGCCGCCCCGCCTGGGCCTGGCTGCTCCTGCTGCTGGCGCTGCCCGGGCCGCCCGCCCTGGCGCAGACCGCGCCGCTGGTCGCGCGCCTGTCGAGCGAGCGCGTGCTGGTCACCACCGCCTTCACCGGCGAATCCCTGCTGGTCTTCGGCTCGACGGAGGAGCCGCTGGGGCCGGGCGGCGACGAGGTGCTGGTGATCGCCCGCGGGCCGGATTCCCCCTTCGTGGTGCGCCGCAAGGTGCAGGTGCTGGGAATGTGGCTGAACGGCCCCTCGGCGCGGTTCGAGGGCATCCCCTCCTTCTACGCCGTCGCCGGCACCCGCCCCGCCTGGCGCCTGCTGCCCGAGGGCGAGCGCCAGGCCCGGCAGATCGGCCTGGACGCCCTGCCGCTGGACAACCGCTCCGGCGCGCGCTCGCCCGGCTTCCGCGCCGCCCTGCTGGACCTCAAGAAGGGCAGCGGCCTGTGGCAGGAGGACGCGGCGGAGGTCGAGATCGCCGGCTCGCGCCTGTTCAACCTGCGCCTGCCGCTGCCCGCCTCCGTCACCCCCGGCGCCTACCGGGTGGAGGTGCTGCTGGTGCGCTCCCGCCAGGTCATCGCCACCGAGGCGCTGGGCTTCACGGTGGAGCGCACCGGCACCGCCGCCTCCATCTCCGCCATGGCGAGGGAGGAGCCGGCGCTCTACGCCCTGGGCTGCATCCTGCTGGCCGCCTTCGCCGGCTGGCTGGGCAGCGTCGTCTTCCGCAGGAGTTGAGAGCATGCCCACGGAACAGGCCCGCCGCGACCGCGTCTTCCTGGTGGTGGTGGATGACAGCCCGGAGCGCGCGGTGGCGCTGCGCTACGCCTGCCTGCGCGCCGCCAAGTCGGGCGGGCGCGTCGCCCTGCTGCGGGTGGCCGAGGCGGTGGAGCAGGCCGAGTGGGCCGGCATCGAGGCGATGATGCGCCAGGAGCGCCAGGAGGAGGCCGAGACCCTACTGAACGGCCTGGCCGCCCAGGTGACGGAGATCACCGGCGGCCTGCCCATCCTGCTGGTGCGCGAGGGCCAGCCGGCGGAGGCGCTGCTCTCCCTTCTGGAGGAGGACCCGCGCATCTCCATCCTGGTGCTGGCCACCGCGCCGGGGGGCAAGGGGCCGGGGCCGCTCATCTCCGCCCTCACCGGCCGGCTGGCGCACCGGCTGACGGTGCCGATGACCGTGGTGCCCGGCGCGATGAGCGACGCGGAGCTGGAGCGCGTGACCTGACGGCCGCCCTGCGCCATACCCCGCCCGTCACGACACCGGAGAACCGCCGCATGCCCGCGCTCGACGCCGCCGCCCTGGACCAGCTGTTCCGCGAGGCGCGCACCGCCTACCGCTGGAAGCCCGACCCCGTGGCCGACGACACGCTGCGCGCCCTGTACGATCTGGCGAAGATGGGCCCCACCAGCGCCAACGCCTCGCCCGCGCGCTTCGTCTTCGTGCGCACGCCCGAGGGCAAGGCGAAGCTGAAGGAGGCGCTGAGCCAGGGCAACCTGGAGAAGACCATGACGGCGCCCGTCACCGTCATCGTCGCCCACGACCCCAAGTTCTACGACCGCCTGCCGCAGCTGTTCCCGCATGCCGACGCGCGCTCCTGGTTCGCCGGCAACTGGTCGCTGGCCGACGCCACGGCCATGCGCAACGGCACGCTGCAGGGCGCCTACCTCATCCTCGCGGCGCGCGCCCTGGGGCTGGACGCCGGGCCGATGAGCGGCTTCGACAACGCCAAGGTGGACGAGCTGTTCTTCGCCGACAGCGGCTTCCGCTCCAACTTCCTGGTCAACCTGGGCCACGGCGAGTGGCCGGAGGACTACCGGCGCTCGCCGCGGCTTTCCTTCGAGGAAGCCGCCTCCCTCGCGTGAAGGGGGGGCCGGTCAGCGCCCCTTCCGGTCGCCCTTCGATTCCGGGTCGTGGGTGTGGTGGCTGTCGCGCTCGCCGCCGCCGCCTGAGACGCCGCTGCGCGAGCCGTTGGTGGGGGCGCCCGGCACCGTCCGGGCCCCCTCGCGGTGGGCGTGGCCGTGGCTGCCGCCCTGGTGCGAGGAGCCGGGCCCGCCGCCGGAGCGGTTGGCCTCCGCGTCCTTGTCCGCCTTGCCGGCCATCGTCAGCGGTCCTGCTGCCGGCCCTGGTGGTTCAGGTTCTGCCGCGTCGCCGCGGTCTGCCCCACCTGGTCCAGGTTCACGTCGCGGTCCTCGGCCTGGTTCTTGTCGCCCTTGGGCTCCTCCTGCCGCGCCGCGCCGTGCTTCGGGCGGTTGGCGGGCGGGATGGGCGGCAGCTGCGCCTTCGACATGCATTCCTCCTCTTGCTTCGGGAGGGGAACGCGCCGGGCGCCGTCCGGATGCGAGAAAGGCGGACCCGAAGGCCCGCCCCTGGGGTGCGGTTGGTGCGGAGGCGGGCGGTCAGCGCCCGGCGCCGGTCCATTGCAGCGCCGGCACCGGGGCGCGGCGGCGCAGCTCCGCCGTCACCCGCGCATCCTGGCGCAGCGCGGCCAGGCGGCGCGCCTCCTGCGCCTTGCCGCGGGCGTCGCGCCACACCAGGACGACCGGCAGCAGCGCCAGGGCCATCATGAACAGGCCGAGCATGCCGGTGGACAGCGTCATGGTGCCGACTCCTTCGCGCCATCGCGGCGTCACCGACATGTAGGCCCTGCAATCTGAACCATGCCTGAGCGGGCGGTTCAGGAAAGGTTCAGCCATGCGGCCCCATGGCGCTGGGTGGATGCATCGCCTGGCCCTTGCCCTGCTGGCCCTGCTGGCGCTCGCCGCCCCCGCCGCGGCGCAGGAGCGCCGTGACCACGAGCGCGCCCGCGCCGCGCTGGAGGCCGGGCAGATCCTGCCGCTGACGGACATCCTGGCCGAGGTGGAGCGCCGCTACCGCGGCCGCGTCATCGAGGCCGACCTGGAGCGCGACGACGGCCAGTGGCTGTACGAGCTGAAGATCCTGCCCTCCAACGGCCGGGTCTTCATCGTGGAGCTGGACGCCGCCACCGGCCAGTTCCTGCGCGGCCGCGGCCCCGTCCAGGAGCGCGCGCCCGGCGAGGGCGCCCCCGCCCGCGCCGCTGGGCGCTGAGCCGCCGCGCCCCGCCCCTTTGACCGCGCGGCCCGCCGCGCCCATCCTGCCGCCCCATGCGCCTGCTCGTCGTCGAGGACACCCCGCCGCTCGCGGCCCAGCTCCGCCAGGGGCTGGGCGATGCCGGCTTCGCCGTGGACAGCGCCATGGATGGCGAGGAGGCGCTGCACCTGGGCGAGACGGAGCCCTACGACGCCGTGGTGCTGGACCTGGGCCTGCCGCGCATGGACGGCCTGTCCGTGCTGCGCCGCTGGCGCGCCCAGGGCCGCGCCATGCCCGTGCTGATCCTCACCGCCCGCGATTCCTGGACGGAGAAGGTGGAGGGGCTGAACGCCGGCGCCGACGACTACCTGGCCAAGCCCTTCGCCATGGCCGAGCTGGTGGCGCGGCTGAACGCGCTGATCCGCCGCGCCAACGGCGTCGCCAAGCCCGAGCTGGTGTTCGGCGAGGTGCGGCTGGACACCGCCACCCGCGCCGTCTCCCGCGCCGGGGCGCCGGTGCGGCTGACCGCGCTGGAGTACGGGCTGTTCTCCTACCTCGCGCTCAACGCCGGCCGCCCCGTCTCCAAGACGGAGCTGACCGAGCACCTCTACGCGCAGGATTTCGACCGCGACTCCAACACGCTGGAGGTGATCGTCGCGCGGCTGCGCCGCAAGCTGGGCGACGCGCTGATCGAGACGGTGCGCGGCCAGGGATACCGGCTGGTCCCGGCGGGATGAGCGAGGGCGTCGCCGCGCGCGGCTCCCTGGCGCGCCGGCTGGCCCTGGTCACCGCGCTGTGGGTCGCCGTCGGGCTGGGGCTGCTGGCCCTGTTCGTCGTGCGCACGGACGAGCGGCAGATCGAGACGGCGGCCGACGCCCGGCTGGCTTCCATCATGGACGCGGTGGTGGCCGCCGCCTCCTTCGACCCCAATGCCGGGCCCATCCTGCTGCGCCCCCTGGCCGACCCGGAGTTCGAGCGCCCGCTGTCCGGCCATTACTGGCAGCTGCGTGGCCCCGCCGACACGGTGGCCACCTCGCGCTCCTTGTGGGATTCCCGCCTGGGCCCGCCCCTGCCGGGCGAGGAGGGCATCCGCGCGCGCGACATGCGCGGTCCGCGCGGCGAGCTGCTGCGCGTGCTGGAGCAGCGCGTCTCCATCGCCACCCGCGCCGGCCAGGTGCCGATGACGGTGCAGGTGGCGGTGCCGCGCGCCGCGCTGGACGCCGAGATCGCGCGGCTGCGCCAGCAGGTGGTGCTGGCCTTCTTCGTGCTGGGCTCGGGCCTCGTCGCCGTGGTGGTGGTGCTGGTGATCTGGGGCCTGCAGCCGCTGCGCCGCACGCGCGAGGAACTGGCCGAGGTGCGCCAGGGCCGGCGCCTGCACATGGACATCACCGCCCCTTCGGAGATCGCGCCGCTGGTGGGCGAGATCGAGGCGCTGATCGAGCAGAACCGCGCCACGGTGGAGCGCGCGCGCCACCACGTCGGCAACTTGGCGCACGCGCTGAAGACCCCGGTCGCGGTGCTGCGCAACGCGGCCGAGGCGGAGGACATGGGGGCGGTGCGCGCCCAGCTGGGCGTGCTGGAGCGGCTGGTGGCCCACCACCTGCGCCGCGCCCGCGCCGGCGCCCTGGCCGGCAGCGCCGGCGCCGAATGCGCGCCGCACGCCCTGGCCGAGGCCCTGGCCACCGCCTTCCGCCGGCTGACCGCCGGGCGCGGCATCCGCCTGCGCGTGGGGGGCGAGGCCGCGGCCCGGGTGCGCGCCGACAGCCAGGACGTGACGGAGATGCTGGGCAACCTGATGGACAACGCCTGCAAGTACGGCCGCCACGACGTGCTGGTGAGCATCGGCGCGCCGCAGGGCGGGATGGTGCGCATCGCGGTGGAGGATGACGGCCCCGGCCTGGGCGAGGGCGAGGACGGCGCCGCCCTGGCGCGCGGCGTGCGGCTGGACGAGGCCAAGCCGGGCTCCGGCCTCGGCCTCGCCATCGTGCATGACCTCGCCGGGCTCTATGGCGGGGCGCTGCACCTGGGGCCCGGCCAGCGCCTGCCTGGGCTGCGGGCGGAGATCGCGCTGCCTGGGCGCATGGCCGGCGGCTCCTATGACGGGCCGGACTAGAGCACGATCCGCTTTGATGGAATCATCAAAGTGGTGAATCGTCCTCTCAGCAAAGGCTAGATCATGATCCGCGTTTGCGGATCATGATCTAGGGCCGGGTTCCGCCGCGCGCGATCAGGAACCGGCTTCCCGTGCGCGGGCCGCCCTACAGGATGTAGCGCGACAGGTCGGCCGAGGCCGCCAGCGGCGCCACGCGCTCGCGCACCATCGCCGCGTCCACCGTCACCGCCTCGCCGCGGCGGTCGGAGGCGGTGAAGCTCACCTCCTCCAGCAGCCGCTCCAGCACCGTGGCCAGCCGCCGGGCGCCGATGTTCTCCACCGTGGCGTTGATCTCGGCGGCCAGGTCGGCGATGCCCTCCACCGCGCCGTCGTCGAAGCGCAGCGCCACGCCTTCGGTGTCCATCAGCGCGCTCGCCTGCTTCAGCAGGGAGTGGTCGGGCTCGGTCAGGATGCGGCGGAAGTCGTCGCGCGTCAGCGCCTTCAGCTCCACGCGGATGGGCAGGCGGCCCTGCAGCTCGGGCAGCAGGTCGGAAGGCTTGCTCAGGTGGAAGGCGCCGGAGGCGATGAACAGGATGTGGTCGGTGCGCACCGGGCCGTGGCGGGTGTTCACCGTGGTGCCCTCGATCAGCGGCAGCAGGTCGCGCTGCACGCCCTCGCGGCTCACGTCGCCGCCGCGCACGCCGCCCTCGCTGCTGCGGGCGATCTTGTCCACCTCGTCCAGGAAGACGATGCCGTTGTTCTCGGCGTTCAGCACCGCCTGGCGGGTCAGCGCCTCGTTGTCCAGCAGCTTGTCGGCCTCCTCGCGCACCAGCGCCTCGCGCGCCGCGGCGATGGGCATCTTCCGCGCCCGCGCGCGGTTGCCGAACATCTTGCCGAACATCTCCTGCATGTTCTGCATCTGCCCGGGCGGCATGCCCGGCAGGTCCATCATGCCGATGGGCGCGCCGGCCGGCTCGCTCACCTGCACCTCGATCTCGCGCGCCTCCAGCTGGCCCTCGCGCAGCATGCGGCGGAACTTCATCCGCGTCTCGCCATTGGCGCCCTCGCCCACCAGGGCGGTCACCAGGCGCTCCTCCGCCGCCAGCTCGGCCTTGGCCTGCACGCCCCGGCGGGCGGCGTCGCGCGCCTGCACGATGGCGGCTTCCACCAGGTCGCGCACGATGCTCTCCACGTCGCGGCCCACGTAGCCGACCTCGGTGAACTTCGTGGCCTCGACCTTCAGGAAGGGCGCGTTGGCCAGCTTCGCCAGCCGGCGCGCGATCTCCGTCTTGCCGCAGCCGGTGGGGCCGATCATCAGGATGTTCTTGGGCACCACCTCCTCGCGCAGCGCCTCGGGCAGCTGCTGGCGGCGCCAGCGGTTGCGCAGCGCGATGGCCACCGCGCGCTTGGCGTCGTGCTGGCCGATGATGAAGCGGTCCAGCTCGCTCACGATCTCGCGCGGGGAAAGGTTCACGGCCTCCGGGGCCATCACGTCGCTCATGCCGGCAGGCTCTCCAGGATGAAGTTGCCGTTGGTGTACACGCAGATCTCCGCGGCGATCTTCATGGAGCGGCGCGCCACCTCCTCGGCATCCAGCCCGTCCACCGTCATCAGCGCGCGCGCCGCGGCCAGGGCGTAGTTGCCGCCCGAGCCGATGCCGATGACGCTGTCCTCCGGCTCCAGCACGTCGCCCTGGCCGGTGAGCAGCAGGGAGCGCTTGTCGTCCGCCACCGCCAGCAGCGCCTCCAGCCGGCGCAGGTAGCGGTCGGTGCGCCAGTCCTTCGCGAGTTCGACGCAGGCGCGCTCCAGCTGGTCGGGGAAGCGCTCCAGCTTCGCCTCCAGGCGCTCGAGCAGGGTGAAGGCGTCGGCGGTGGCGCCGGCGAAGCCGGCCAGCACCTTGCCCTGGGCGATGCGCCGCACCTTGCGCGCGTTGCCCTTCACGACGGTCTGGCCCAGCGAGACCTGGCCGTCGCCGGCCATCGCCACGCGGCCGTCGCGGCGCACACACAGGATGGTGGTCCCGTGCCAGCCGAGCGGATCATGGGGGGTGTTCATGGGCAGCCATGTGGCCCGCGCCCTTCGCCTTCGCAACACGGGCATGGGTGGCATAATGGCATGGCATGACCCTGAGCTGCTTCACCGACGCCGCCGGCGCCCTGCCCCTGCACCTCGTCGCGCCCGATGGCTGGCGCCCCATCCCCGGCGCGGCCCTGGCGGCGGCGCAGGGCTTCGACGCCAGGCCCGGCAGCCACGCGCTGCTGACCGACGGCGCGCGCATCACCGGCGCGCTGGTCGGCCGCAGCGAGGACCCGCGGCGCTACGGCGCGCTGCCGCACGCCCTGCCGGAAGGCACGTCCTGGCAGGGCGGCGACGCGGGCGTGGCGCTGGGCTGGGCGCTGGGCGCCTATCGCTACGCCCGCTTCAAGGCGCCCAAGCGCGCCCCGGCGCTGCTGGTGCCGCCGCCGGGCTTCGACGCCGCGCTGCCCGCCGCCACCTGGCGCGCGCGCGACCTCATCAACACCCCCGCCAGCCACCTGGGGCCGGAGGAGCTGTGCGCCGCGGTGGCCGAGGTGGGCGCGGCGCATGGCGCGCGCGTGCGGGTGATGGAAGGCGCCGAGGTGGCGGAGGGCTTCTCGGCCCTGCACGCGGTGGGCGCCGCCAGCCCGCGCGCGCCGCGCGTGGCGATGCTGGAATGGGGGGATTCCGGGCCGCTGCTGGCGCTGTGCGGCAAGGGCGTGTCCTTCGACACCGGCGGGCTGGACCTGAAGCCCAGCAGCGCCATGCTGCGCATGAAGAAGGACATGGGCGGGGCGGCGGTGATGCTGGCCCTGGCCGAGGCGCTGATGGCCCGGCGTGCGCCGTGCCGCATCCTGCTGCTGGTGGGCGCGGTGGAGAACAGCGTGGGCGGCGCCGCCTTCCGCCCCGGCGACGTGCTGCGCACCCGCCAGGGCCTGTCGGTGGAAATCGGCAACACCGACGCCGAGGGCCGCTTGGTGCTGGCCGACCTGCTGGCCTTCGCCGCGGAACGCCAGCCCGCCTTGCTGCTGGACGCCGCCACCTTGACCGGCGCCGCCCGGGTGGCGCTGGGGCCGGAACTGCCGGCGCTGTTCAGCACCGATGACGCCCTGGCCGGGGCACTGCTGGCGGCCGGCGCCGCCGCGCACGCGCCGCTGTGGCGCCTGCCGCTGCACGCCGCCTACGAATCCTGGCTGGACAGCACGGTGGCCGACCTGGGCAACGTCGCCGCCCGGCCGATGGCCGGCGCCATCGTCGCCGCCCTGTTCCTGCGCCGCTTCGTGCCGGAGGGCACGCCCTGGGCGCACCTGGACTGCTACTGCTGGAACGACAGCACCCGGCCCGGCGCGCCGGAGGGCGGCGAGGCCACCGGCCTGCCCGCGCTGCTGGACGGCATCGAGGCCTGGCTGGCCGGCCGGGCGGACCCGGGGCCGGACAGCGAATGAAATTCTTGCAATATTGAGTCGCCTTGCCCCTAATAAGCCGGTGTCGCATCCCCACCTGCGGAGTCGGAGATGTCACCAAATCCCCCCCGGGGTGGGGGGCAGGGAAACGGGAACCATGGCGTCGCAGACCAATCCGGATCAGATGGTGGGGGTCCTGCGGGACACCATCGTGACGCTGGTGCGCCGCGACGGGCCTGACCTGTCGGCGCGTCAGCTCGCCGTCTTCCTCAGCGTCTACCTCAGCCCCGGGCCGCACACGGTGCGCGGGCTGGCGACGGCGCTGAACGTCTCCAAGCCCGCCATCACCCGCGCGCTGGACCGCCTGGGCGAGCTGGACCTAGCCAAGCGCAAGCTGGACATGATGGACCGCCGCTCCGTCCTCGTGCAGCGCACCCTGCCGGGCGCCGCCTTCCTGGGCGAGCTGCGCCGCATCATGGCGGAGGCCGAGGGCGCCGTCGCCGGGATGCCGCTGCCGGAGGCGGCGAACAGCGGCTTGCTGGAAGCCGCTCAGTAGCCGGCGGAGAAGTCCACCAGGTTCAGCAGCGGCTCGCCGGCGCGGGCGCGGCGCAGGTTCTCCACCACCTGCGGCGCCGCCGAGCGCGGGATGGTGATGGAGGCCGCATGCGGCGTCATCACCACGCGCGGATGCGCCCAGAAGGGGTGCTCCGGCGGCAGGGGCTCGGGCTCGAACACGTCCAGCGCGGCGGCGGCGAGATGGCCGGAATCCAGCGCCGCCAGCAGGTCCTCCTGCACCACGTGGCCGCCGCGGGCGCCGTTCACCAGGAAGGCGCCGCGCGGCAGCAGGGCCAGGGTTTCGCGGTTCAGCACGCCGCGGGTCTCCGGCGTCAGCGGCAGCAGGCAGACCAGGATGTCGGTGCGCGGGAGCATGGCGTGCAGCCCGTCCTCGCCATGGAAGGTGGGGATGCCGGGGATGTCGCGCGGGCGGCGGGCCCAGCCCTGCACGGGGAAGCCCAGCGCCTGGCAGGCGCGGGCGGCGGCCAGCCCCAGCTCGCCCAGGCCGAGGAAGCCGATGCGCCGCTCCGCCGTCTCGGGCGCCGGCAGCTCCTCCCACACGCGCTGGGCCTGGAGGGCACGGTAGTCCAGGTCCTGCCGGTGGAAGCGCAGCACGTTCAGCAGCACCCATTCGGCCATGCCGGTGGTCAGCCGCTCATCCTTCAGCCGCGCCACCGGGATGCCGGGCGGCGGCCCGGGCGGGCGCAGCAGGTGGTCCACCCCGGCGCCCATGGAGACGATGAGGCGCAGGTTGGGGTAGCGCCGCAGCTCCGCCATGTCGTGCTGGGTCCAGCATACCGCGGCCTCGATGGAGGCGGGGTCGCCGGCATCGGGGAACAGGCGGATGTCGAGCGACGGGTCGCAGGCCAGCAGGGCGTCGCGCCAGTCGGCCATGGCGTTGGCCTTGGTGGAAAGCAGGATGGCCATCACGCCCCCGATCGTTGGCGGGCGCGGCCCGGAGACGTGCCTCGGCGGCGCATCAGGCCTCCCCGTGGAAGGAGCGGACATAGGCCCGCCAGTCGTCGCGCCGCGTCGCCACGCGCTCGGTGCCGTCCGGCCGCTTGCTGTAGAGCGACAGCAGGCCGCGCGCCCACATCAGGTCGAAATTGAGGTCGCTGTGCAGCACGTGGGCGGCGGTGCGGTGGAACACGCCGTCCTTCACCGCCGGCAGCACCTTCCACACCCACCAGGCGCAGCCCGCCGCCAGCACCGCCGCGCCCAGGTAGAAATGCACCAGCGCGGTGGCGGCGAAGGAGGACACCAGGATGAGCCCGGCCGGGATGATGTTCTCGGCATAGCGGTACACCGGCGAGCCGGGCGAGTTCATCTTGCGGATGTGGATGCCCAGCTTGACCGTGCCGCTGTCCAGCAGGTCGCGCAGCTTCTCGCGCTCCTGGCCGGCCCAGGGGTGGGGTGCGGTGTCGCTCATGCGGTGGTCAGCTCGAAGGCGGCGCTCATCAGGGCGCGGGTATAGGGGTCTTTCGGGCTGCGTGTCAGGGCCTCGGCCTCGCCTTCCTCGACGATGCGGCCCTGCCGCATCACCAGGATGCGGTGGGCCATGGCGCGGACCACCTTCAGGTCGTGGCTGATGAACAGGAAGGCCAGGCCGTGCCGCGCCTGCAGGCCGCGCAGCAGCTCCACCACCTGCGCCTGCACGGAGACGTCCAGCGCGCTGGTCGGCTCGTCCAGCACCAGCAGGCGGGGCTTCAGCACCAGGGCGCGGGCGATGGCCAGGCGCTGGCGCTGCCCGCCGCTGAACTCGTGCGGGTAGCGCCCCATCACGGCAGGGTCGAGGCCCACCTCCTCCAGCGCCTGGGCCACGCGGGCCTCGCGCTCGGCGGCGCGCAGGGCGGGCTCGTGCACCAGCAGCCCCTCGCCGACGATCTCGCCGGCGCTCATGCGCGGCGAGAGCGAGCCGTAGGGGTCCTGGAACACCACCTGCATCCGCGCGCGCAGCGGCCGCATGGCGCCGCGGTCCAGCCCAGCGATGTCGTGCCCCTCGAAGCGGATGGCGCCGCGCGAGGCTTCGAGGCGCAGCAGCGCCATGCCCAGCGTCGTCTTGCCCGAGCCGGATTCGCCCACCACGCCCAGCGTCTCGCCGGCGCGCAGGCGCAGGGAGACGCCCTGCACCGCCTTCACCTCGCCCACCTGCCGGCGCAGCAGGCCGCGGCGGATGGGGAAGCCGACATGGATGTCCTGCGCCTCCAGCACCGTCGGCGCATCCTCCGGCACCGGGGCGGGGCGGCCGCGCGGCTCGGTGGCCAGCAGCATGCGGGTGTAGGGGTGCTGCGGGGCGGCGAAGAGGGCCGCCGTCTCGCCCTGCTCGACGACGCGGCCATCCTTCATCACCACCACGCGCTGCGCGTGGCGGCGCACGATGGCGAGGTCGTGGGTGATGAACAGCACCGCCATGCCGGTGCGCGCCTTCAGCTGCGCGATGAGTTCCAGGATCTGCGCCTGGATGGTGACGTCCAGCGCGGTGGTCGGCTCGTCGGCGATCAGCAGCTTCGGGTCGTTGGCCAGGGCGGCGGCGATCATCACCCGCTGGCGCTGCCCGCCGGAAAGCTGGTGCGGATAGGCGCCCAGGCGCTGCTTCGGGTCCGGCAGGCCGGCGGCTTCCAGGCGGCGCACCACCTCGGCCTCCAGCGCGGCGCCGCGCAGCGGCCGATGGAGGGTGATGGCCTCGCCCACCTGGCGGCCGATGCTGTGCAGCGGGTTCAGGCTGGTCATCGGCTCCTGGAACACCATGCCGGCGACGCCGCCGCGCAGCCGGTGCAGCGCCGACTCGCCGGCCGCCAGCACGTCGGTGCCGTCCAGGATGATGCGCCCCTCGGGGTTGGAGCCGGCGGCGGCCAGCAGCCGCAGCACCGAGAGCGCGGTGACCGACTTGCCGGAGCCGGATTCGCCCACCAGCGCCACCGTCTCGCCGGGGTTCACGGTGAAGGAGGCGCCCTCCACCACGCGGCGGCCGTTGAAGGCGACGGACAGGCCCTCGACCGACAGCAGGGGTGTGGAGGTCATGGGGCTGCCCCAAACGAATCCGGCCGCAGAGCGGCCGGCGCCGCCCAACCGACCTGCCGGCCTGCGCACCCGCGGCGCGGCGAAGCCAAGGCCGCGGATGCGGCCGCCCGGCGTCTGAGGGCGAAGAAACCCTTCACGAACGCTGCCCTCCGGGCAGCTTTCGTGGGTCGAAGGCGTCGCGCACCGCCTCGCCGATGAAGATCAGCAGGGTCAGCACGCCGCCCAGCACCACGAAGCCGGTGAAGGCCAGCCAGGGCGCCTGCAGGTTGTTCTTGCCCTGCGCCAGCAGCTCCCCCAGCGAGGGCGAGCCGGGCGGCAGGCCGAAGCCCAGGAAGTCGAGCGAGGCCAGCACGGTGACCGAGCCGGACAGGATGAACGGCAGGAAGGTCAGCGTCGCCACCATGGCGTTGGGCAGGATGTGCCGCCACATCAGCGTGCGGTCCGGCACGCCGAGCGCGCGGGCGGCGCGCACGTAGTCCAGGTTGCGGCCGCGCAGGAACTCGGCGCGCACCACCCCCACCAGCCCCATCCAGGAGAACAGCAGCAGGAAGCCCAGCAGCGTCCAGAAGGAGGGCTCGATGACGCTGGCCAGGATGATGAGCAGGAAAAGCTGCGGCATGCCCGACCAGATCTCGATGAAGCGCTGGAACAGCAGGTCGGTCCAGCCGCCGTAGTAGCCCTGCACCGCCCCGGCCATGATGCCGATGATCGAGGCGAGGACCGTCAGCGTGAAGCCGAACAGCACGGAGATGCGGAAGCCGTAGATCACGCGCGCCATCACGTCGCGGGCCTGGTCGTCGGTGCCCAGCCAGTTGCGGCTGCTGGGCGGCGCCGGCGCCGGCCGCCCGAGGTCGCGCACCACCGAGCGCGCATCGTGCCGGATCGGCGGCCAGAGCACCCAGCCGCCGCGCTCCGCCACGGAGCGCGCGAAGTCGGGGTCGGCCCAGTCGGCGGTGACGGGCAGGCCGTCGGGCACCACGTCGTCCTCGGCGTAGTCGAGCGCCACGGGGGCGAACCAGCGTCCCTCCACCTTCGCCAGCAGCGGGCGGTCATTGGCGATGAGTTCCGCGCCCAGCGTCAGCCCGAACAGCGCCAGGAAGATCCACAGGCTCCACCAGCCGCGGCGGTTGGCGCGGAAATTCGCCAGGCGGCGGCGGTTCAGCGGGCTCACCGCCGCGCCTCGAAATCAATGCGCGGGTCCACCAGCGTGTAGGTGAAGTCCGACACGATCTGCATCAGCAGCCCCAGCAGGGTGAAGACGTAGAGCGTGCCGAACATCACCGGGTAGTCGCGGCGGATGGCGGCCTCGAAGCCCAGCAGGCCCAGCCCGTCCAGCGAGAAGATGATCTCCACCAGCAACGCGCCGGTGAACAGGATGCCGATGAAGGCAGCCGGGAAGCCGGCGATGATGATGAGCATGGCGTTGCGGAACACGTGGCCGTAGAGGATGCGCCCCTCGCCCGCGCCCTTGGCGCGCGCCGTCAGCACGTATTGCTTGTTGATCTCCTCCAGGAAGGAGTTCTTGGTCAGCATGGTGAGGCCCGCGAAGCCGCCGATCACCAGCGTGATGGTGGGCAGCGTGACGTGCCATGCGTAGTCCAGCGCGCGCTGCCAGAACGGCCAGTCCGCCGAGCCCGACGAGGCCAGCCCGCGCAGCGGGAACCACTGCACGAAGGAGCCGCCGGCGAACAGCACCACCAGCAGCACCGCGAACAGGAAGCCCGGGATGGCGTAGCCCACCAGCACCACGGCGGAGGTCCAGAGGTCGAAGCGCGAGCCGTCGCGCACCGCCTTGCGGATGCCCAGCGGGATGGAGACGAGGTAGATGATCAGCGTGCTCCACAACCCCAGCGAGACCGAGACGGGCAGCTTCTCCAGGATCAGCGTCCAGACCGGCGCGTCGCGGAACAGCGAGCGCCCGAGGTCGAAGGTGGCGTAGCCCTTCAGCATCTCCCAGAAACGGACATGCGCCGGCTTGTCGAAGCCGAAGGCGCGCTCGATCTCCTTCACCACCTCGGGGTCCAGCCCGCGGGCGCCGCGGTAGCTGGAGCTGCCCTCGCCCTGGCTGGCGGGCTGCGGCGCGCGCACCTCGCCGCCGCCCTCGCCGGTGATGCGGCCCAGCGCCTGCCCCTCGCCGCGGATCTCGGCGATCATCTGCTCGACGGGCCCGCCGGGGGCCAGCTGCACCAGCGCGAAGTTGATGACGATGATGCCCAGCAAGGTGGGCACCACCAGCAGCAGGCGGCGGAGGAGGTAGGCGGTCACAGCCCCGTCCGACCGCCGGAGGGCGCAGCCCGAGGGCGTGGATCGGCCGGCATCACAAACTCCGTCGGGCGTCCTGCAAGGCGCGTTCCTTCGCCGCGTCCACCCACCAGTCCGTCGGGAAGCCCAGCCCGTATTTCGGGTTGCGCGGCGGCCGGCCGAAGCGGTCCCAGAAGGCGATCCAGAAGGCGCGGTTGTGCCAGTTGGGAATCAGGAAGTGGTTGTGCAGCAGCACGCGGTCCAGCGCGCGGGTGCGGTGCACCAGTTCCTCGCGGTCAGGCGCGGTGATCACCAGCTCCACCAGGGCATCAATGGCGGGCGCGCAGATGCCGGCGATGTTCTGCGAGCCGTTCTCCCGCGCCTTGGCGCAGGTGAAGAAGTCGCGCTGCTCGTTGCCGGGCGAGAGCGACTGCCCGATCACGTCCACCGTCATGTCGAAGTCGAAATTGTCCATCCGCACCTGGTATTGCGCGGGGTCCACGGTGCGCACCCGCGCCTCGATGCCCAGGCGTTGCAGCCATTGCACGTAGGGCAGCGCCACGCGCTCGAAGGAGGGCGAGTTCAGCAGGATCTCGAACTCGAAGCGCTGACCTTGCGCGTTCACCAGCCGGCGCTCGCGCAGCGTCCAGCCGGCCTGCTGCATCAGCGCGATGGCGCGGCGCAGCCCGTCGCGGTTGTTGCCGCTGCCATCGGTGACGGGCAGGCGGAACTCCTCGGTGAAGACGCGCTCCGGCACCTGGCCGCGGAAGCGCTGCAGGATCTCCAGCTCGCGGCCCGTCGGCAGGCCGGACGACGCCAGCTCGCTGTTGGAGAAGAAGCTGGTGGTCCGCGCGTAGAGGCCGAAGAAGATGTTGGCGTTCAGCCATTCGTAGTCGAACAGCTGCACCAGCGCCTCGCGCACCCGCGCATCCCCGAACAGCGGCCGGCGCAGGTTCATGGCGAAGCCCTGCATGCCGCTGGGGCGCTCGTGACGGATGGTGTCGCGCTGCACCAGCCCGCGCCGCACCGCCGGGAAGTCGTAGCCGGTGGACCAGTCGCGGGCGATGTTCTCCGTGCGGAAATCCACCTGCCCGGCCTTGAAGGCCTCGAAGGCCACGGTGGCGTCGCGGAAGTATTCGTAGCGGATGCGGTCGAAGTTGTTGGTGCCCTTGCGGGTATTCAGGTCGCGCGCCCAGTAGTCCTCGACGCGGCGCCACGTCACGCTGCGCCCGGCTTCGAAGCGCTCCAGCCGATAGGGGCCGGAGCCCAGCGGCGGCTCCAGCAGCGGCCGCGCGAAGTCGCGCCCTTCCCACCAATGCTTCGGCAGCACCTGCATCTGGCCGAGGATGAGCGCCAGCTCGCGGTTCTCGTCGCTGCGGAAGCGGAAGGTGACGCGGCGCGGATCCTCCGCCGCCACCGATTCCACGTCGCCCCAGTAGGCGCGGTAGAAGGGGCGGCCGTGGCTGCGCAGCGTCTCGAAGCTCCAGCGCACGTCCTCCGCCGTCACCGGGCGGCCGTCATGCCAGCGCGCGGCGGCGTTCAGCGTGAAGGAGACGCCCTTGCGGTCGGCATGGACCTCGATGGACTCGGCCAGGTGGGCGTATTCGGTGGAGGGCTCGTCCTCGCTTTCCACCAGCAGCGTGTCGTAGAGCAGCCCGCTGCCCACTGCCGGCGTGCCGCGCAGGATGAAGGGGTTGAAGCTGTCGAAGGAGCCGAGCGCCGTCAGCGCGATCTCGCCGCCCTTCGGCGCCTCGGGGTTCACCCAGGGCCAGTGCGGGAAGTCGCGCGGCAGCGCCGGTTCGCCGAGCAGGGACAGGGCGTGGGTGCGCACCGCCCCCTGCTGCGCGTGGAGCGGCCCGGCGAAGGCGAGGAGCCCGGTGCCGGCGGCGAAGAGGGTGCGGCGCTTCATGCGGGTGACATTGGGGGCGCGGCCCTCACGCCGCAAGCGCGGCCACCACCTCGGGCAGCAGGGACGGGTCGCCCAGCGCCACCACGTCGCCCCGCGCGGTGCCCAGGCGCAGCGGGTTGCCGGCCCAGTCGGTCATCCGCCCGCCGGCGCCTTCCAGGATGGGGGCCAGCGCCGCCCAGTCCCAGGGCTTCAGCGTGTCCTCCACCACCAGATCCACCAGCCCCAGCGCCACCAGCCCGTAGAGGTAGCAATCCCCGCCCCAGGAGACGCGCCGCGCGGCGCGGCGCACGCGGTCGAAGCGGGGCATGGTGGCGGGGCTGAAGATGTCGGGCGAGGTGCAGCCAAACTCGGCCTCGGCCAGCGTGGCGCAGCGGCGGGCGCGGACCGGCGCGCCGTTGAAGCTGGTGCCCTGCCCGGCCACGCCCAGCCAGCGCTCCGCCAGCACCGGCTGGTCCAGCAGGCCCAGCACGGGGGCGCCGCGATGCATCAGCCCGATCAGCGTGCCCCAGAGTGGCCGGCCGGTGAGGAAGGCGCGGGTGCCATCGATGGGGTCCAGCACCCAGAGCCATTCGGCATCGGCGCGCTCGGCGCCGTATTCCTCGCCCAGGATGCCGTGCTGCGGGAAGCGATCCGCCAGAAAGCGGCGCAGGGCGCGTTCGGCGGCGCGGTCGGCCTCCGTCACCGGCGAGGCGTCGCCCTTGGCCTCCACCAGCAGCGGCGAGCGGAACAGGGCGCGCGTCTCGGCCGCGGCCAGCGCGGCGGCCTCGTGCGCCGCGGCGACGAACTCGGCCGGGACGTCGCTCACCGCCCGGTCAGGGCAGCGGCGCCGGGCTCGGCGAGAGGCTGCGCAGGAAGGCGATGACGTCGGCGCGCTGCTGGGCGGAGTTCAGCCCGGCGAAGGCCATGCGCGTGCCGGGCATGGCGCGCGCCGGGGCGGCGATGAACTGGTTCAGCGCCTCGTAGTCCCAGGGCTTCTCGGCCAGGGCGCGGTTGGCGGCGGAGTAGTTGAAGCCCGCCACCTGGGCGTGGCCCTTGTTCACGATGTTCCACAGGTTGGGGCCGACGCCGTTGCGCCCGCCATCGGTGAAGGAATGGCAGGAGGCGCAGACGCGGCCGGCCAGGGCGCGGCCGTTGTCGACGTTGGCGGCGGCCAGCAGCGGCGCGATGGGCTCGATGGCCGGGGCGGCGGCGGGCGCGGCGGCCTGCGGGGCCGGGGCCTCGCCCACCTGGATGGCGCTGCGCTCCAGCCGCTGGGTGTGGACCACCTTCTCGCCGATGAAGCCGGCACCCATGAACGCGATGCCCGCGGTAAGGACCGCCGCGAACGCCTTGTTGACCTCCAGGCTCATGCCGGACCCTCTCACGTGAGGCCGGGGCGCGGGTTTGCGCGCCCCCAGCCCCTGGCTTAGACGTGACCCTCACATAGACGCCAAAGCGCCATCCATCAACCGCCCGCACGGACACAGAATGACCACCATCGCCTTCCAGGGCGTTCCCGGCGCCTACTCCGACCTCGCCTGCCGCCGCGCCTATCCGGGCTGGGCCACCCTGCCCTGCCCTTCCTTCGAGGCGGCGATGGAGGCGGTGCGCGACGGCCGGGCGAGGCTGGCGATGTTGCCCTGCGAGAATTCGCTGGCCGGGCGCGTGCCCGACATCCACCGCCTGCTGCCGGATTCCGGCCTCGCCGTGGTGGGCGAGCATTTCGAGCGGGTGGAGCACTGCCTGCTGGCGCGCCCGGGCGCGACGCTGGAGGGGCTGCGCAAGGCGCATTCCCACCCCATGGCGCTGGGCCAGGTGCTGAAGGTCATCAAGGAGCTGTCGCTGACCCCGGTCATCCAGGCCGACACGGCGGGCGCGGCGCAGATGGTGGCGCAGTCCGGCACGCCGGAGGACGCGGCCATCGCCTCCTCCCTCGCGGCGGAGGTCTACGGCCTACAGGTGCTGCGCGCCAACGTGGAGGACGCGCCGCACAACACCACGCGCTTCTACGTGATGGCGCAGCGCCCGGAGACGCCGCCGCTGGAGGCGCCCCACCCCGTCACCACCTTCGTCTTCCGCGTGCGCAACATGCCGGCCGCGCTCTACAAGGCGCTGGGCGGCTTCGCCACCAACGGCGTGAACATGACCAAGCTGGAGAGCTACATGCTCGACGGCGCCTTCACCGCCACGCAGTTCCTGTGCGACGTGGACGGCCACCCGGAGGACCCGCGCCTGTTCCGCGCGCTGGAGGAGCTGCGCTTCTTCACCCGCGAGGTGAAGGTGCTGGGCACCTACCGCGCGCATCCCTTCCGGGTGGCGCACAAGGAAAGCTGACGCCCTCCCGCTGAGGGAACGCCAACCCGCCGCCGCCGCCGCCCGTTCTGGGGCCATTCGGCATCGGAAGGGATGGCAGGTGAACTCCGCAGGGGACAGGGAAGAGGTCGTGCTGCCGCTGGCCGAGGAATCGGCCAGCGTGGCGCGCGTCCGGCGCGAGGGCGGGCGCGTGCGCGTCTCCCTGCGCACGGAGACCCTCCCGCAGGAGGTCACGGAAACCCTGCGCTCCGAGCGGGTCGAGGTCTCGCGCCACGCGGTGGACCGCGTGATCGAGGCCGGCGAGCCCGTCCCGGAGCCGCGGCGCGACGCGAACGGCGACTGGATCATCCCCGTGCTGGAGGAGGTGCTGGTCGTGGAGCGGCGCCTGCTGCTGCGCGAGGAGGTCCGGCTGACGCGCCACGCCACGGAGGAGCAGGTCCGCGAGGTGGTGGCGCTGCGCCGCCAGGTCGCGGAGGTCGAGCACATTCCCCCCGGCGCCGGAACGCCCTGACACGGAAGGAAATCCCCCCATGGACCGCACCATCACCGCCGTCTTCGACACCGAGGCCGAGGCGCGCCGCGCCGAGGACGCCCTGGCCGCGCAGGGCTTCGCCCGCGGGCAGATGCACCTGTACCGCCAGGAAGCCGGCGCCAAGCCGGAGCAGGGCTTCTGGGAAGGCCTCGCCTCCCTGTTCGTGCCCGAGGACGACCGCCACGGCTACGCCGAGGCCGCGCGCCGTGGCGGCACCGTGCTGAGCCTGTCCGTCCCCTCCGAGCGCTTCGAGGCGGCGGCCGACATCCTGGAGGCCAACGGCGCCGTGGACCTGGACGAGCGCGAGGCCGCCTGGCGCGCCGAGGGCTGGTCCGGCCGCTCCTTCGACACCTATGGCGAGGACAGTGTGATGGCGCGCGGCTCCAACCCGCCCGGCACCATGCTCTCGCGCGGGACCGACGACGCGCTGGGCACCAACATCAGCGGCGCCCGGCCGGAGAACGACATGTCCAACCCGCCGGGCACCATGCTGTCCCGCGGGGCGGACGAGGTGCTGGGCACCAACATGAGCGGCGCGCACCCGGAGAACGAGGTCGGCCGCACCGGCAGCATGGCCAGCGGCGCCAACCCGCCGGGCACCATGCTCTCGCGCGGGACGGACGAGGTGCTGGGCACCAACATCTCCGGCGCGCACCCGGAGCATGAGGGCATGGCCACCCGCGCCGCCGGCCTTTCCGGCGAGTCCGAGGCGATCCCGGTGGTGGAGGAGCGCCTGCGCGTCGGCAAGCGCGAGACCGCGCACGGCCGCGTGCGCATCCGCTCCTACGTGGTGGAGACGCCGGTGGAGGAGCAGGTGACGCTGCGCCGCGAGACGGTGGACGTGGAGCGCCGCGTGGTGGACCGCCCGGTGACCGACGCCGACGCGCTGTTCCAGGACCGCGTGATCGAGGCCACCGAGTCCGAGGAGGAGGCGGTGATCGCCAAGGAGGCGCGGGTGACCGGCGAGGTCGTGGTCCGCAAGGACAGCGACGTCCGCACGGAGACGGTGCGCGACACCGTGCGCCGCACCGAGGTCGAGGTCGAGCGCGACGACGGCACCACGCGCAAGGCGTGAGGCCGCAGGGTGGTCATCCGCGCGGCGTCACAGCCCGCGGATGATCTCCACCCCGCCCGGCAGCGCCAGCCCGCGCTCGCGCAGGCAGCGCCGCCAGGCGGTGGTCTCGGCGATGCGCCGCTCCTCGCGGATGCGCGCCTCGTTCATGCTGTTGGGCGTCGGGTTGGCCTCGCGCATCACCATCCGCACCTCGGGCGAACGGCGGGCCTCGGCGCGGCATTCCGCCTGCTCCGGCGTCAGGCGCTCGCCCAGCACGTCGGTGGCGGGGCGGGCGGCGCAGGCGGCCAGCAGGGCCGCCAGGGCCAGGGCGATGGGCGTCTTCATGCGTGCAGCCAGTCCTCGATCAGCCGGCGGGCGATGGAATCCGCCCGCGGCAGGGAGAAGCCATGCGCCTCCGGCGCGGCGATCTCGGCGCGGCTGAACCAGCGCGCGTCCTTCAGCTCCTCCACGTCCAGCGCGATGGCCTCCGTCAGCCCCTCCGCGTGGAAGCCCAGCATGATGGAGGACGGGAAGGGCCAGGGCTGGGAGGAGTGGTAGCGCACCGCGCCCACCGCCACGCCTGTCTCCTCGAACACCTCGCGCCGCACGGCTTCCTCCAGGCTCTCGCCCGGCTCCACGAAGCCGGCCAGGGTGCTGAACATGGTGGTGTTGGGGAAGCGGTGCGAATGGCCCAGCAGGCAGCGGTCGCCGCGCACCACCAGCATGATGACGGCCGGGTCGGTGCGCGGGAAGTGCTGGGCGGCGCAAGCGGTGCAGGCCATGGCGTTGCCGGCCGAGCGCGGCTCGCAGGCCGCGCCGCACACGCCGCAGAAGCGATGCTTCACCCGCCAGTGCATCAGCCCGCGCGCGTGGGCCAGCACGCTGGCCTCGCCGGGTGGCAGCAGCCCGGCCACGGCGCGCAGGTCGTGGAAGGCGCCCATGGCCGGCGGCAGCAGCGGCAGCGGGTCCTCCGCCGCCGAGCAATCCACCGCGAAGGTGGGCCGGCCTTCCCACAGCCCCAGGAAGGCCCAGGGGCCGCCGGCCAGGCGCAGCGCCCGCGCCGCCTCGCCCGACAGCAGCACCGCCTCCGGCCGCCCGGCCTCCACCTGCGCCAGCAGGGAGCGCGCGCGCCAGACCGGCACGAACAGGCTGTCGGGCGCTTCCAGCGCGCCGGCGACGAAGCCGGCCTCCTCCCGCCGGGCCGAGGCGCGGTCGAGCGGGGAGCCGGTGTAGGCGTTGGGGCGGCTGGCGGGGATGGAAAGCATCGCGCCGGACCCTGCCACGCGGCGGGCCGGGCGTGAAGCGCGCCACCCGCCGCGCAGGCGAAGGGCGCGGCGGCGCCGGGGGGCGTGGTGCCGCCCCCCCTCTGGTCAGGCGATGAAGTAGCCGATCACGAAGGCCGCGATGACCAGGGCCAGGCCCCAGACCAGGACGCGGCTGTTCATCCGGCGCTTGTCGCCCTGGCGGGCATCCACCTTGTCCATCGGCTCTTCGGTCATGCCCGGCCAACGTGGCAATGCGCGGTGGGGTTGCCTCGGGCCGGGCGAAGGGCGATATGGGGGGCGGAAGGTCGGCGCTGGACGGGCCCCTCGCCAACCCGGTCAGGTCCGGAAGGAAGCAGCCGTAACGGGTTCTCGCCCGGGTCATGCGCCGGCCTTCCGCCCCTTTCCCGCCGGGAGCCCCCTCCGAGAGATGAGCGACCTGCCGGACCCCGCGCACGAGGACCTTCCCCTGCCGGAGCCCGAGGGCCCCGGCCTGTTCGGCGACGCCCCGGCGGCCCCGCCCCCCACGCCCGCGCCCGCCGCCCCCTACCGCGTGCTGGCCCGCAAGTACCGCCCGCAGGCGCTGGACGACCTGATCGGCCAGGAAGCGCTGGTGCGGGTGCTGCGCAATGCCTTCGCCCGCGGCCGCGTGCACCACGCCTTCCTGCTGACCGGCGTGCGCGGCGTGGGCAAGACCACCACGGCGCGCATCATCGCCCGCGCGCTGAACTGCGTGGGCGTGGATGGCAAGGGCGGCCCCACCGCCGACCCCTGCGGCACCTGCCCTGAATGCGTGGCCATCATGGCCGACCGCCACCCGGACGTGGTGGAGATGGACGCCGCCTCCAACCGCGGCATCGACGACGTGCGGGAGCTGCGCGAGGCGCTGCGCTTCCGCCCCGCCCAGGGCCGCCAGAAGGTGTTCATCCTGGACGAGGTCCACATGCTGACGGAGCAGGCCTTCAACGCCCTGCTGAAGTCGCTGGAGGAGCCGCCGCCCTCCATCACCTTCGTCCTCGCCACCACCGAGCTGCGCAAGGTGCCGGTCACCATCCGCTCGCGCTGCCAGACCTTCGCGCTGCGCCGGGTGCCGGAGGAGCGGCTGGGCCGCCACTTCGCCCGCATCGCCGCGCTGGAGGGGGCGGAGCTGGAGCCCGACGCCCTGGCCATGCTGGCCCGCGCCGCCGACGGCTCGGTGCGCGACGGGCTGTCGCTGCTCGACCAGGCGATCGCGCTGGGCGAGGACGGGCGCGTTTCCGCCGCGCAGGTGCGCGACATGCTGGGCCTGGCCGACCGCTTCCTGGTGCTGGACCTGCTGGAGGCGGCGCTGCGGGGCGACCTGCCCGGCGCCCTGGCCCGGCTGGCCGAGGCGCATGAATGCGGCGCCGAGCCGCTGACGGTGATGCAGGACCTGCTGGAGCAGGTGCACCTGCTGACGCGCTTCCACGCCATCCCCGCCCTGAAGGACGACGCCGCCCTGCCGGAGGCCGAGCGCACCCGCGGCGCCGCCCTGGCCGCCACGCTGTCCGTGCCGGTGCTGGCGCGGGCCTGGCAGATGGTGCTGAAGGGCATCGAGGAGGTGAACGCCGCCCCCGACCGCCTGGCCGCCGCCGAGATGGTGCTGATCCGCCTCGCGCATGTCAGCGAGATGCCGACGCCGGGCGACATCCTGAAGCGGCTGGAGGGCGGCGGCGCGGCGGCGGGCGGCGGCGCCCCTGCCCCCGGCCCGTCCCCGGGCGGCGGGCCGGCGCTGCGCGCGGTGGTGAACGGCCCGCCGGTGGCCGCCGCCGCGCCGCAGCCCGCCGCGCTGGCCGCGCCGACCGAATGGCGCGCCGTGGTGGCGCTGGCGCATGGCGTGGCGCCGCTGCTGCACGCCCACCTGCTGCACGACGTGCATCCGGTGCGGGTGGAGCCGCCGCTGCTGGAGGTGCGCGTCCGCCCGCAGGCGCCGCGCGACCTGGGCGCCAAGCTGGCCGCCCTGCTGGAGGAGCGCACCGGCCGGCGCTGGACCGTGGCGCTGTCCAACGCGCCGGGCGGGCCGACCCTGGCCGAGCAGGCCGCCACCGCCGAGGCCGGGCGGCGGGAGATGGCGCGCGCCCACCCGCTGGTGGTGGCCATCCTGGAGCATTTCCCCGGCGCCGCCATGGAGGCGGTGCGCGACGCCGCCACCGACGCCTACGGCCTGAAGCCGGCGGCCGCGGAGGAGGAGCCGGACGACCTGCCGGACTTCGCGCCCCCGGACGCCGAGCCCGCCGAATTCACCGAGGAGGATTGAGCATGAAGAACCTGGGCAACATGCTGAAGCAGGCGCAGCAGATGCAGACCCGCATGCAGGAGATGCAGGCCAAGCTGGAGGCCACCGAGGTGGAGGGCCAGGCCGGCGCCGGCATGGTCAAGGTGCAGCTGACCGGCAAGGGCGACCTGCGGCGCGTCCTCATCGACCCCTCGCTGATGGCGGCTGACGAGCGCGAGGTGCTGGAGGACCTGCTGGTCGCCGCCCACGCCGACGCCAAGCAGAAGGTCGAGTCGATGATGGCCGAGGAGATGCAGAAGGCCACCGCCGGCATGGCCCTGCCGCCCGGGCTGAAGCTGCCCTTCTAGCGCCCCCGCCGCGGTTTTCCCCGGCGCTCCGCTGCGGAAAAACCGCGGCGGGCACCCCATATGGGGAATGGTCCCGGGGGCTTCGGCCCATCCTGCCGTGGCGAGGCCGCGGCAGGGCGCCCGGGGGTGGAACAAGGGGCGTTGCATTGCGGCCGAACACCGATCCTGTCGAGCACCTGATCGCGCTGCTGTCGCGCATCCCCGGGCTGGGGCGGCGCTCGGCGCGGCGGGCGGCGCTGAAGATGCTGACCGACCCGCAGGCGCGCATGCTGCCGCTGGCGGAAGCGCTGCGCGCGGCGGCCGAGGCGGTGCGGCCCTGCCGGGTGTGCGGCAACCTGGACAGCCGCGACCCCTGCCTGGTCTGCGCCGACCCGTCGCGCGACCAGGGGCTGATCTGCGTGGTGGAAGGCGTGGCCGACCTGTGGGCGCTGGAGCGCGCGCACGCCCACCAGGGCGCCTACCACGTGCTGGGCGGCACGCTGTCCGCCCTGGCCGGCACCGGGCCGGAGGATTTGTCGGTGGCGCCGCTGCTGCGCCGCGCGGCGGAGGCGCGGGAGGTGATCCTGGCCCTGCCCGCCACCGTCGAGGGCGCCACCACCAGCCACTACCTGGCCGAGCGGCTGGAGCCGCTGGGGGTGCCGGTCACCCGGCTGGCGCAGGGCGTGCCGCTGGGCGGCGCGCTGGACGTGCTGGACGACGGCACGCTGGCGGCGGCGCTGCGGGCGCGGCGCTGACCGCCCCTCAGCCGTCGGAGCGCGGCACCCAGGGCAGGCGTCCCACCGCGATGCCCTCGTCGCGCAGCGCCTCCGTCTCGGCCTCGCTGGCCTCGCCGTAGATGCCCCGCTCCTCCGACTCGCCCTTGGCGATGCGGCGCGCCTCCGCGGCGAAGTCCCGGCCGACGTAGTCGCAGTTCTTCTCGACCTCGGCGCGCATGCGCTGCAGCAGCGCCAGCACCTGCGCCGGCATCGGGCCGCCGGCCACCGGGGCGGGGGGCTGGGCGGCGGCGGCGGGCGGGGTCGCGGCGGGCTCGGGCCGGCCCTTCACCCCGGGGGCGCGGGCGATGGCCGGCGCCATCAGCGCCTTGGCCACCCGCGCGTCGCCGCAGACCGGACATTCCACCAGGCCGGCGGCGGCCATGCGGTCGAAGGCGGCGCCGTCCTTGAACCAGCTCTCGAATTCGTGGGCGTTGTCGCAACGCAGGGCGAAGCGGATCATGACCCTTTGAAGATAGGCTGGCACTCGCGGATGTCGAGTGCCAGGGCGGCGCGCCCGCCGGTTCAGGCCAGCAGGGGGTCCAGCTTGCCGGCGCGCTCCAGCGCCGCCAGGTCGTCCGAGCCGCCGATGGCCTGCCCGTTGATGAAGACCTGCGGAACGGTGGTGCGCCCGCCGGAGCGGGAGATCGCCTCCTCCCGCTTCTTGGAGCCCGACGGCGCGTCGTGCTCCACGTAGGAAACGCCCTTGCTGTCCAGCAGCGCCTTGGCGCGCGCGCAATAGGGGCACCAGAGGCTGGTGTAGATCTCGATCTCGGCCATGGCCCCCTAACGCCGCAAGCCGGGCCGCGTCGTCAAGGCCCGCGCGTCAGGGCAGGATGGGCGCGGGCGCCAGCATCCAGCCCAGCAGGGCCAGCGCCACCATGGCGGCGGAGAGCGAGGCGGCGATTCCCGCGCATTCCGCGACGACCGCGCGGCTGGAGGAGCGAGGCATGGGGGGTTCCTTCTCCGGGCCCGGACATGCTGCGCCGCCTTCCCTTACCGCCCGGTCAACGCCTCCAGCCCCGGGCCGGGCACGCGGGCGGCGGCCAGCACGCGCACCTCGGCCGCGCCGGCCGCCAGCAGGGCGCGGGCGCAGCCGCCGGCGGTGGCGCCGCTGGTCAGCACGTCGTCCACCAGCACCAGCCGGGCGCCGCGCACCCGCCGGGCGGCGCGCGCCGGCACGGCGAAGGCGCCGTCCAGCCGCGCCTGGCGCTCGGCGGCGCCGGCGCCTTCCAGCGGGGCGGTGCGGCGGGTTCGGGCCAGCGCGTCCACCCACACCGGCAGCCCGCCCAGCCGCCCCAGCGCCCGCGCCAGCAGCGCCGCCTGGTTGTGCCGGCGCGCCAGCAGCCGCCAGCGATGCAGCGGCACCGGCACCAGCGCGTCGGCGCCGTCCAGCACCTCGCGCCCCGCCCGCGCCATCAGCCGGGCCAGCGGCAGGGCCAGTTCCGTGCGGTCGCGGTGCTTGAAGGGCAGGAGGAGCGCCTTGGCGCCGTCATCGTAGCGCAGGGCGGCGCGGGCGCGGGTGAAGGCCGGCGGCCGCGCCACGCAGGCGGGGCAGAGGCGCCCGCCCTCCACCGCCTCGCCCTGGCTGGCATGGACGAAGGGCACGCCGCAGCACAGGCATTGCGGCGCCGCCAGCAGCGACAGCCGCCCGAAGCAGGCGGGACAGGCGCCGCCATGCGCCGCCACCGGGGCGTCGCACAGCAGGCAGGCGGGCGGGAACAGGGCGTCCAGCGCCCAGCGGCCCAGCGCCCTACCAGGCGCCGAAGCGCGCATCGCCGTCGCGGGCCACGCCGTGCACCAGGTCCACCTCCCAGCGCAGGTAGTCGTGCATGGCGGCTTCCTGGCCGCTGTTGCGGTCATAGGGGCGCAGGTACCAGTCCACGCAATCGGCGTCCTCGGGGTGGTGGCGGTCGCTGGCCAGCGGCAGCCCGGCCGCGCGCCACGCCGCGACGCCGCCGGCCAGCACCCGCGCGCCGGGGATCTCCGCCGCCGCGAGGTCGGCCAGCACCGGGTCGGGCGCGGTGACCACCACGGGCTTCGCGAAGGCGGGGATGCGGCCGCGCACCGCCCAGCGGCTGCCGGGGATGTGTGCGGCGCGGAAATCGATCGAGCGCGCGAGGTCCACCACCTGCACGGCATCGCCCAGCGCGGCCAGTTCGGCGGGCGTGACCGATGGCATGGGGCGGTGCTCCGGCACCTCCGGCCGCCAGGGGCCGGATTTCAGCGGGCCGTCCAACGGGTCGCTCACCACCAGCACCTCCCAGCCGCCCATCTGGCGCAGCCAGGCGCCGGCCATGCGGGCGCGCACCCCCTCGCCATCGGCCAGGATGACGCGGGCGCCGCGCGCGGCCACCCACTGGTCGGTGGCCTGCACCAGCTGCCCGCCGGGCGCGTGGCGGAAGCCGGGGATGTGGCCGGCGATGTATTCCTCCGGCGTGCGGACATCCAGCGCGTAGGTGGTGCGGTCCTGCGCCGCCAGCAGCGCCGCGGCCTCGGCGCGGGTGACGCTGCCCACCCCGTGCTGCGCGGCGAAGGCCTCGGCGCGCTGGCGCGCCAGGGCGGCGGAGCGCGGCGTGCCGGGCGCGAAGGCGCGGGTGGCGCCCTTCTCCGTCGCGAAGCCCGCCAGCTCCCAGCCCATGGTGCCGTTGCGCAGCGCCACCACGCGGTTGGGCACGCCGGCGCGGCGCAGGCTCTCGGCGCCCATGATGGAGCGGGTGCGGCCGGCGCAATTCACCACGATGGTGGTGCCCGCATCCGGCACCAGGTCGCCGATGCGCCAGGCCAGCTCGCCGCCCGGCACGTTCAGCGCGCCGGGGATCGTCATCTTCACGAACTCGTCCAGGGGGCGGCTGTCGAGGATGACGTGCGGCGTGCCCGAGCGCACCAGCGCGTCCAGCTCCGCCGGGTCCAGGCTCTCGGTGCCGTGGGTGTGCTCCACCCATTCGCCGAAGGCCTTGGACGGCACGTGGACGCCGCTGAACAGGGTGAAGGCCTCCGCCGGGTCGCCCTCCAGCACATGCACATCCGTGCAGCCGATGCCGCGCAGGTAGTCCGCCAGCCTGGCCGCGTGGCCCTCGCCGCCATCGGCGCAGACCACCGGGATGGTGCGCCTGGGCAGCAGGGCGCGGGCGCGCAGCTCCTTCTTCGACAAGGGGCAGGGCACGGCCCAGAACAGGTGGGAGGCGCCGAACTCGCCCTCCTCCCGCGCATCCAGGATCGCCAGCTCGCCGCCCCGCGCCAGCAGGGCCTTCAGCGCGGCGGGCGTCACCGGTCCTTGCCCACCGTCGGCTTCATGTGGGCCTTGTTGTAGAAGCTCACCTCGCCCGTCGCGTCGTCGAAGGCGCGGCGGCCGTCCAGCTTCTCCAGCGCCAGTCCATACATGTGCAGGTGGCGCGTCGGGCGCTCGCCGGTGGTGTGGATGGAATGGATGTCCTCGGGCATCAGGCAGATGCCGCGGCCCGGCTCCACCATCACCTCCTCGCGCACGCGCATCTCGCAGCGCGCGGGGTCGGAGCCGTCATCCAGGCGGTCATAGACCTTGTTCAGCTCCTGCCCGTCCACCGCCACCACCACGGCCCAGGTGGTGTGGTCGTGCGGCTTGGTGCTGTTCCCCGGGTTCAGCGCGTTGAGGTAGAGGGCGAAGCGGTTGCCCTCCTCCTCGCGCAGCAGGTAGCGGTTGGAGCCCTTCTCGCCATTGGGCGGCGGCGGGAACTCGGCCAACGGGAACAGGTGCTCCTGCGCGGCCAGGGCCAGCAGCTCCGCGCGGATGGCGTCCAGCGCCTCGCGCGTCACGCCCATGCGCTCCTCGATGGCGCGCACGCGCCCCACGGCGGCGGCCACGGCGGCGGCGCGGGCCGCCTTCACGTCCATCTGGTTCATCGCGCGTTTCCCTTCCCTTGCAGGGCCGGAACGCTACCGCCGCTTGCGCCCGCACGCCAGCGGCCGCATCTGCCCGGGGATGGAGCCGATCTTCGACCGCCGCCTCGTCGCCCTGCGCCGCCAGCGCGCGAGCACGCGGGTGGGCGAGGTCGCGCCCATCCTGCACGCGGCGGCGGAGCTGCTGCTGGACCGGCTGGACGACACCACCCGCCGCTTCGCCCGCGCGCTGGATGTCGGCGGGCGCGGCGCGGTGGCGCCGCTGCTGCGCGCGCGGGGGGTGGAGGAGGTCGTCTCCATGGACCTCGCGCCCGGCATGGCGGCGCGGGCCGGCGGCCTGGCCGTGGTGGCGGATGAGGAATGGCTGCCCTTCGCCGGGGGCAGCTTCGACCTGGTGGTGGCCTCGCTCTCCCTGCACGCGGTGAACGACCTGCCCGGCGCGCTGGTGCAGCTGCGCCGCGCCCTGGCGCCGGACGGGCTGCTGCTGGCCAGCCTGCCCGGGCTGGGCACGCTGCACGGCCTGCGCGAGGCGCTGGCCACCACGGAGGCGGAGCTGCGCGGCGGCGCCGCCCCCCGCGTTTCCCCCTTCGCGGAACTGCGGGACCTGGCGGGGCTGCTGCAGCGCGCCGGCTTCGCCCTGCCGGTGGCCGACCGCGAAAGCCTGCCCCTGCGCTATGCCACGCCGATGGGGCTGGTGCGCGACCTGCGCGCGGCCGGCGAGCAGGCGGCGCTGCTGCAGCGCGACCGCCGCGTGCCGCCGCGCGCCCTGTTCCCCCTGGCGCTGGGCGCGGCGCCGCTGGAATTCACCCTGCCCCTGCTGGTGATGACCGGCTGGGCGCCGCACGAATCCCAGCCCCGCCCGGCCCCGCGCGGCAGCGCCGACGCCCGCCTGGCCGACGCCCTGGGCACGGTGGAGCGCCCGGCGGGCGAGAAAGCGGGTTGAAGCCGCGGCCCGGCGGGCGCATTTTGGCCCCAAACCCCCTCCCATGACCCGACGGGGCCGGACCCGCACGATGGACAAGCAAGGCGGCGAGTCGCGCCGCATCACCCTGCACGCCCCCGAGGATTTCGCGGGCATGCGCCGCGCCGGACGCCTGGCGGCCGAGACGCTGGACATGATCACGGAGCACGTCCGCCCCGGCGTCACCACCGCCGAGCTGGACCGCATCCTCCATGAATTCATGCTGGCGCGCGGCGCCGTCCCGGCCACGCTGGGCTACCGCGGCTACGCCCACGCCTCCTGCATCTCGGTCAACCACGTGGTCTGCCACGGCATCCCGGGCGAGCGCGTGGTGGCTGAGGGCGACGTGCTGAACATCGACGTCACGCCCCTGCTGGATGGCTGGCACGGCGACAGCTCGCGCATGTACGTGGCGGGCACGCCCTCCACCAAGGCGCGGCTGCTGATGGACGTGACCTACGAGGCGATGATGCGCGGCATCGCCGCCGCCAGGCCGGGCAACACCTTCGGCGACATCGGCCACGCCATCCAGTCCTACGCCGAGAAGCACCGCTTCTCCATCGTGCGCGACTTCTGCGGCCACGGCATCGGCCGGCAGTTCCACGAGCCGCCCAACGTGCTGCACTTCGGCCGCCCCGGCGAGGGGCCGGTGCTGAAGCCCGGCATGTTCTTCACCATCGAGCCGATGGTGAACGCCGGCCGCCCGGAGGTGAAGATCCTGGACGACGGCTGGACGGCCGTGACGCGCGACCGCAGCCTGTCCGCCCAGTTCGAGCACATGGTCGGCATCACCGAGGCGGGCTGCGAGATCTTCACCCTCAGCCCCGCCGGGCTGCACAAGCCGCCCTACGGCGCATGAGCCGCCGCCGCGGCGTGGCCGACGCCTCGGGGCTGTTCGAGGCGGCGCCGCCCGCGGCCAGCGCCCGCGCCCTGGGCGCGGAGGGCCACCGCGACCGCGTGCGCCAGCGTCTGCTGGAGGCCGGGCCGCAGGCCCTGCTGGACCACGAGCTGCTGGAGGCGGTGCTGTTCCTCGCCATCCTGCGCAAGGACACCAAGCCCATCGCCCGCGCCCTGCTGGCGCGCTTCGGCGGCTTCGCCGAGGTGCTGTCCGCCCCGGCGGCGGAGCTGCTGCGGGTGGAGGGGGTGGGGCCCTCGGCGGTGGCGGCGCTGCGCACCGTCCAGGCCGCCGCGCTGCGGCTGGGCGAGGCGCAGATGCGCGACGCCCCCGTGCTCCACAACTGGGAGCGCCTGCAATCCTACCTCACCGCCGCCCTGGCGCGGGAGCGCACGGAGCAGTTCCGCGTGCTGTTCCTGGACAGCCGCAACCGCCTGCTGGCCGACGAGGTGATGGGCGCCGGCACGGTCAACCACGCCCCGGTCTACCCGCGCGAGGTGATGCGCCGCGCCATCGAGCTGCACGCCACCGCGCTGGTGCTGGTGCACAACCACCCCAGCGGCGACCCGACGCCGAGCCGCGCCGACGTGGAGATGACCCGCGAGGTGGCGGAGGCGGCGCGCCTGCTGGGCCTCACCCTGCACGACCACCTGGTGGTGGGGCGGGGCGGCACCGCCTCCCTGCGGCAGCTGGGGCTGATGTAGCGGCCTACCGCCGCAGCGCCGCCGCCACCTCGCGCACGAAGGCCTGGGCGTCGGCCGCCGCGGGCTCGCGCCGGGGCATGGAGACGCGCAGGCGCAGCAGCTGCCCGCCCGCCGCGCCGACGCAGACGGTGCTTTCCACCGGCTGGCGGCCATAGCTGCCTTCCAGCATGGCACAGCGGAACAGGCCGGCCACCTCCGCCTCGCGCACCACGGCCAGGCGGCGGTTGCGCGAAGCCTGGCCGGTCGCGGCGTCCTTCCAGCGGGCGTATTCGGCCTGGGCGGCGGCGGAGGCCGGGCCGTCCGGCAGGGGCGCCGCCGGGCGCAGCACCTGCACGAAGGCGGCGGCCTGGCGGTTGGCGGTGGCGTAGGCCACCTCCCGGCCCGGCAAGGGGTCGGAAAGGGCGGTGTCCGAGCCGCGGCGCAGCCCGGCGGCCTCGGCCGGCAGGCGGGCGGCCAGCGCCTCGGGGCCGCTGGCCGGCGGGATGGGGGCGGCCGGGCCGCCGCCCCCCTCCGTGGCGGCGCAGGCGGCCAGCAGGGCGGCCGCCAGCAAGGGCGCCGTCAGTGCTGCGGCGGCGCGGGCAGCGGCAGGCCCATCTCCAGGTGCGCGTTGGCGATCAACAGGCCTTCCCACAGCAGCTCCAGTCCGATCCAGGCGATGAGTGCCACGCCGATGTAGGCGATGATGCGGAAGCGGTCGAGGATGCGCGCCAGCCAGCCGCCCAGCACGCCCATCATCACGATGGAGATGCCCAGCCCCACCACCAGCAGGGTGAAGTTGGCCCGCGCCACGGCGGCCACCGCCAGCACGTTGTCCAGGCTCATGGACACGTCGGCGACGATGATCTGCCACAGCGCCGCCATCAGCGACTTCTGCTGCACCTCGCCGCCCGCGCCCTCGGCGGCGTCCCCTTCCTCCTTGTGCAGCAGCTCCTTCAGGAAGGTGGCGGCGATGTAGAGCAGCGCGGCGCCGCCCACGATGTCCACCCACCACAGCGCCAGCAGGTAGGAGGCGAAGATGGAGAAGACGATGCGCAGCACGGCGGCGGCCGCGATGCCGAACAGCACCGCCTTGTTGCGCTGCGCCTCGGGCAGGCCGGCCGCGGCGAGGCCGATGACCACGGCGTTGTCGCCCGACAGGATGATGTTCAGCCACATGATCTGGGCCAGGCCCGGCAAGGCGCCGGTGATGGATTCCATCGAATTGCTCTCCGCGCACGGAAAGGGCGGCCCACCTTGCGTGGCGGGTCCGCCCGGCCTTCCTCAACGGTGCGCGGTGGCGCCCCGCCCCGGCAGGTGCCGGGGCGCGGAGCCTAGGGGCGGCCGGTGGCCGCGTCCTGTGCGCGGGCTGTCCCCAGGGTTAAGCCCGCGCAAGCGTCAATGGCGGTCGCCCGGCCGGCGGGCGGCGTTCCACACCGCCTGCGCCACCAGCGCCACCACGGCGGCCAGCACCGCCACCTGCAGCAAGGTGGCCCCGGCCCAGATCCAGGCGGGGAACACGCCGGGCAGCGCCAGGTAGCCCAGCGGCAGCATCAGGAAGGCGTAGGAGCCGGGCACCTTGCCCGCGACCTCGTTCGTGCCCTGCCAGATCATGTCGCCGGCCACGTAGAGGATGATGAGCAGGCCGACCCAGGCGATCCAGCGGTGCTTGTTCAGCAGGTTGGCGATGAAGGTCGCCGCCACGCCCATCAGCACCACCGAGATGGCGAGGCCGGCGATGAGGACGTAGGGGTGGTCCTTCGCGGCGCCCGCCACCGCCAGCACGTTGTCCAGCGACATGGAGATGTCGGCGATCAGGATCTGGGTGATGGCCTGGCGCATGGTCTTGCGCGGGGCCGCCGACTCGGCCTCGGCCACCGCGTCGCCGGCGTCGCCGTGGCCGCCGTCGCGCAGCTCGCGGTACATCTTCCAGCACACCCACAGCAGCAGCACGCCGCCGGCCAGGGTGATGCCGACGATGGCGAGCAGCTGCACGGTGATGGAGGCGAAGGCGATGCGCATGATCGTCGCCGCCGCGATGCCCCACAGGATGGCGGTGCGGCGCTGCTGCGGCGGCAGGCCGGCCGCCGCCATGCCGACGACGATGGCGTTGTCGCCCGCCAGCACGATGTCGATCAGCAGCACCTGGAAGAGCGGGACGAGCCAGTCGGGCATGGAACTCAGCCTCGTAATGAAGGGTCCATCTTTCTTGGACTGCCCACGCCGCCCGGTCATTGCCGGAACACTAACCCAGCGTTGCAGTTTCGTAAGACTTGCCGCCGCGCCCGTCCCGCGACATTGCTGCGCCGCCGCTTTCCCGGAGTCCGCCGCATGGTCCCCCGCTACACCCGCCCCGAGATGGCCGCCATGTGGTCGCCCGAGGAGCGCTACCGCATCTGGTTCGAGATCGAGGCGCTGGCGGCGGAGAAGATGGCCGAGCTGGGCACCATCCCCGCCGAGGCGGCGCGTGCCATCCGCGAGGGCGGCGGGCGCAAGGTCGCCGCCATCTCCGCCGCCGACGTCGCGCGCATCGACGAGATCGAGCGGGTGACGCGCCACGACGTCATCGCCTTCCTCACCTGGCTGGGCGAGCCGGCGGCGGGCCACCCCGGCATGGGCGAGCACGCCCGCTATATGCACCAGGGCATGACCAGCTCCGACGTGCTGGACACCTGCCTGGCCGTGCAGATGACCCGCGCCGCCGACCTGCTCCTCGCGGATTGCGAGGCGGTGATGGCGGCGCTGAAGCGCCGCGCCATCGAGCACAGGCACACCCCCACCATCGGCCGCTCCCACGGCATCCATGCCGAGCCGACCACCTTCGGCCTGAAGCTGGCCGGGCACTACGTGGAATTCGCCCGCAACCTGGAGCGCCTGAAGGCCGCCCGCGCCGAGGTGGCGACCTGCGCCATCTCCGGCCCCGTCGGCACCTTCGCCAGCGTGGACCCGGCGGTGGAGGCGCATGTGGCCGCGAAGCTGGGGCTGGCGGTGGAGCCCGTCTCCACCCAGGTCATCCCGCGCGACCGCCACGCCGCCTTCTTCTGCACCCTGGCCGTGGTCGCCGGCGCGGTGGAGCGCCTGGCCACCGAGGTGCGCCACCTGCAACGCTCCGAAGTGCGCGAGGCGGAGGAGTTCTTCCACGCCGGGCAGAAGGGCAGCTCCGCCATGCCCCACAAGCGCAACCCGGTGCTGAGCGAGAACCTGACCGGCCTCGCGCGCCTGGTGCGCGGCTACGCCATGCCGGCGCTGGAAAACGTCACCCTCTGGCACGAGCGCGACATCAGCCACTCCTCCGTGGAGCGCGTCATCGGCCCCGACGCCACCATCGCGCTGGACTTCGCGCTGATGCGCCTGGCCGGGATGATGGAGAAGCTGACGGTCTACCCGGAGCGCATGGAGGAGAACCTGGAATCGCTGGGCGGCGTGGTGCACAGCCAGAAGGTGCTGCTGGCGCTGACCCAGGCCGGGCTGTCGCGCGAGGGCGCCTACGCCGCCGTGCAGCAGGCCGCCATGGCCACTTGGCTGAAGCTGGGCAAGGCGGACGCCAGGCGCTTCGCCGAGAACCTGCTGGCGGTGCCGGAGGTCGCGGCCTGCATGGACGCCGCCGCGCTGAAGGCGGCGATGGACCCGCAGCGCGACTTCCGCCACGTGGACACCGTCTTCGCCCGCGTCTTCGGATCACCCTGAAGCCGCCACGATTCGGCCATGCGGGTTCATAGATTCAGGGCATGAACCGAAAGGGTGCTGCCATGCGTGGCCTTCGCAAGCTCCTCGTCGCCGCGGCGCTGGGCGCCGCGTCCCTCGCTGCCCTGCCCGGGCAGGCGGAGGCCCAGTGGGGCTGGGGGCCGCCGCCGCCGCGCCACTACGCGCCGCCCCGCTACTACGCGCCGCCGCCGCCGCCGGCCGTCTACTACGTGCCGCCGCGGCCGGTGTTCATGCCGCCGCCGCCGCGCCACTACGCGCCGCCGCCGCGGCACTGGGGCCCGCCGCCGGGCCATTGGCGCCACCACCGCCGCCACTGGTAAGGCCGGGCGCCGCCGCCCATCATCCGGGCGGATGTGCACCGTGATCCTCTGGCGCGGCGAGGGCCGATGCGCCCTCGCCGCCAACCGCGACGAGCGGCTGGACCGCGCCTGGGACCCGCCCGGCCGCTTCTGGCCCGGCATCACCGGCGGGCGCGACCGCGCGGCGGGCGGCACCTGGATGGCGATGAACGCCGCCGGCGTGGTCGCCGCCGTGCTGAACCGCCCCGGCACGCTGGGCCCGGCGGCCGGCAAGCGCTCGCGCGGGGAGCTGCCGCTGGTGGCCCTGGGCGGGGCGGACGCCGCCGCCGCGGCGGACCGCATCGCCGCCCTGCCGGCCGGGGAGTGGCGCCCCTTCCACCTGGTGGTGGCCGATGCCGGCCGCGCCTTCTTCCTGAAGGGGCTGGGCGAGGGCCGGCCGGCGGCGCAGGAGCTGGGCGAGGGCGTGAGCATGGTCACCGCCCACCCGCCCAACGACCCCGCCTCGCCCCGCACCGCGCGCCACCTGCCGCGCTTCCGCGCCGCCGCCCCGCCCCGCCCCGGCGACTGGGGGGCCTGGCCCGCCCTGCTGGCCGATGGCGGCGGGCGGACGGAGGAGGCGCTGAACGTGCCGCCCCTGGGCGGGTTCGGCACCGTCTGCGCCTCCCTGGTAATGCTGGCACCGGGCGGGGCGGAATGGCTGTTCGCCCCCGGCCCGCCCGACCGCACCGCCTTCGCCCCGGTGCCCCTGGGCTGACAGGCCCCCCTGCGTGGCGCGCATGGCGGGATGTGCTATGAGGCCGCTGTTTTCCCTGGAAGGTTCCCCCCATGGCGCGTCGCCGGCAGCTCTACGAGGGCAAGGCCAAGATCCTGTTCGAAGGGCCCGAGCCGGGCACCATCGTCCAGTACTTCAAGGACGACGCCACCGCCTTCAACGCGCAGAAGAAGGGCACCATCACCGGCAAGGGGGTGCTGAACAACCGCATCAGCGAGTACCTGATGCAGCGCCTGGCCGAGATCGGCGTGCCGACCCACTTCATCCGCCGCCTGAACATGCGCGAGCAGCTGGTGCGCGAGGTGGAGATCATCCCGCTGGAGGTGGTGGTGCGCAACGTCGCCGCCGGCTCGCTCGCCACCCGGCTGGGCATCCAGGAAGGCACGCGCCTGCCGCGCTCCATCATCGAGTACTACTACAAGAACGACGCCCTGCAGGACCCGATGGTGAGCGAGGAGCACATCACCGCCTTCGGCTGGGCCTCCACGCACGACCTGGACGACATGGTGCAGCTGACGCTGCGGGTGAACGACTTCCTCACCGGCCTGCTGCTGGGCGTGGGCATCACCCTGGTGGACTTCAAGCTGGAGTTCGGCCGCCTCTACGAGAACGACGACATGCGCATCGTCCTGGCCGACGAGATCAGCCCGGACAATTGCCGCCTGTGGGACCTCAAGACCGGCGAGAAGATGGACAAGGACCGCTTCCGCCGCGACCTGGGCAAGGTGGAGGAAGGCTACCAGGAGGTCGCCCGCCGCCTGGGCATCCTGCCCGAGGCCGGGGTGCGTGACATGAAGGGCCCGGAGGTGATGCAGTGACGCGCCTGAAGGTCACGGTGTTCCCCAAGGCCGGCGTGCTGGACCCCGAGGGCAAGGCGATCGGCCGCGCCCTGGGCAACCTGGGCTTCGCCGGCGTGGGCGAGGTGCGGGTGGGCAAGGTGATGATCGTCGAGGTGGCGGAGGACGACCCCGCCAAGGCCCGCCAGGCCGGCGAGGAGATGGCCCGCCGCCTGCTGGCCAACACCGTCATCGAGAGCTTCACGGTCGAGGCCGCCTGACATGGAGGCCGCCGCCCCGCCGTTCCGCCAGCGCTCCCTGCGCGTGTTCGTCGCGCTGTCGCTGGGGCTGGTGGCGTGGCGGCTGCTGCTGGCCGCGGCCTTTCTGCTGTTCGGCCCGCCGCTGGACGCCCTGCCGCAGCACCACACGGCGCAGGTGTTCTTCGTGCTGAGCAAGGCGGTGCTGGGCGGGCTGTTCTGGCCGGTCTCGCTGCTGCTGGAATGGCGCGACCCGCTGGGCTGGCTGCTCTTCCCGTGGTGAAGCTGCCGCTGCTGCTGATGGCGGTGGCGACCGTGCTGGTGGCCATGGGCCTGCGCTGGCGCGAGGAGCGCATGGGCGGCGCCCGCCCGCGCGGCTTCGTGGCCGGCAAGAAGGCGGCGTTCAACCGCTGGCTCACCGCCGCGGCCATCGCCGCCGTCGGCACCTCCGTCCTGCTCGGCATCCTCCACTGGGCGCAGTTCTGAAAGGGTTTCCGCCATGAAGGCCGCCATCGTCACCTTCCCCGGCACCAACCGCGAGCGCGACATGGCCATCGCGCTGCGCCGCGCCTCGGGCCAGCGCCCGCAGATGGTCTGGCACCGCGAGGACGCGCTGCCGTCGGGGCTGGACCTGGTGGTGCTGCCCGGCGGCTTCTCCTACGGCGACTACCTGCGCTGCGGCGCCATGGCCGCGCAATCGCCCGTCATGGCGGCGGTGCGCGCCTTCGCCGCCCGCGGCGGGCACGTGCTGGGGGTGTGCAACGGCTTCCAGATGCTGTGCGAGGCCGGGCTGCTGCCCGGCGCGCTGCTGCGCAACGCCTCGCTGCGCTTCCTGGCGATGGACTGCACCATGCGGGTGGAGCGCGCCGACCTGCCCTTCACCCGCCACTTCCGCCAGGGCCAGACCTTCCGCGCCACCATGGCGCACGGCGACGGCAACTGGTTCGCCGACGACGAGACGCTGGCCCGGCTGGAGGGCGAGGGCCGCGTGGTGTTCCGCTACGAGGGCGAGAACCTGAACGGCAGCCGCAACGCCGTTGCCGGCATCTGCTCGCCCAATGGGCGGGTGCTGGGGCTGATGCCGCACCCGGAGAACTGCGTGGACCCGCTGGTGGGCGGCGAGGACGGGCTGCCGCTGTTCACCGGGCTGGCCGAGGCGCTCTCCCCCGCGTGACCCATGGGACACAGTGTGGCATCCCCGGACGCAACGCACATGGACAACGGGTTTGACCGCGGGTTAGGCTTCGCCGCGACCCTTCGAACTGGGAGAGATACCGCCATGACCCGCCTGCCCCTTCTGGCCGCCCTCGGCGGCCTCGTCTTCCTCGCCGCCTGCCAGCCGGCGCCGACCGCCAGCATCGCCACCAACACCGGCGACATGCGCGAGCAGCAGATGCGCGAGCAGCAGCTCCGCGCCGCGCAGACCAACAACCCCGGCATGCAGAACCCGGTCGCCACCGGCACCGGCGTGGGCGGCATCGTGCGCGACCAGGGCACCACCGGCCGCGGCAACGTCACGGCCGGCGCGCCGGTCGCGGTCAGCCCGAACACCACGGGCATCGTGCGCCAGCAGGGCGTCGGCGCGCCGCGCTGACCGCCCGGCCACGGCCAGACACGGGAACCCGCCCCGCCGCAAGGCGCGGGCGGGTTTCGCGTTCGCGGGGGCCGGTCTAGAAGCAGCCCATGGATGCCCTGCCCCTGCTGGAGCCCGCGCGCGCCGCGCAGCTCGCCGCCGAGTTCGGCCTGAAGCCCGAGGAACACGAGCGCGCGCTGGCCATCCTCGGCCGCCAGCCCACCCTGTGCGAGCTGGGCATCTTCTCCGTGATGTGGAGCGAGCACTGCTCCTACAAGTCCTCGCGCGTGTGGCTGCGCCAGCTGCCCACCAAGGCGCCCTGGGTGCTGGTGGGGCCGGGCGAGAATGCCGGCGTCATCAGCATCGGCGACGGGCTGGCCGCGGTGTTCAAGATGGAGAGCCACAACCACCCGAGCTTCATCGAGCCCTACAACGGCGCCGCCACCGGCGTCGGCGGCATCCTGCGCGACGTCTTCACCATGGGCGCGCGGCCGATCGCCAACCTCAACGCGCTGCGCTTCGGCGACCCCGCCCTGCCCCGCACCCGGCAGATCCTGGATGGCGTGGTGCGCGGCATCGGCGGCTACGGCAACTGCGTGGGCGTGCCCACCGTGGGCGGCGAGGTGAACTTCCACCCGGCCTACAACGGCAACCCGCTGGTGAACGCCATGACGGTGGGCGTGCTGCGCGCCGACCGCATCTTCACCGCCGCCGCCACGGGCGTGGGCAACCCGGTGGTCTATGTCGGCTCCAAGACCGGGCGCGACGGCATCCATGGCGCCACCATGTCCTCCACCGAGTTCAGCGCCGATTCGGAGGAGAAGCGCCCCACGGTGCAGATCGGCGACCCCTTCGCCGAGAAGCTGCTGATCGAGGCCTGCCTGGAGCTGATGGCCACCGACGCCATCGTCGCCATCCAGGACATGGGCGCCGCCGGCCTCACCTCCTCCTCCGTCGAGATGGCCGGCAAGGGCGGCATGGGCATCGAGCTGGACATGGACGCCGTGCCCCAGCGCGAGACGGGCATGAGCGCCTACGAGATGATGCTGAGCGAGAGCCAGGAGCGCATGCTCATGGTGCTCAAGCCCGGCCGCGAGGAACTGGCGGAAGCCATCTTCCGCAAGTGGGAGCTGGACTTCGCCGTCATCGGCCGGCTGACCGACACCGGGCGCATCGTCATCCGCCACGGCGGCGTGGTGGAGGCCGACATGGAGCTGGCGCCGCTGGAAAGCGAGGCGCCGCTGTACCACCGCCCCACGGAGGAGACGCCCCGGCAGCCGCCGCTGCCCGACGTGGCCGACCCCGTCGGCATCCTCGCCGCGCTGGAGAAGCTGGTGGCGAGCCCCGACCTGTGCTCGCGCCGCTGGATCTGGGACCAGTACGACGCCCAGGTCGGTGGGCAGACCGCCAAGCGCCCCGGCCAGGCCGACGCCGCCATCGTGCGGGTGGAGGAAAGCGTGGAGCAGGGCGGCGCCATCGCGCTGGCCATCACCACCGACTGCACGCCGCGCTACGTCCAGGCCGACCCGGAGGCGGGCGGCGCGCAGGCGGTGGCCGAGGCGTGGCGCAACATCACCGCCACGGGCGCCCTGCCGCGCGCCATCACCGACAACATGAACTTCGGCAACCCGGAGAAGCCGCGCATCATGGGCCAGTTCGCCGCCGCGGTGCGCGGCATGGCGGCCGCCTGCGTGGCGCTGGACTTCCCGGTCGTGAGCGGCAACGTCTCCCTCTACAACGAGACGGAAGGCCGGGCGATCCTACCCACGCCGGCCATCGGCGGGGTGGGCGTGATCGAGGACGTGGCCAAGGCCGTGGGCCTGGCGCTGCCCGAGGGCTGCGAGCTGGTGCTGGTGGGCGAGACGGATGGCCACCTGGGCCAGTCGCTGTGGCTGCGCGAGGTCGCGGGGCGGGAGGAAGGGCCGCCGCCGCCGGTGGACCTCGCCGCGGAGCGCCGCAACGGCGACCTGGTGCGCGGCCTGATCCTGGATGGCACCGTGCTGGCCTGCCACGACTGCGCCGATGGCGGGCTGCTGGTGACGGTGGCGGAGATGTGCATGGCCTCGGGCATCGGCGCCACGCTGTCCACCGTCTCGGACCACGGCTTCTGGTTCGGCGAGGACCAGGCGCGCTACGTGCTGGCCACCCGCGACCCCGAGGCGGTGCTGGCCGCCGCCCGCGCCGCCCACGTGCCCGCCGCCCGGCTGGGACATTCCGGCGGTGGGGACTTGGTTGTTCCCGGCGCCGGTTCCATATCGGTCGCCAGGCTGCGCGCCCTGAACGAGGCGACGCTGCCCGCGATGATGCAGGGATACTGACGCCGATGCCGATGCAGCCGAGCGAGATCGAGGCGCTGATCAAGGCCGCCCTGCCCGACGCCGAGGTCACCATCGAGGACCTGGCCGGGGATGGCGACCACTACGCCGCCAAGGTGGTGAGCGAGAGCTTCCGCGGCCTGCCGCGCGTCAAGCAGCACCAGGTGGTCTATGCCGCGCTGCAGGGGCGGATGGGCGGCGTGCTGCATGCGCTGGCGCTGCAGACCAGCGCACCCGATTGAAGGAGAGACCGATGAGCGACACCAGCAGCCGCATCCAGGCGGAGATCGACAGCCAGCCCGTGGTGCTCTTCATGAAGGGCACGCCGGTCTTCCCGCAATGCGGCTTCAGCGCCCGCGTGGTGCAGATCCTGTCCCACCTGGGCGTGCCCTTCAAGGGCGTGAACGTGCTGGAGGACATGGAGATCCGCGAGGGGATCAAGGCCTTCTCCAACTGGCCGACCATCCCGCAGCTCTACGTCAAGGGCGAGTTCGTCGGCGGCTGCGACATCGCGATGGAGATGTTCCAGAGCGGCGAGCTGCACCAGCTGATGAAGGACAACGGCATCGAGACCAAGGCCGAGGCGTAAGGCGGCGCCTAGCCGGCCACGGTGCTGAGCGCGCCGCGCAGCAGCACCACCTCGTCCAGCGGGTCGGCGAAGCCCAGCCCCGCCAGCGCCGACAGGGGCCGCATCCGCAGCAGGCGGTGCGGCCCCTTCTGCTGCGCCATCTCCATCTCCGGGAAGGGGCCTTCGGGGCGGCCCTCCACCACGGCCACGGTCACCAGGGCGGCGCCGCGGGCGAAGCGGTCCAGCAGGTCCGCCGTCTCGGCCCAGGCGGCGGCGGTGCCGGGGGCCTCCTCCACCACCTGCAGCAGCATCTTGGCGTGCAGGCCGCGCAGGGATTCGCGCATGCGCACCGCCGCGCGCTCCAGCGCGGCGAAGCCGTCCTCCGTGGTCGGGTCGCGGTGGTGGAACAGCGTCTCGCCGTGCTGGGCGGAATAGCGCGCGTGGCGGGCCAGGAAGCCCGGCCCGTCATCCGGGCGCTGCGCGGGGGGGATGCGCTCCAGGTGGCGCGGGTTGGTCAGGGCCAGGAAGTCGTCCGCCAGGGCGTCGCGCACGGCGGCGGGCGGCAGGGTCATCCAGTCCAGCGGGCCGGCCCAGCGGCGCAGCCCGGCGCGGCGCAGCATGCCGGCGGCGGCGGGCAGGCAGCCCAGGGCGATGCAGGCGATGGGCGCCGGGCGCAGCGCCAGCATGGGCTGCACGAACCCCGCCATCTCCTTGCCGGCCATCTTGGCGAAGACGCGCGCCTCGGCCTCCGGGCACTCGTTGATGAGGCGGATGAAGTCGGACACCACGGATTGCAGGTCGCCGGCGCCCAGCCGGCGCTCCAGCTCCGCCACGAAGGCGTCGTGCCATTCCGGGCCGACGTCGCGGTAGAGCATGCCCTGGTGCGTCCCCTGCACCAGGACGCGCAGGAACTCGTGCAGGGAAGGTGGTTCGGCCATCGCCGCCATCCCTGCGCAAGCCGGGCGGCGCCGTCAAGCGCCGCCCGGGAAAGCCGTCAGCGGCTGTAGAACTCGACCACCAGGTTGGGTTCCATCACCACCGGATAGGGCACGTCGCTGAACTTCGGCGTGCGGGTGAAGGAGCCCTTCATGGCGCGGTGGTCCACCTGGATGTACTCGGGCACGTCGCGCCCGGCCTCCTGGATGGCGTCCAGCACCATGGTCAGCTGCTTGGACTTCTCCTTCACCTCGAGGACGTCGCCGTCGCGCACGAGGTAGGAGGGGATGTTCACGCGCTTGCCGTTCACGGTCACGTGGCCGTGGTTGACGAACTGGCGGGCGGCGAAGGGCGTCACCGCGAACTTCATGCGGTAGATCACCGTGTCCAGCCGGCGCTCCAGCAGGTCGATCAGGTTCTCCGAGGTGTCGCCCTTCCGGCGCACGGCTTCCTCGTAGTACTTGCGGAACTGCTTCTCGCCGATGTTGGCGTAGTAGCCCTTCAGCTTCTGCTTCGCCATCAGCTGGATGCCGAAGTCGGTCGGCTTGTTCTTGCGGCGCTGGCCGTGCTGGCCGGGGCCGTAGGTGCGCGCGCCCTGGTCGCCCTTGCGCGGCTTGGAGACGGGGGACTTGGCGCGGCCCCACAGGTTCTCGCCCAGGCGGCGGTTGATCTTGTACTTGGAAGCGAGGCGCTTGGTCATGCGCGGCGATGCCGGCGCCTTGCGGCCCGGCCCTTCTTGCTTGCGGCGGGCTTGGCCTGCCGCGGGGTGTCCCGGTAGTCCCCCGCGCTGGCGCGCGGCGGCGGGCGCGCGGCATCGGCCGCGTCCGCGTTCCCAGGAATGCCGGGGGGTCTAGGGCGGGCGCCGCCCCTTGTCAAACCGCGGCGGCGCGCCTTCATGCCCGCCATGGTCACCCGCGAAGACATCCTGGTCCTGGGCCTCACCGCCGGCGTCACCGGCGCGTTGGTGGGCGGCATGATGCTGGGCATCGGGCTGGGGCTGGTGGTGCAGAAGGCCCATGTGGGCTGGCTGCTGCTGCTGCCGGGCGGGCCGGTGGGCGGCCTGCTGGGCTGGCTGCTGGCGCGCAAGCTGGCGCGCAAGCTGGGCTGAGGGCGCTCAGTCCGGCTCGAAGTCCAGCGCCAGGGGCTGCAGCCCCTCGCCCACCCATTGCTCGGCGAAGCCCACCCGGTTGGTGCGCTCGTCGGCCCAGAACTGGTTGACCACGCGGCGCAGCCCCGGGGCGCGGCAGGTCTCCTCGATGAGGATCTGCCCCTCCTCCTCCGTGCGGAAGCCGCGCAGGCGGCAATCGAAGCCCAGCCCGAAGCGCATCGTCTCCGGCGCGCGGGAGGCCGCGGCGACGTCCACCAGCCGGCGCGCCTCCACGCTGCGGCCCAGCAGGGATTTCGGGTCCTCCAGCGGGTCTGGCCCGTCGAAGCGGGTGGCCATCAGGATGCGCGGCAGCCCGGCGGTGGCGGTCACCCGCGCGCCGTCGGTCTGCACCACCACGCCGCCGGGGGCGCGCCACATCCGCCGCTCCCCCTGCTCCTGGATCAGCACCGCGCTGGCCTGGCGGCGGCCCAGCGCCATGCGCACCACGGTGGTGCCCTCGTCCTCCTCGCCGCTCTCGGCCTCGGCGATGGCCAGGCGGTCCTCCGGCGCGGCCGGCAGCCCGGACCAGCGGCGCGCCTCGGCGCAGCCGGCCAGCAGGACGCACAGCAGCAGGGGGAGGGCGCGCATCCCCCGCGATTGGCACAGCCCTGGGTTGCGCGTCCAGACCGGGGTTGTGCGGAACCGGCTTCCGCCGCAAACCGGGCCCCGCCCATGGACCTGACCGCCGCCCGCCGCATCGTCGTGAAGATCGGCTCCGCCCTGCTAGTGGAGGGGGATGCGCCGCGCGCCGCCTGGCTGGCCTCGGTGGCGGCGGACATCGCCGCCCTGCGCGGCGCGGGGCAGGAGGTGGTGGTGGTCTCCTCCGGCGCGGTGGCCCTGGCGCGCCGCGCCCTGGGGCTGACCCGCCGCACCCTGCGGCTGGAGGAGAAGCAGGCCGCCGCCGCCGTGGGGCAGATCCGCCTGGCCGGCGCCTGGGACGCCGCCCTGGCGGCGCACGGCCTGCGCGCCGCCCAGCTGCTGCTGACGCTGGAGGACAGCGAGGACCGCCGCCGCTACCTCAACGCCCGCGCCACGCTCAGCACGCTGCTGGGGCTGGGCTGCATCCCGGTGATCAACGAGAACGACACCGTCGCCACCGCCGAGATCCGCTTCGGCGACAATGACCGGCTGGCGGCACGCGTGGCCGAGATGACCGGCGCCGACGCGCTGGTGCTGTTCTCCGACATTGACGGCCTCTACACCGCCGACCCCCGCAAGGACCCCCGGGCGGCGCACATCCCCCAGGTGGCGCGCATCACCGAGGAGATCATGGCGATGGGGGGCGAGCCGCCGCCCGGCTATTCCTCCGGCGGGATGCGCACCAAGCTGCTGGCCGGGCGCATCGCCACCGGCGCGGGCTGCGCCATGGCCATCGCCAAGGGCGAGGCGATGCACCCGTTGCGCGCCCTGCTGGACGGCGCCCGCTGCACCTGGTTCCTGCCCGCCCCCGAGGGGCGCAGCGCCCGCAAGAGCTGGATCGGCGGCTCGGTGCAGCCGGCCGGGGTGCTGGTGGTGGATGCCGGGGCGGCGCGCGCGCTGGCCCGCGGCGGCTCCCTGCTGCCGGCCGGGGTGCGCGCCGTTTCCGGCGACTTCGCCCGCGGCGACGCGCTTTCCGTGCGCGACGAGGCGGGGCGCGAGCTGGCGCGCGGCCTTTCCGCCTATGACAGCGCCGATGCCGCGCGCATCATCGGCCACCGCTCCGACGAGATCGAGGCCATCCTGGGCTGGCGCGGGCGCGACGAGATCATCCACCGCGACGACCTCGTGGTGACCTCCCCGGCCTGAGCGCGTTCGCCCGCCATGGGTGAGGGATCCCTCGGCTGGGCCGGCCTGATCTTCCTGGCGCTGGACATCTGGCCCTGGCTGCTGGCCGGCGGGCTGCTGCTTTTGCTGGGCGCGCGGCTGGCCGGCGGGCCCCTGGGCGCCGTGCTCGCGCTCGGCGCGCTGCCCCTGCTGGCGCCGGTGGCGATGGTGGGCGGGCTGGTGGCCAGCGAGGAATGGTCGTCCTTCCAGCAGCGGCGCCACGACGAGTCCGTGACCACGATCCTGTCCGAAGCCGCGGTGGTGGATGGCGTGGCGCTGCCGGCCGGCGCGCGCATCACCTGGGAGGACCCGGCGCGCCGCCGCGTGCTGGGCGTGCGCTTCCCCGCCCCGGACGACCCGCCACGGGCGGCCAACCGCCCGGCGCCGGTGCCGGTGCTGGGGCTGCCGGGCGTGATGTCGCTGTACCGCCAGGGCGCGGACCGCTGGCAGGCCGACCTCGACGAGCCCGCCACGGTGGGGGGCTGGCCCTGCGGCCGCCGCGTCCTGCTCGACGCCGCCGGCCGGCTGCGCGGCTGCGAGCTGGCAAGGGCGGTGGCCTGGCAGGGCTGGACGCTGACGGAAGGCGCGGAGGTGGCGCTGGAACCCCGTGGCGGCGCCTTCCTGGAGGTGACGGCGCCCGCCGGCGCCATGGTGGCGCCGCACGGCATCGGCCCGCTGCCGGGCCGCCAGGGCTTCGCCCGCGACGGCGCGCTGCTGGAGGCGCGCTACGGGCGCGAGGCGCCGCTGCGCGTGCCGGGCGGCCCGGCCCTGTGGGGCGACGTGCGCTTCCGCCACGACCCGGCGACGCAGGGCGCCCTGCCCGGCCGCGACCGCCGCCCGCTGGCCGCCGAGGGCGGCGACCCCGAGGACCCGGCGAGCGACGGCTGGCGCAGCGGCCTGCGCGCCGTGCCCTGGCCGCCGGCGCCCTGACGGCGGGGCGTTGACAGGGGGGGCGGCCGCCGCGTTGATGGCGCCGCCATTCCGGGAATCCAACGTGCTCGACGCCATCCTCATGGGCCTCGTGGAGGGGCTGACCGAGTTCCTGCCGATCTCCTCCACCGGCCACATGATCCTGCTGGGCGAGCTGATCGGCTTCCAGGGCCCGCCGGGCAAGGCGTTCGAGATCTCCATCCAGCTCGGCGCCATCCTGGCCGTCATCGTGCTGTTCCGCGCGCGCATCCTGGCCCTGGCGCGCGGCGCGCTGGTTCGCGGCAGCGACGAGCGCGCGGTGGCCGTCAACCTGCTGCTGGCCTTCCTGCCGGCCATGGTGATGGGCGCCACGCTGCACGGCGTCATCACCGGGCTGCTGTTCAACCCCTGGGTGGTCTGCGCCGCGCTGATCCTCGGCGGCATCGCCATCATCCTGATCGAGCGGCGGGTGCGCGTGCCCAGCATCCGCCGGCTGGAGGAGATGGGGCCCGGCACCGCGCTGCTGATCGGGCTGGGGCAGGTGCTGGCGATGATCCCCGGCACCTCGCGCTCCGGCGCCACCATCATCGCGGCGCTGCTGTGCGGGGTGGAGCGCCGGGCGGCGGCCGAGTTCTCCTTCCTGCTGGCCATCCCCACCATGCTGGCCGCCGCCGCCTATTCCCTGCTGAAGGTGCGGCACGAGCTGTCCTCCGACGGGCTGGCGCTGATCGCGGTGGGCTTCCTCACCGCCTTCGTGGTGGCGCTGGCGACGGTGAAGCTGGTGATGGCCTTCATCTCGCGCATCGGCTTCACCCCCTTCGGCTGGTACCGCATCGCGCTGGGGCTGGTGATGCTGGCGGTGCTGGGCTGGGGCTGACCCCCACCGGGCCGGGCGCGCCGGGCTGACCCGCGCCCTGCGCGCTTGCCCTGCGCGGCGGACGCGCCCATATCCTTCCCGTCCCCCCCCGCCCCGCGACGCCCCCGCGCCCGCATCCCGCGCGCCGGCCGGCTGCCGCGGGCGCCGCGCGGCGGGCAAGGAACACGGACCATCCAACGACGCAGCTCCATCCCCGACACCCACGCCGACCGCCAGCGCGCGGCCGAGGCGGCGCGCAAGGCGGCGCAGCAGCGCTTCGCCCAGCGCCCCGGCCCGGATGACCCGGCGGTGCAGGCGCGGCTGGCCGAGCAGGTGAGCCTCGCCGCCGCCCGCGCCGCCCGCCACGCGGCGCAGGAGGAGGCGCGGCGCCAGGCCGCCGAGGCCCAGGCCGCCGAGGCCGCGCGCCAGGCCGCCCTGCGCGCCGCCGAGGAAGCCGAGGCTCGCGCCCGCGCCGAGGCCGAGCGCCAGGCCGCGCTGCGCGCCGCCGAGGAGGCCGCCCGCGAGGCGCTGGCCGCCACGGAGCGCGCCGCCCTGCTGGACGCCGACAAGAAGCAGCGCGCCCTGGCCCTGCTGGCCGAGCAGAAGGCGGCGCGCGACGCGCGCTACGCCGCGCGCAAGGCGCGCAAGGGCTGACCATGCACCGCGGCGCCCCGCGCGCCGCCGAGGAGGACCCGATGACCAGCCTGCCATCGGCGCGCGCCGCCGCGCCCGCGCCCGCCGACCACGAGGAGGAGGTGTCCTACCTCGCCAAGCGGCACCGCATCTCGCCCGCCATCGTGCGGGAGATCATCCGCCGCATCGGGTCGGCCGAGCGCAGCGCGGTGGAGCGCGAGATCAAGAAGGGCATGATGCGCCGCTGAGGGCGGCGCATCACCCACGCAGGGGCGCCAGCGCGCCCGGCAGCCCCACCGGCGGGACGTCGCCGCCCAGCGACGGCGGCGCCCCGCCTGGGGCCGGCCCCGGCGCGGCCCGGCGGAAGGTCATCCCAGCCGCGGCGGCTCCACCCCGGCGGCGGCGCATTGCGCGTCCAGCATCGCCGAGAAGTCCTTGCCGCCCATGCCGCGCGCGCGGGCCAGGGAGAAGGCCTCGCGCCCCGCCGCCGCCATGGGCAGCGGCACCCGCGCGGCATTGGCCGCGCCGAGGATGAGCGACAAATCCTTGTGCGCCAGGTCGATGGCGAAGCCGGGCGCGGTGTCGCCCTTCAGCACCTTGTTGGGCCAGTTCACCGCCAGCTGCCCGTTGGTGGCGGTGGTGCCGTGCAGCACCGGCAGGATGCGGTCCAGCCCCAGGCCGAAGGCGGTGGCGAGGCTCAGCGCCTCGGCGTTCAGCTGGCACAGCAGGATGGCCAGGTGGTTGTTCACCAGCTTGGCGCGCGTGCCGGCGCCGGGGCCGCCGCAATGGTGCACCGTGGTGCCCATCGCCTCCAGCAGCGGGCGCACCCGCGCCACGTCGGCCTCGTGGCCGCCGACCATGAACAGGCTTTCGCCGCGCTCGGCATGCGCCGCCAGCCGGCCCACCGGGGCGTCCACGAAGCCCACCCCCTTGGCGGCGCAGGCGGCGGCCAGGGCGTCGGTCGTCTCGGGGTCCACCGTGCTCATGTCCAGCACGGCGCTGCCGGGGCGAATGTTGGCCAGCACGGGGCCCAGCACGGTGGCCGAGACCTCCTTCGGACCGGGCAGCATGGTCACCACCACGTCGGCGCCGCGGGCCAGGGCGGCGACGTCCGGTGCGGCCTCGGCGCCCAGCTCCACCAGGGCGGCGACCGCCTGGGGGTTCAGGTCGAAGGCGGCCAGCGGGAACTGCTTGTGGCGGATGTTGGACGCCATCGGGCGCCCCATGTTGCCCAGGCCGATGAAGCCGACGCGGTCCATGCGCTTCCTCCAGTGTTGGTTGGCGGAAGCTTCGTCTCAAATCCGCCGCAGGGGAACCCGCCAGGCCATCACGAAGGCCACGCCCAGCAGCACCGCCGCCCCGGCGAACAGGGCGCGGAAGCCCACCGCCAGCGCCGCGCGGTCCTGCCCATCCAGCGCCGCCAGCGCGGCGCGGCCGCCGCCGATCACGCGCTCGGCCAGGCCGGGCTCGATCAGCGCCAGGGTGGCGAACAGCGCCGCCCCCAGCAGCGCCGTGCCGGCCGCCGAGCCCAGGTTGCGCATGAACTGCACCGACGCCGTCGCCACCCCCAGCCGCGCCGGCCCGGCCGCCGCCTGCACGGTGATCTGCACCGCCGGGAAGGTGGTGCCGATGCCCAGGGTGCACAGCGCCAGCCACCAGGGCAGCACCGCCAGCGGCACCTGTCCGGCGAACACCGCCAGGCCGGACACGCCCAGCACCCCGCAGCCCAGGCCGAACATCGGCAGCAGCATGGTGCGCCCCGTGCGCGCCAGCAGCGTGCCGGAGGCCAGCGCGCCTAGGCCGCCGGCCACCGACATCGGCAGCAGCATCAGCCCCACCGTGGCCAGCGGCGCGCCGCGCACCACCGACAGGTAGATCGGCAGGAAGGAGATCAGCGCGGTCAGCGCCGCCGCCACGCAGGCCGACAGCGCGTTGGTGCGCCACACCGTCGCCTCGCCCAGCACGGCGGGCGGCAGCAGCGGGTCGGGGGCGCGGCGCTCGGCGCGCAGCAGGGCGGCGGCCAGCGCGGCGGCCAGCAGCAGGCCGGGCGCGGCCAGCGCCCAGTCCAGCCCCTGCACGCGGTCCAGCGCCGCCACCAGCACCAGCACGAAGGCGGTGAACAGGGCCAGCCCCGGCAGGTCCAGCGCGAAGCCGCCGCTGCCGGGCCGCCGCTCCAGCCGCCAGGTGGCCAGCAGGCCCAGGGCGCAGAGCGGCAGGCCGAACCAGAACGCCGCCGTCCAGCCCCACTGGGCCGTCAGCCAGCCGCCCAGCAGCGGCCCCAGCGCCGAGGAGGAGATGAAGCACGCCACCAGGTAGCCCTGGTAGCGGCCGCGCTCGCGCGGGGGCACCGTCTCGCCCAGCACGGCCATGGCCAGCGTCAGCAGCGCGCCGCCGCCCAGGCCGTGCACCACCCGCGCCGCCAGCAGCGCCCAGAAATCCGGCGCCAGGGCGGCGGCCAGCGCGCCGGCGCCCTGCAGCAGGAAGGCCAGCCGCAGCATGGGCTGCCGGCCGTGGGCGTCGCCCAGCCGGCCGAACACCGGCGCGGCGACCGTGCCGGCGATCAGGTAGGCCACCACGACCCAGGAGATGCGGCCCGCCACCCCGAACTCGGCGGCGATGGCCGGCAGGGCGGTGGCGGTGATGGTCTGGTCCACCGCCCCGGCGAAGATGGCGGTGCCGATCGCCGGAAAGGCGGCGAGGAAGGCCGCGCGATGCGCGGGCGCGCTCACGCCGGCAGCCCGCGCCCCATCTCCAGGAACTTCTCGCGCCGGCGCGCGGTCAGGGTGGGGCCGTCCAGCGCCAGCAGCGGCTCCAGCGCCTCCTCCACCGCGTGGCCCACCGCGGCCACGGTGGCGGCGCCGTCGCGGTGCGCGCCGCCCAGCGGCTCGGGGATGATGAGGTCGATCAGCGCCAGGCGCTTCAGGTCCTCGGCGGTCAGCTTCAGCGCCTCGGCCGCCGTGGGCGCCAGGGCGGCGTCGCGCCACAGGATGGAGGCGCAGCCCTCCGGGCTGATGACGGAGTAGATGGCGTGCTCCAGCATCAGCACGCGGTCGGCCGCGGCCAGGGCGATGGCGCCGCCGGAGCCGCCCTCGCCGATGATCGTGGCGACGAAGGGCACCGGCGCGGCCAGCCCGGCCTCGATGGAGCGGGCGATGGCCTCGGCCTGGCCGCGCGCCTCGGCCTCGATGCCGGGGAAGGCGCCGGAGGTGTCCACGAAGCTCAGGATGGGCAGGCCGAAGCGCCCGGCCAGCTCCATGATGCGGCGCGCCTTGCGGTAGCCCTCGGGCTTGGCCATGCCGAAATTGTGCTTCACCCGGCTCTCGGTCTCGGTGCCCTTCTCCGTGCCCAGCACGGCGACGGCGCGGCCGCGGAACCGCCCCAGCCCGCCGATGACGGCGGCGTCGTCGGCGAAGGCACGGTCGCCGGCCAGGGGGGTCCATTCCTCGATCAGGCCGGCCACGTAGTCCAGGCACTTCGGGCGCTCGGGGTGGCGGGCCACCTGGGCCTTCTGCCAGGGCGTCAGCCGGGCGTAGGTCTGGGCCAGCAGCTTCTCGGCCTTGTCGCGCAGCCGCGCGACCTCCTCCGCCACGTCGATGCCCCCGGCATCGGTGGTGCGGCGCAGCTCCTCCACCTTGCCCTCCAGCTCGGCGAGCGGCTTCTCGAAATCCAGGAAGTGGCGCATGGCGGCAGCGTCTAGCCCAAGGCGGGCCATCTGGCGACAGGGGCGGCGCGGGCCTATGGTCGGCCCCTTCCCCGCCACGCCACAGGTTGCCGCCATGCCCGCCCTCGCCCAGCGCCTCGCCGCCGTCCAGGTTTCCGCCTCCGTGGTGATGGGGCAGAAGGCGCGGGAGCTGGCGGCGCGGGGGGTGGCGGTCATCAGCCTGAGCAATGGCGAGCCCGACTTCCCCACCCCCGCCCACGCCATCGAGGCCGCGCACCAGGCGGCGCTGCGCGGCGAGACCAAGTACCCGCCCCAGGCCGGCACCCCGGCGCTGAAGGCCGCGGTGCGCCGCAAGTTCAAGCGCGACAACGGGCTGGACTACGCGGATGACGAGGTGATCGTCACCAATGGCGGCAAGCAGGCCATCTTCAACGCCTTCATGGCCACGCTGGACCCGGGCGACGAGGTGGTGATCCCCTCGCCCTTCTGGGTCAGCTACGCCGACATGGCGAAGGTGGCCGGCGGCGTGCCGGTGACGGTGCCCTGCCCGCAGAACAACGGCTTCAAGCTGCGCCCTGAGGACCTGGACGCCGCCATCACGCCGCGCACCAAGTGGGTGATGCTCAACTTCCCCTCCAACCCCACGGGTGCCGCGTGTTCGCGCGCCGAGATGGCCGCCATCGCGGAGGTGCTGCTGCGCCACCCGCACGCCTGGGTGATGAGCGACGACATGTACGAGCACATGGTCTATGACGGCTTCGAGTTCTGCACGATCGCCGAGGTGGAGCCGCGGCTGAAGCCGCGCACGCTGACGGTCAATGGCTGCTCCAAGACCTACGCGATGACCGGCTGGCGCATCGGCTTCGCCGGCGGGCCGGCGCCGCTGATCAAGGCGATGTTCAACATGCAGGGCCAGGCCACCGCCGGCGTCTCCTCCGTCGGGCAGGCGGCGGCGGTGGCGGCGCTGGACGGGCCGCAGGAGCTGGTGCGGGAACGCGCGGCGGAATACCGCACGCGGCGCGACTTCGTGGTGGCGGCGCTGAACGCCTGCCCCGGCATCACCTGCCACGTGCCGGAGGGCGCCTTCTACGTCTTCCCCTCCGTCGCCGGCTGCCTGGGCAAGCGCACCCCCGCGGGCCGGCTGCTGGAGACGGACACCGATGTCGCGCTCGCCCTGCTGGAGGAAGCGCACGTCGCCGTGGTGCAGGGCGCGGCCTATGGCATGAGCCCGCATGTCCGCATCTCCTACGCCACCGGCATGGCGGCGCTGGAGGAGGCGATGGCGCGCATCCGCCGCTTCTGCGACGGCCTGGCGGGTTGAGCCTGGCGGCGATGCCGCGCGGCGCCGCCACCGAGGCTTTTTCGCGCCCCCGGGCGCCGGGCGCGGCCTCCGGCCGCCCGGCTCGCGCCGCGCCGCTGGGATGCGGGCGGCTGGGCGGCGGGGGGCGCCGTGCGCGGCCGGGGCGGAGGTGCGCCCGATGATCCGCCCCGGCACCGACGCCGACGCCGCCCATTACATCCGCCTGGTACGCGAGGCCTGGGCGGAATACCCCGGCGTGGTGTTCGACCTCCATGGCGAGCTGCCCGAGCTGCTGCACCTGGCGACGCATTTCGCCGAGCGCGGCGGCGCGCTGTGGCTTTCCGAGGACGCGCACGGGATGATCGCCGCCCGCCCCCTGCGCGACGAGGACCAGGGCTGGGAAATCTGCCGCGTGTATCTCGACAAGGCGGCGCGCGGCACCGGCCTGGCGCAGCGCCTGCTGGCGGTGGCGGAGGACCATGCGCGGGCGCATGGCGCGCGGCGGCTGGTGCTGTGGACCGACACGCGCTTCCTCGCTGCCCATGCCTTCTACGAGAAGGCGGGCTATGTCCGGCAGGGCGCCATCCGCATCCTGGACGACCTCTCCAACTCGCTGGAGTTCCGCTACAGCAAGCCCTGCGCCGGGCTGGTGGTGGAGGCGCTGGATGCCGCCGCCGCCGCCAGCGCCGAGCGCCCGCTGGCGCGGCTGCTGGCCGATTGCGTGGCGCAGGGCGGCTCCCTCTCCTTCCGCGCGCCGCTGGAGCCCGCCCGCGCCCGCGCCTTCTGGAAGGGCGTGACGACGGAGGTGGCGGGCGGGGCGCGCATCCTGCTGGTGGCGTGGCTGGACGGCGCCCTGGCCGGCAGCGCGCAGCTGCACGTCGCGGCGCAGGAGAACCAGCCCCGCCGCGCCGAGCTGGAGAAGCTGCTGGTGGCCCCCGCCCTGCAACGCCGCGGCGTGGCCCGCGCCCTGCTGCGCCGCGCCGCCCAGGCCGCCGCCGCCTGGGGCCGCCCGCTGCTGACGCTGGACACCCGCGCCGGCACCGCCGCCGAGGCGCTGTACCGCGCCGAGGGCTGGGTCGAAACCGGCCGCATCCCCCGCTGCGAGGAGGATGAGCAGGGCACGCTGCGCGACGTGGTGCTGTTCCACAAGGAGGCCGCATGATCTCCCCCGACTGGGTCCGCGCGATGGCGGCCTACAACGCCGAGATGAACCGCCGCCTGTACCGCAGCGCCGCGACGCTGACCGAGGCGCAGCGGCGGGAGGAGCTGGGCGCCTTCTTCGGCTCGGTGCATGCCACGCTGTCGCACCTGTGCTGGGCGGATGCGGCCTGGATGGCGCGCCTGGCCGGCTGGCCGGCGCCGGGCGGCAACCCGCGCGAGGGGGCGGCGATGCATGCGGACTGGGACGCCATGCGCGCCCTGCGCGCCGACCAGGACGCACGCATGGAGGCCTGGGCCGCCGGGCTGGACGCCCCCGCCCTGGCCGGCGACCTGACCTGGACCAACAGCCGCGGCATGACCAGCACCCGCCCGCGCTGGCTGCTGGTGACGCACATGTTCAACCACGGCACCCACCACCGCGGGCAGGTGCACGTGCTGCTGACGCGCCTCGGCGCGCCGGTGGAGGACACCGACCTGCCCTGGATCGTCTGACGGCGGCTGGCGGGGCGCCCTACCCCGCCAGCTGCGCGTAGCGGCGCAGCAGCAGCGGCCAGCCCATCTGGCTGCCCATCTCCTCGCGGTAGGACATGCCGCGCTCCCCGTGCGCGCCGAAGCCGCGATGGGCCAGCAGCACCCGCGTGCGCGCGCCTTCCGGCACGAAGGCCACCGCGACCTGGGAAGCCTTGCTGGGGTCGGGCTGCGGCGTGCGGTCGGGGCCGACCTGCCAGGTGAAGCCCAGCAGCCGCGGCTGTTCCCACTGCGTCACCCGGCCCCAGTCGCAGCGGAAGCCGTGCGGGCCGATCTCGAAGCAGGCGCCGCCTTCCCGCCCCTCCAGCCCGATGCCGACCAGCGCGTCGCCGGACCACGAGTATTCCCGTGGCCACCAGCGCGCGAACCCCTCGGTGAACAGGCGGAAGGCGGCCGTCTGGCCCAGCCCCACCGTCACCTCGTGCAGCGTCGTGTCCGCCGCTTCCGCAGCCCCACCCCTGGTCACCCGTCCTCCTTTGGGCGTAATGCCCGCGACCACCTACTCATGAGGCAAGGTATAGCCATGCGCCCCTCCGGCCGCACCCCCGAAGCGCTCCGTCCCATCTCCATCGAGACGGGCATCAGCAAGCATGCGGAAGGCTCCTGCCTCATCCGCATGGGCAACACCGAGGTGCTCTGCGCCGCCTCGGTGGAAGGTCGTGTGCCGCCGTTCATGCGCAACCAGGGGCTGGGCTGGGTGACGGCGGAATACGGCATGCTGCCGCGCGCCACCCACACCCGCGGCGACCGCGAGGCCGCCCGCGGCAAGCAGAGCGGCCGCACGCAGGAGATCCAGCGCCTGATCGGCCGCTCCCTGCGCGCCGTGACCGACCGCAAGGCGATGGGCGAGCTGACGGTGACGCTGGATTGCGACGTGCTGAACGCCGATGCCGGCACCCGCTGCGCCGCCATCACCGGCGCCTGGGTGGCGCTGCACCTGGCCTTCGGGCATTGCGTCCGCAACAAGGTCATGGCCGCCATCCCGCTGACCGACCACGTCGCCGCCATCTCCTGCGGCGTGGTGAATGGCGAGGCGGTGCTGGACCTTGACTACGCCGAGGACAGCGCGGCCGGCGCCGACGCCAACTTCGTGCTGACCGGCGGGGGCGCGCTGGTGGAGGTGCAGGCCACCGCCGAGGGCGCGCCCTTCACCGAGGCGCAGTTCCTGGCCATGCTGGACCTGGCGCGCGACGGCGTGGCGCGGCTGGTGGCGGCGCAGAAGGCGGCCATCGGCGCGTGAGGCGCCTGGCGCCCGGCCGGCTGGTCCTGGCCACGCACAATGCCGGCAAGGCGCGCGAATTCGCCGCCCTGCTGGCGCCGCATGGGCTGGAGGTGGTCTCCGCCGCCAGCCTGGGCCTGCCGGAACCGGAGGAAACGGGCGAGACCTTCGCCGCCAATGCCGCGCTGAAGGCGCTGGCGGCGGCGCGGGCCAGCGGCCTGCCCGCCCTGGCGGATGACAGCGGGCTGGAGGTGGCGGCACTGGGCGGCGCGCCGGGCGTGCGCACGGCGGATTGGGCGATGCTGCCGGGCGGCGGGCGCGACTACGGTGCGGCCATGGCGCGCATCGCGCGCGAGGATGCGAGCGCGGAGCGCCGCTGCGCCTTCGTCGCCGTGCTGGCCCTGGCCTGGCCCGACGGGCATGTGGAGCACGCCAAGGGCCACTGCGAGGGCCATTGGGTGGCCCCGCCGCGCGGCACGCTGGGCTTCGGCTACGACCCGATGTTCGTGCCCGATGGCGAGGCGCGAAGCTTCGGCGAGATGGCGCCGGAGGAGAAGGCGCGCTTCTCCCACCGCGCGCGGGCCTTCGCGGCGCTGGCCGCCCGCCTGCCCTGACCGGCGGGCGCCGGCCAGCCAGCGCCACTCCGCAAGACCAGCGCAGCCCCCGAAGCCAGAGGCGCAACGCCGCAGGCGAGCGCCGGCCAGCCGGCATCGCACGCCGAGGAACCAGCGCCGCGCACGAAGCCAGAGGCGCAACGCCGCCAGGCGAGCGCCGGCCAGCCGGCATCGCACGCCGAGAAACCAGCGCCGCTCCCGAAGCCAGAGGCGCAACGCCGCCAGGCGAGCGCCGGCCAGCCAGCGCCACCCACCCAAGACCAGCGCCGCGCACGAAGGATGCGCGCGCACGGCGCGCGCCGGCCCCCTTCAGAGGGCCGAAGCCAAGCCGCCCGGAGGGCGGCGCCCGGCGTAGCCGTCCGGCCCGCAGGGCCGGACGGCGGGGAGGGCCCGGAACACGCCAGAGGTGACGGGCCGCAGGCCCCGCCCCAACCGCTGTAACGCCCGGGCCCC
>NZ_JBJJBR010000003.1:0-500 GCF_045449635.1 Sabulicella flocculans | reverse complement strand
CGGCGCCCCCCCCGCCGCGGCGGGGGGGCGGCCGCGGGCGCCCGCCCCCCCCCCCCCCCGCCCCCCGGGGGGGGCGGGCCCCCCCCCCCCGGGGGGGGGGGGCCCCCCCCCCCCCCACCTCAGGCTGAAGCGCACGGGCACGGTGATGGTCAGCGTCTCGCCCGGCAGTTCCGCCGGCGGCGGCGGCAGGGGCGAGGCGCGCTGCGGCAGGGCCAGCGCCTCCGCCTCCAGCTCCGGCGAGCCGCCGGGACGGGCGAGGCGGGCGCCCAGCACGCGGCCCGCGCGGTCGAGCGTGAAGGCCACCAGCACCACACCTTCCTCGCGCCGGGCGCGGGCGCCGTCCGGGTAGCGCTGGGCGCGGCGCAGGCGCGCCATCACCTCGCCCTGCCAGGTGGGCACGGCGTTCGAAGCGCCGGCCGGCGCGGCGGGCGGGCCGGGGGGCGCGGCCACCGGCGCGGGGGCGGAAATGGCGCTGCCGGGGGGGAGGGGGGCCAGCGGGT